>NZ_JAKUGK010000007.1:0-434430 GCF_022663885.1 Bacillus cereus group sp. BfR-BA-01330
GCATAGATATCAGTGGAATTTAAAGAAGATGACTCCTGTCGAATACAGAAATCATCTTCTTGATGCCGCCTAACTTTTTTTAAAATGTCCTTTACAAAGGGTACAGATTATTTATGTGAGATCCTTTTTTGTTAGTAAAACAAGGAGAAAGTGATTAAGACAAGAAACAACATTCCATATAGGAGAAGTTGTGCAGTATAACTTCCTTGTATACCAAAAAAAGTATTGGCTTTCTTATACAAATGCAATATGTATTTTATTGGAGCATCTTTGAAAGATTGGTACACAGTGTCTCCTCTTTCTAAGCTTCTTGTTCTTGTTTTTGTTTTTGGGTATAAGGGACATTAATATATCTAGCTACAAATAATAAAACAGCCATAAAGAATACTGGAAATACAGTAGATAAATAAAAGCCATTACTAATTATATTTGTTATGAGAGCACTCAAAAGAAAAATAGCATTATAAATATGGGCAATTTTTTGTTTTAGTTGCACTTGAAATGATTCCATCATAATTTCTAATGCAACAAAAGCAATAATAATAGATAAAAATACAATGTTTGTATTGTAAATGATTAAACAACAGATTAAACCTAAAAAGGCTACGTATTCAATTATAAGAGGTATATTGCGTGGCATACAATTTACCTAACTAAATATGGCAGTGGATTTACTGCATTTGTTTTTTCAAAATTCCATTCTCCATTATGTAATTCAAAATGAAGATGCTGCCCGTATGAATGACCTGTGTTTCCCATATGACCTATTAATTGTCCAGTTTGTACTTGATCACCAGCTTGTACAGTGCGATCCTTCATATGAGCATAAACAGTTGTATATAATTTCCCATTGATTTGATGTGCAATGAAAACAACATTGCCATAGCTAGCTGAATAATAAGATTTCACAACTTTACCTGCAGCAGCAGCTTGGATAGAGACGTTTCCTGGAGCGGCAATATCTATACCATAATGCATTTGTTCCCAGCGTATATCAAAGGTTGAGCTAATTCTTCCTTGAGCAGGGAATTTGAAAGCAGCTGGAATTGATGAAGGTTGATCTGTTTTAGCTTGTGGTTGATTTTGTACTACATAGTGTTTTGCTACATATCCGTATCCTGTGCCAAAACGAATTTTATACCAAGTACCTACAGTTTCTACTACTTGTACTTGTGTACCGTTTTGTAATGAACCGAGTAGAGCGCTACTTGTACTAGCGGTGCTACGTACATTTAGATTAGGTGTTGCAACAGTATATTTTGTATTATTTTGAACGGTGATTCCTTTTACTAAGGGTTGTGAACCATTAGAGATGAATGCTTTTTGTACGTAACCTGTTTGGCCATTATGTGATATTTTATACCATTCGCCTTGATCTTCTTGAACGGTAATAAACTTACCATTTGGTAATACATCTAAAATGGAAGATTCTAAATTAGGTTCAGAGCGAACGTTTAATGCATTAGCATTAACGATGTATTGATCATTAGATTGAAGTTTGTTTTTTAGTAAAATAGCATCTTTTTGTACATAACCTACTTTATTATGAACAGATACTTTATACCAACCATTAGTTGTTTCAAGGATGTTCACTTTTGTATTAAAGCGAATTGTATCAATTGATGTGCTTTTTACGTTATCTTCTGTATGTAATGCTACTTGATCGACTTTGACATACCCAGTTTTAATATTAGATAATTGTTCAGCGTTTGCTTTTTGTACATTTGTTTCACCCATAGAAGGAAGTAAAGAAGCAATCGCTACAGTAGTTGCTGTTAAAGCAGTAGCTTTCATATTCATGGAATAGAGACCTCCTCTAGTTGTATAGTTGTAATTTTATTATAGTATAAAGATATAATATAGTGGGGGTATTCACATAAATGTAATATGAAATCAATATAAAAATAAATTTTTTGAGGATAATGATTCCTTTTTATACAATTAATTGGGGTTTTATTTTCTAAAATAGAATGTATGTATTGTATAATTTTGATATTATGTTGATAATTAAGAAAATTAAAAAAGTTGATGATGTCTTATTAGGGTGTTATACTGACAGTGATAATTTTATAGTTTGCTAGGAGAGCTGGTGTTGCCAGCTGAGAGTAGGCCGTAAGCCTTTGATCCTTTTTATTACCTGATCTAGATTATGCTAGCGTAGGGAAGCAATTCGGACACTAACAATGAGTCCCCGTTTCTTTGCGTATAGAAACGGGGCTTTTTTATTTGAAAATTTCATATTGAAACCACTAGGGGTGCTTGACTTGCTGAGAGAGGAATAATCCTTAACCCTTACAACACCTGATCTAGGTAATACTAGCGAAGGGAAGTGGAACATCGAATAAATGTATAACTTTATTTGCTGTAACCACTTCTTATATATAGAAGTGGTTTTTTATTTAGATACATATATTGAAAGGGGATAGAGAAATGAAATTTTGCGATAGATTATTAGAAACTGTGCAACCGGTTTGGGAGATGAGTCATAATCATCCGTTTGTAGTGGGTATGGGAGATGGCACGTTAGAAAAAGATAAATTCCAGTATTATATTATTCAAGATTATTTATATCTGCTAGATTATGCAAAGTTATATGCGATTGGTGTTGTAAAAGCAACGAATCCACAAGTAATGGGAAAGTTCGCTGAACAAATTGATGGAATATTAAATGGCGAAATGACAATCCATAAACAATATGCAAAAAGACTTGGAATTTCTATAGAGGAGATAGAGTCTGCGAAACCATCTGCTAAAAATTTAGCTTATACAAATTACATGATGTCTGTATCTCAAAATGGCACATTTGCGGAATTAATAGCAGCGCTTCTTCCATGTATGTGGAGCTATTGGGAAATTGGAAAGCGTTTAAATGATATTCCTGGAGCAAGAGATCATGAGTTTTTTGGTGAGTGGATTCAAGGATATAGTTCGGAAGAATACGGTAATCTTTGTATTTGGTTAATAGATTTATTAAATGAAATGGCAGTTGGAAAGTCTGAGAAAGAACTAGAAAGATTAGAGGAGATCTTCTTATATTCCAGTCGATTTGAATATTTATTCTGGGATATGTCCTATCGTAAGGAGATGTGGGGATTTGAGGAGCAAGAACATACTACAGTTTCATAATGTTTCTTTTCATTACGATGAGAAACCAATCATCCATGAATTAAATGCTTCTATACATGAGAAAGAGTTTGTCAGTATTATCGGACCGAGTGGATGTGGAAAAAGTACTTTATTTCGCCTTATTACAGGTCTAGAAAAGGTAAGTACTGGACAGATAGAACTGACAGAAACAAAGAACCATCCTGTAGGATATATGCCGCAAAAAGATATGCTTTTGCCGTGGAGAACAATTATTGAGAATGCTGCCCTGCCGCTAGAGTGCCAAGGTGTACAGAAGAAAGAAGCAGAAGTAAAGGCAAAGGAACTGTTACATAAATTTGGTTTGCAAGGGTATGAGAAAAAATATCCGAAAGATTTATCTGGTGGTATGAGACAACGTGTATCTTTTATTCGAACTTTATTAACAGGCGGGGAGATATTGCTGTTAGATGAACCATTTAGTGCGTTGGATGCTTTAACGAAGACCTCTTTGCAAGAATGGTTGTTTGAACAATGGCAAGAGTGGGAAAAAACAATTTTATTCATTACTCATGATGTTGAAGAAGCGTTATTTCTTTCAAACCGAGTTTTAGTAGTGGAACAGCAGCCGATAACGACTTTGACTGAGCGGACTGTACCGCTTGATCATAACAGAACACGAAAAGATTTATATAAACCGGAAGTATTAGCGCTGAAAGATGAGCTTCTTAGTATGTTACAAAGGCAGGTACTTGTGTGATGAACCGATTGAAAGAATTAGTTCCTGCTATTACACTTTCTAGTATTTTACTAGCTGTGTGGGAAATAGGAGCAAGAATTGTAGATGAGATGTACATTTTACCGTCACCTTCTGCGATTTTAATGAAGATATGGAAACTAAAAGACATATTATTTACAGTTCATTTACCTGCAACGTTATACGTCGTTTTAATAGGTGTTGTTATCTCTATCGTATTAGGTGTAGGGCTAGCGATGTTAATGAATGCGAGTACATGGATGGAGAGAGCATTTTATCCATTATTAGTTGCTTCACAAACGATTCCGATTACTGCGCTTGCTCCGCTATTTGTTTTATGGTTTGGATATACAATTTGGAGTAAGGTTGTTGTCACAGTTTTAATTACGTTTTTCCCAATTGCGGTCAATACGTATGATGGACTGCGTAGTACGAAAAAAGAATGGGAGGAGCTCTTAGTTACATATGGAGCAACAAAAAGAGATATTTTTCTTAAATTAAAGTTGCCGTCTGCTCTTCCTTATTTTTTCTCAGCTTTAAAAATTGCAGTTCCGCTTAGTGTTATCGGAGCAGCAATTGGAGAATGGCTCGGTGCACAAGCTGGGCTTGGATATTTCAGTAAGAGAATGATGACGCAGTTAGATGGAGCTGGCGTATTTGCACCTATTGTATTGTTATCATTATTAGCTATTTTCTTCGTCGTAATTATTTCCATATTAGAAAAGAAATTCATTAGTTGGAGGAAGCATTCATGAAATTTTTAAAGCGCATCTTTGTGTTTACATTATTAATTGCAATAATTGCAGGATGTTCGAGTAATTCAGCATCAGACAAAAGTAAAAAAGAGAAAGAAATAACAGTCATGTTAGATTGGTATCCAAATGCGGTACATAGCTTTATCTATGCAGCAATTGAAAAAGGATACTTTAAAGAAGAAGGTGTAAAGGTAAATATTAAATTCCCTTCTAATCCGACTGATCCATTAACGCTGGCAGCAGCAGGGAAGGTGACAGTTGGCTTGTATTATCAGCCAGATGTTGTTATGGCGAAAGCGAATGAGCAAATTCCAGTGAAATCAATTGGGGCTGTCGTACGTTCACCATTAAATCATGTTGTATCACTGAAATCAGCGGGCATTCAATCACCGAAAGATTTAGAAGGAAAAACAGTAGGATACTCTGGAACACCATTAAGTGAGATGTATTTAAAAACGATGGTAAAAGAAGCTGGTGGTAATCCTGATACAGTGAAAGTAGTAGATGTTGGCTTTGATTTAGTACCAGCATTAATTACGAAGAAAGTAGATGCGGTAACAGGGGCATACATTAACCATGAAGTACCTGTTATGCGTCATGAAGGCCATGAACCAGCGTACTTTAATCCAGCTGATTACGGAGTACCAAACTATCATGAGCTTGTGTTTGTAACAGGTGATAAAACGTTGAAAAAAGATAAAGAGGCGTTGCAAGCTTTCTTACGTGGTACGAAAAAAGGCTATGATTTCATGAAGAAAAACCCAGATGAAGCATTGAATATTTTATTAAATCATCAAGAAAAAGAAAACTTCCCACTTGTGCCAGAAGTTGAAAAGGAAAGTATGAAAATTTTATTAGAGAAGATGGAAACGAAAGATGAGCCATTCTTATCAGATTCAAAAGAATCTTGGGAGAAACAAAATAAGTGGCTGAAGGACAAAGGAATGACGAATGAAACCGTCCCAGCCGATGAATTATTCGAAAATATTTTAAAGTAGGCGAATGAATATGAAAAATGAGCTCCACGTAATCTCAAATGGCCATATGCCATTCGAAGAGTTAGTGAATGTAGCGATGCAAATTGAGAGTGAGATTGATTATTTGCATATTCGTGAGCGTGAGAAGAGTACGAAGGAATTATATGAAGGTGTGGAAAGTCTATTAATGGAGGGCTTTCCAGCTTCTAAAATTGTCATAAACGATCGAATTGATATTGCAATTTTATTAAATATTCCTCGTGTTCAACTAGGATATCGAAGTACAGATGTAAAGTCAGTGAAAGAAAAGTTTTCGTATTTGCATGTCGGTTATTCTGTGCATTCGCTAGATGAAGCAATAGTAGCTTTTAAAAATGGAGCGGATTCACTCGTTTATGGCCATGTATTTCCGACAGATTGTAAAAAAGGTGTGCCAGCGAGAGGGCTTGAAGAAATTTCAGACATTGCAAGGTGTTTATCTATACCGATTACAGCAATTGGAGGAATTACCCCAGAAAACACAGTGGATGTTCTTACTAACGGTGTAAGCGGTATAGCAGTTATGTCTGGAATTGTAAGTAGTAGTAACCCGTATAGCAAAGCGAAATCTTATAAGGAATCAATAAGAAAGTGGGCGGAAAAACATGTGTGAGAAGTATGATGTAGCGATTATTGGTGGTGGTGTAATTGGTAGTTCAGTTGCACATTTTCTAGCAGAAAGAGGACATAAAGTAGCGATTGTGGAGAAGCAAAGTATTGCATCGGAAGCTTCAAAAGCAGCTGCTGGTTTACTTGGTGTTCAGGCAGAATGGGATGCGTATGATCCGCTATTTGAACTTGCTAGAGAAAGCCGAGCTATATTTCCACAACTTGCAGCAGTTTTACGTGAAAAGACGGGTGTTGATATTGGATATGAAGAAAAAGGAATTTATCGTATTGCTCAAAATGAAGATGAGAAGGAAAGAATTCTTCACATTATGGATTGGCAGCAGAAAACAGGTGAAGATTCTTATTTTCTAACGGGAGACCATGTGCGGGAAAAAGAGCCATATCTATCCGAATCTATTATAGGAGCAGTATATTATCCGAAAGACGGTCATGTTATTGCACCAGAGCTTACGAAAGCATTCGCACATTCTGCAGCGATTTCCGGTGCTGATATATATGAACAGACAGAAGTATTTGATATCCGTATTGAAAATAATAAAGTGACTGGAGTTATTACAAGTGAAGGTATTTTCACATGTGAGAAAGTCGTTATTGCAGGAGGTTCATGGAGCACGAAGTTACTCAGTTATTTTCACCGCGATTGGGGTACATATCCAGTTAAAGGAGAAGTGGTTGCGGTAAGAAGTAGAAAACAACTTTTAAAAGCACCTATTTTTCAAGAAAGATTTTACATTACTCCAAAGCGCGGTGGACGTTACGTAATTGGGGCAACAATGAAGCCACATACGTTCAATAAAACTGTGCAGCCAGAAAGTATAACTTCTATATTAGAGCGTGCTTATACAATATTGCCAGCTTTAAAAGAAGCAGAATGGGAAAGCACGTGGGCAGGATTAAGACCACAATCGAATCATGAAGCTCCTTATATGGGAGAGCATGAAGAAATAAAAGGTTTATATGCTTGCACGGGCCATTATCGAAACGGTATTTTATTAAGTCCTATTTCTGGCCAATATATGGCTGATTTAATAGAAGGAAAGCAAGAGAATCATTTGCTAGATTCATTGCTTTCTAGAAGAGTTTAGAAAGGGGATGGAAGTTTGAATTTAAAAATTAATGGTAACCAAATTGAAGTGCCAGCGAGTGTAAAAACAGTAGCTGAGCTACTTACACATTTAGAGCTAGATAACAGAATTGTTGTAGTAGAGCGTAATAAAGATATTTTACAAAAAGATGATCATACAGATACATCTGTTTTTGATGGAGACCAAATTGAGATTGTAACTTTCGTAGGAGGCGGTTGATTATGTTAAACATTGGACCATTTTCATTTCATTCTAGACTTTTATTAGGAACAGGTAAATTCCCTGATTTTGACGTACAGCAAAAGGCAATTGACGTTTCTGAAGCTGAAATTTTAACGTTTGCAGTACGTCGTATGGATATCTTTGATGCAAAGCAACCTAATTTATTAGAGAAACTTGATGTGAAAAAATATACGTTATTACCAAATACAGCAGGAGCAAAAAATGCTGAAGAGGCTGTTCGTATTGCAAAATTAGCAAAAGCTTCTGGGCTTTGTGACATGATAAAGGTAGAAGTTATTGGTGATGATAGAACGTTATTACCTGATCCGGTAGAAACATTAAAGGCATCTGAAATGTTACTGGAAGAAGGATTTATCGTACTTCCGTATACATCTGATGATGTTGTATTAGCACGTAAATTACAAGAGCTTGGCGTGCATGCGATTATGCCAGGAGCATCTCCAATCGGATCAGGACTTGGTATTGTAAATCCATTAAATTTGAGCTTCATTATTGAACAAGCGACAGTACCAGTTATCGTTGATGCCGGTATTGGTAGCCCAGCTGATGCGGCATTTGCAATGGAATTAGGAGCAGATGGCGTGTTATTAAATACAGCTGTATCAGGAGCAAAAGATCCTATTAAAATGGCACAAGCAATGAAATTAAGTATTGAAGCAGGCCGTTTAGGATTTGAAGCAGGTCGCATTGCACGTAAGCGTTGTGCAACTGCAAGTAGTCCTTTAGAAGGAATGAGCGTAGTTGAATAATCGATATTCTCGCCAAGAACTATTTTCTCCAATTGGAGAAGAAGGACAGCAAAAGATAAGAGAAAAGCATGTGCTTATTATCGGTGCAGGTGCATTAGGTAGTGCAAATGCAGAGATGTTTGTAAGAGCAGGTGTTGGCAAGATAACAATTGTTGACCGTGATTATGTAGATTGGAGTAATTTACAAAGACAACAATTGTATGCAGAGAGCGACGTAAAGAATAATCTTCCAAAAGCTATAGCGGCTAAAAAACGTTTAGAAGAGATTAATAGTGATGTAACAATAGAAGCTCTCGTTCAAGATGTAACAGCTGAAGAGCTAGAAGAACTTGTTATAAATGTTGATGTAATTATTGATGCGACTGATAATTTCGAAACGCGCTTTATTGTAAATGATATATCACAAAAATATTCTATTCCATGGATTTACGGTGCATGTGTAGGTAGTTACGGTCTTTCTTACACAATCCTTCCTAGTAAAACACCATGTTTATCATGTTTATTACAGTCGATTCCGCTTGGCGGGGCAACATGTGATACAGCGGGTATTATATCACCTGCTGTATCTCTTGTCGTTTCTCATCAAGTAACAGAAGCTCTTAAACTGTTAGTAGAAGATTACGAATCACTTCGAGATGGGCTTGTATCGTTTGATATGTGGAAGAATGAGTATTCATGTATGAATGTGCAAAAACTTCGCCAGCATAATTGTCCTTCATGCGGAGAGAATGCATTATATCCGTATTTAAATAAAGAAAACACATCAAAAACAGCAGTTTTATGCGGGCGAAATACAGTTCAAATTAGACCACCTCATAAAGATGAAATGAATTTTGAACAATATAAAGAGTTGTTGGAAGGTCGTGTAAATGATTTAAATATAAATCCATATTTACTATCATTTTCTGTTGAAGACAAGAGGTTAGTAGCCTTTAAAGATGGCCGTGTGCTCGTACATGGAACGAAAGATATAAGCGAAGCAAAAACGATTTATCATCGCTATTTTGGATAGAAAAGGATGAGTGGGATGAAAGTGAATAAAGCTTTAACAATTGCAGGGTCTGATAGCGGCGGCGGTGCTGGAATTCAGGCAGATTTAAAAACATTCCAAGAGCTTGGTGTATACGGAATGACGGCTATTACGGCAATTACTGCTCAAAACACGCTTGGCGTTCAAGGGGTATATCCTGTTCCATTAGAAGGTATTACAGAACAGCTGAATTCAATTGGTACGGATGTAACACCAGATGCAGTGAAACTAGGAATGTTATTTAGTAGTGAAATAATTCAAATTGTTGCAGAACAAATTAAAAAGTTTGGCTGGAATAATATTGTGCTAGATCCCGTTATGATTGCAAAAGGCGGTGCATCATTATTACAGCAAGAAGCAGTTCAAGCATTAAAAGAATATTTATTACCAGTAGCAACTGTTATAACACCGAATGTCCCAGAAGCAGAAGTGTTAACTGGGATGGAGATTCATAATGTTGAAGATAGTAAGGAAGCTGCAAAAGTATTGCACGAATTAGGTGCTAAATATGTGCTTATGAAGGGCGGACATGCAGAATATCAAGGTAATGAAGTAATTGATTTCCTCTTTGATGGAGAAGAATTTATTGAGTTTAGAAGCGAGCGAATTCCTTCAAAGCAAACGCACGGAAGTGGGTGCACATTTGCTTCAGCGGTTACAGCAGGACTTGCGAAAGGATACTCAATTGAAGATGCTGTTCAAGAAGCAAAACGATTTATTAGTATAGCAATTGAAGAGCCATTGAATATTGGTAGTGGTCATGGACCAACGAATCATTTTGCGTATAAAGTGAATAGAACGCGTGTATAGATAAGTGAAAAGCCAGTTTTATAACTGGCTTTTTTTCTGTTTACTTTTTCAAAATACAGGAGTAATATATCAGCCAGAATATATTTTTTTGTAAACGCTGAGTCCAATTATATGGAGCGGAGGAACCAATTTGTGCAGTGTCACTAGGGGTGAATCTTTCAAATTTGAAAGTAGGGCTACTCTCAAAGCCCGAATCCGACAGCTAACTTCGTAAGCGTCTTGAGAGAGGACGGTGCCATGATGGATACATCACTTCATCGATCTGATTAGTATAGGGGAATATCAATCTATGTTTGATTTCTTTTATACTAAGGAGGATGAGGTACATGGAACTAACACTTATTTGTGTTGGAGAAGAAAGTAAGGTAAATAGTTTAAGAGATCTAGTTGCATTTCAACATGAGTTAGTTATTTTTACAGCAAATGAAGAGGTAGCGGCTGAAGTTAGGAATTGTGGGTTTGATTGGACTTATAGTTGTAGTAAGGAGCAGGATTTTACTAGTATTTGTGAGTGTATTAAGAAGGTCATTTTACTAGGGGATGAGCTTCCAATCGTTAGTTTCTTCACAGAACACATTCGTTTTTCTTTTCAAGCACCTATTACTGTTGTTACAAGGAATAAACGATATCCAGCGAGGCTCTATGAAACCATTGGAGCTAAGTTTGTCGTGTTTACAAATTGTGATAATATTTCTTTTTTATTTTTTGAATAGGGCGGGGGAAGAAATGATGAAGGTACTATTACTTGGAGATATAGCAAATCGTTGGGCAGTATCGGTAGAGCGAGTTCAAGAATTGGTCCAGATTGATCCCCTTTTTCCAGGGCCATATATTATATTACCATCAAAAGATGCTTTGTATTTAGAGATGGATATTACCGAGTATGAGCAGCTACATGCAGAATTGACACAAGTTTATATTCGTGGGAGAAATTTACGTGCATTTTTACGAGGAGAATAAAGGTTGAATAAAAAAGAGCGAATGCTGAGTGCAACAAGCTATGCACTTCATGTCATTCGCTCTTTTTATTTCATATTTAAAAGGTCATTTTTAAGAAAAGAAAAGAGAAATAAAGAAAATAGATGAAATAACAGTAATAATCTTCAATGTAAGCGTTTAAATGAATGTAAATATTATTATTTTCAGTAATTTACCCCTTTACAAGTGAAATATAGAGGAGTATATTTACTCTCATAAATCATTCATAAAATTTCCAAAAAAACCTAAAATCGCTGAGTTCCAGAAATGGAGCGGGGGAACCAATTTTGTGCATCGTCACTTGGGGTGAATCTTTCAGTTTTGAAAGTAGGGCTACTCTTTAGGCCCGAATCCGACAGCTAACCTCGTAAGCGTTTAGAGAGGAGGTTTACTTTTTGTTGTTCATTTTTTGAACACTGAGTAGAGCTCAGTGTTCTTTTTTAATATTTAAATGGTAAATTTTAACAAAAAGAGAGGGATAGTTATGTTAGATGTTGTAATGGTCGGGATTTTTATTTTATTAGTTGCATCGATGGCAAGTCTTGCAAGTTGGTCAGATAAAGTTGTGAAAGAAGGAAAGCAATCATGATGATTGTCTTATCGGTTATTGTCGCAGCAATTACAGTGTATTTAGTGTATGCATTATTAAATCCAGAGAAGTTTTAATTAGGGGGAATCATTCATTATGATTTGGGTTGCAGTCATTATTACAATGCTCTTGTTTATTTTAGTAGCAAAGCCAACGGGGATTTATTTAGAAAAAGCTTTTCAAGGTAGCAAAACGTTAGATAAAGTATTCGGGCCTTTTGAAAAACTTATTTTTAAAATTACGGGTGTAAAAGCATACAATCAAACGTGGAAACAGTACGCATTATCATTAGTTTTATTAAATGGATTTATGATCGTTGTCGTATACTTCATTTTCAGATTACAAGGTGTGCTGCCACTAAATCCAGCGCATATTGAAGGGATGGAGCCTACGCTCGCTTTTAATACAGCAATTAGTTTTATGGCTGATACAAACTTACAGCATTATAGCGGTGAAAATGGTTTATCTTATTTATCACAATTAATCGGAATTACATTTTTAATGTTTGCGGCACCAGCAACGACATTAGCGCTCGTTATGGCTTTTATAAGAGGACTTGCTGGAAAAGAACTTGGTAACTTTTTCGTTGATTTTACGAGAGCGTTAACGAGAGTGTTTCTTCCTATTGCATTTATTGCGGCACTAGTTTTTGTCGCACTTGGCGTACCGCAAACGTTAGATGGGGCGGTTACAGCACAAACGATTGATGGGGCAAAGCAAAGTATATTACGTGGACCTGTTGCATCATTCGTTTCCATAAAGGAACTTGGAAATAACGGCGGTGGATTTTTCGGAGCGAACTCTACGCATCCTTTTGAAAATCCAGGACAAATGAGTAATATTTTGCAAATGATGCTTATGATGTTATTACCAACAGCACTTCCATTTACGTACGGGCGAATGGTAGGAAATAAAAAACAAGGTCGCATCCTTTTCGTATCACTTTTTATGGTGTTTTTACTAGGATTTATAACGATTACGACATCTGAACTAAATGGGAATCCGGCATTAAATGGAATGGGTATCGAACATGTACAAGGAAGTACAGAAGGGAAAGAAGTACGATTTGGAACAGTATTTTCTTCACTATACGCAACGGTAACGACAGCTGCTGAAACAGGCGCTGTTAATACGATGCATGATACGTTAACACCAATTGGCGGTTTAGTTCCGCTTGTAAATATGATGTTAAATACTGTGTATGGTGGCGTTGGAGCAGGTTTTGTAAACATTATTATGTATGCAATTATCGCGGTGTTTATATCTGGGTTAATGGTTGGACGGACACCAGAGTTTTTAGGTAAAAAGATTGAAGGTAAGGAAATGAAATTAATCGCGGTCACGATTTTATTTCATCCATTGCTCATTTTAGGATTTTCGGCATTAGCTCTTTCAACAAATTTAGGGACGGATGCTATTTCTCATTCCGGTTTCCACGGTTTGACGCAAGTGGTATATGAATATACATCGTCAGCTGCGAATAACGGATCTGGATTTGAAGGATTAGGAGATAATACACCGTTTTGGAATATTACGACTGGTTTAGTTATGTTTTTAGGACGTTACTTCAGTTTAATTACGATGCTAGCTGTGGCAGCTTCATTGAAAGAAAAAACGGTAGTGCCAGAAACAGTCGGAACGTTCCGTACAGATAATAGTTTATTTGGTGGCATCTTCATTGGAACAATTGTAATTGTCGGTGCATTAACATTCTTCCCGATGTTAGTACTCGGTCCAATTGCAGAATTTCTTACATTGAAGTAATGGAGGGTAAATGATGAGACCGGTAGTAGTAAAAGAAAAACAATTAAATGAGTCACAAATACATGCTGTAGAAGATGAAGTTAGACAAGCGAAAACGATGGATCGTGATATCGTAACACATGCGATGAAGCAATCCGTTGCGAAATTGAATCCGAAAGTCATGATAAAGAATCCGATTATGTTCGTTGTGGAAATTGGATTTATCATTACGTTCATTTTATCTTTTCTTCCAAGCAGTTCTAGTAGTATACCAGGATGGTTTAATATAACAGTTTCTCTCATTCTATTATTTACAGTTTTATTTGCGAATTTTGCAGAAGCATTAGCAGAAGGTCGTGGTAAAGCGCAAGCCGATTCTTTAAAGCAGTCGAAGAAAGATGTGTTTGCAAATGTAGTAAAAGAAAATGGAGACATTGTCCAAGTTTCAGCAACTGATCTTAGAAAAGGTGACGTTGTTATCGTAAAACAAGGAGAAATGATTCCAAGTGATGGCGAAGTAATCAAAGGATTAGCATCTGTAGATGAATCTGCAATTACAGGTGAATCAGCTCCTGTTATAAAAGAAGCAGGCGGTGATTTTTGTTCCGTAACAGGTGGAACGATGGTCGTAAGTGATGAAATTACAATTGTCATTACGAGTAATCCTGGTGAATCATTTATCGATAAAATGATTTCTTTAGTAGAAGGAGCTGCTCGTCAAAAAACGCCGAATGAGATTGCTTTAAATACAGTATTAACGAGCTTAACTCTTATTTTCTTGATCGTCGTTGTGACGTTGCCGATTTTTACAAATTATTTAGGTTTTCAAATTGATACTGCTGTACTTGTAGCGTTGTTAGTATGTTTAATTCCAACGACAATTGGTGGTTTGCTATCAGCGATTGGTATTGCGGGGATGGATCGGGTGACAAAATTTAACGTGCTAGCGATGTCAGGGAAAGCAGTAGAAGCTGCGGGCGATATTAATACAATTATTTTAGATAAAACAGGTACAATTACTTTTGGGAACCGAATGGCTCATACATTATTACCTGTAGGAAATGAAACGATTGAGCAAGTTGGAAAGTGGGCCGCTATTAGTTCTGTTTTAGATGAAACACCAGAAGGTCGATCTGTTATCGAGTATGTGCAGGGAAAATCTATATCATATAATAGAGAACTTGCAGAACAAGGTGAGTTTGTTCCGTTTAAAGCAGAAACGAGAATGAGTGGTGTTGATTTACAAGACGGAACGAAAGTGAGAAAAGGTGCTGTAGGTGCCGTTATTGAATGGGTTGAGTCACAAGGCGGAACAATTCCGAAAGATGTAAATCAAAAAGCAGACTTAATTTCAAAAGAGGGCGGAACACCACTTGTAGTTGCAGTAGATAATCGTATTTACGGTTTAATTTATTTAAAGGATACAGTAAAACCGGGTATGCGTGAGCGTTTTGAACAGTTACGCCAAATGGGGATTAAAACGGTTATGTGTACAGGTGATAATCCGTTAACAGCAGCAACCATTGCAAAAGAAGCTGGAGTAGATGAATTCGTTGCCGAGTGTAAACCGGAAGATAAAATTGCTGTCATTAAAGCAGAGCAAGATAAAGGGAAACTTGTAGCGATGACAGGTGATGGTACAAATGATGCTCCAGCATTAGCACAGGCGGACGTTGGATTAGCGATGAACAGTGGTACGACAGCAGCGAAAGAAGCGGCAAACATGATTGATCTAGACTCGAATCCAACGAAAATTATTGAGGTTGTAGGAATCGGTAAGCAATTGTTAATGACGCGAGGTGCTTTAACGACGTTTAGTATTGCGAATGATATAGCAAAATATTTTGCAATCATTCCAGCAATGTTTACACTTGCGATTCCGCAAATGGAGGCATTGAACATTATGAAATTAACATCACCACTGTCAGCTATTTTATCAGCATTAATATTTAACGCTGTTATTATTCCATTACTCATTCCGTTAGCGATGAAAGGTATCGCATATAAACCGATGAGTTCTAATGCATTGCTTAGCCGAAACTTACTTATTTATGGGCTTGGTGGAGTTATCGTTCCGTTCATTGGAATTAAAGTAATTGATATAATTGTCGGCTTGTTCATATAAGGAAGAGGGGAAAAAGATGGAGAAGAAACAAAGTATACTATCACCAATTATCCGTATTACTTTTACATTTCTAGTGTTGTGCGGACTTGTATACCCGCTTATTGTTACTGGTATTGCACAAGCAGTAATGAAGGATAATGCGGATGGAAGTCTAATATATAATGATAAAAATGAAGTGATTGGTTCTAAATTAATCGGGCAAAACTTCACGGATCCACGTTATTTTCAAGGGCGTGTTTCTAGTATTGAATATAAGGCTGAAGCATCTGGTTCAAATAACTATGCACCATCTAATCCAGATTTAGAGAAACGAGTAGAGAAAAGTATTGAAGAGTGGAAGAAACAAAATCCGAGAGTTCCAGTAACAGAAGTACCGATAGATTTAGTGACAAATTCAGGTTCAGGGCTTGATCCTGATATTAGTCCAAAGGCGGCCTCGGTGCAGGTGGATCGCATTTCGAAATTAACGAATATTCCGAAAGAAAAACTTAATCAATTGATTAAAGATCAAACAGAAGGTGCTGCACTTGGTTTATTTGGAGAGACCCGCGTAAACGTCTTAAAGCTAAATTTGGCATTACAGAAATTAATGAAATAGTAACAGTGCTACCTCAATCTAACGGATTGAGGTAGCGTTGTTTCGAATGAAAGGTAGTGTTTATTTTGTATGCGGATGATTATGAACCGAAGTTTCAAAGGCGAACGCCAGAGGAATATTTAGAATATATTCGGCAACAAAATCGGGGAAAGTTAAAGTTATATGTAGGAGCAGCTCCAGGCGTAGGAAAAAGTTATAAAATGCTCTTTGATGCAAGGGAAATGAAAAAAGATGGAATTGATATTGTAATTGGTTTAATTGAAACGCATGGAAGAAAAGAGACGGAAGAAGCAATTGCTGATTTAGAAAAAGTTCCTTTGAAAGAAATACAGTATAAAGGAAAGGTATTTTATGAGCTTGATGTGGAAGGAATAAAAAAACGCGCGCCTCAAGTAGTCGTAGTGGATGAACTTGCGCATAGTAATGTTCCTGGTTCTAAACATAAGAAACGTTATATGGATGTGCAGGAATTGTTAGAGGCTGGTATATCGGTATTATCAGCTTTTAATATTCAACATTTAGAAAGTGTTCATGATATTGTAGCTCAAATTACGAATGTAAAAGTAAGAGAACGAATTCCAGATTTTATTTTACAAAAAGCAAATGAAATTCAGCTCGTTGATGCAACACCGGAAGTACTTCGGAAGAGGTTAATAGACGGAAAGATATATAAAGAAGAAAAAATTCAGCAAAGCTTACAAAATTTCTTTACGCTTAATAATTTAGGAGCACTTAGGGAATTATCGCTTCGTGAAGTCGCTGACGATATGGACGAAAAGATTAGTCAAACAGTGATAGAACCAATCGGAGTGAAAGAAAAAATTCTCGTTTGTGTACAATACAGTTCAACAGCGGAGAAATTAATAAGACGGGGATGGCGCATGGCTGATCGGTTAAACGCTGAATTGTACGTATTAAACGTTGAGAGGGAAAATATAGATTCTATTTCAGCTGGAAAAAAGCAGACGATTGAAGAGTGGAAGTTGCTAACGAATCAATTTGATGCAAGTTTTGTATTAGAAGAAGCAAAGGGAAGAAAGCCAGCAGATGTTATTATTGAAGTGGCAAAAAGATTACAGGTGACGCAAATTTTACTTGGACAATCGGCTAGAACAAGGTGGGAAGAAATACGAAAAGGCTCTATTGTAAATGAAATTATGAGACAAACAAAGTATATTGATATTCATATTGTTGCGGATCAAAGAGGATAAATAGAGCCGACCTTTTTGGGGGCTCTATTTTGCTTTTTGTACAGAATGAAAACTTAGCATTTTCATTGTATATAAGATTACAAGTAAAAACATAATTGCGCCTAGGAAGAAAATCCAAAAGTAATTTTGGTTAAATAAAAGAAATCCACCTATAAGTGGCCCTGTGCCCATACCAAGATAGCGGATGAAGTTGTACATACCGATAGCTGTTGCGCGTTCTTGTACGAATTCTTCTGTTAATAAAGTAGTGTGAGTTGGCATAGAAAGTCCCATACTAAAACCGTACAAAGATGTAACGATAATGATGAATGGGATATTGATGTTATATGTGAAAGAGAATAAAACGACACATATAATATTGAAGAAACTCGTAATAAATAAAGCTTGCTTTGTTGTGAGGCGTTTTTGCAAAAACTTGTAGCAAAAACTTCCTAGCATGATAGAAAGAGACATTGGTACAAACATAAGACCAATTTTATTTACAGTTAAATGAAATGAATTTGTTAAAATACTCGGTAAAAAAACGAGAAAGCAAAAGTAAATACAAAATTGAATGAAGCCAATAAGAGTAATAGAAAATCCAGTTTTATTTTTTAAGATAAGAGAGTAATTCTTTTGTGCTTTAGATTGTTTAATTATATTTGGCTTTGTTTCTGGGAGTAGTGAAATGTTTATAATTAATAAGATAATGCCAAGTGTAGATAAAAAGAGAAATACAGATAAGTGACCATTTATACTGCCAAGATAACCACCTATGAGAGGAGCCATTGCAGGTGCGAGGGCAAGTAACATTTGGTATAGGCTCATCGCTTCTCCGCGTTCTTTTCCTTCAAATAAATCGCCGATAATCGTTGCTGAAACTACAGGTATAGCCGCTATTCCTATAGCTTGAACAGCTCTAAAAAAGAGAAATAAATAAATGTTTGCCGAAAAGGCACATCCGATTGAACCAATTGTACTAATGACTAAACTAGGGATAAGGACAGATTTTCTCCCTTTTGTATCAATTAAAGGTCCATATACGAGCTGCATAATTGCAAGAACGAATGTGAAAAGTGAAACTGTTACATTTACAAGATAAAGAGAAGTGTGAAAAGAATTTTGAATCATCGGTAAGATAGGTGTGTAAATATTTTGAGCGAAGGAACCGAGTAAGGCACTAATACAGACAACATATAAAATGAAAGTTAGTTTAGATTTTTTCATCTTGTTAACCTCCTTGTATTTTAGTTTCCTTGGAAACTAAATTTATTTTAACATGATTTTCTCACTTGTAAAGATGAAAAAATAATTTTAAAATGGTATATAGTTAAATTGTTTCTTTGGAAACTTAGGAGGCGAACGGATTGAAGCATACAACGAAGCAAATGGAAATACTGTCGGACATTCGTACACTTTTGCATAAAAAAGAAGAACATTTAAAACGACAAAACGAGAAGTTTCTTCGTGAGACAGGTGTAAGTAGTATGTCTTTATCTGAGTTACATGTAATCGAATGTATCGGAAAAAATGGTTTGATGAATGTAACGGCAATTACGACAGAAATGGGCATGACGAAGGGAGCAATCTCTAAAATTTGTACAAAGTTGTTTCAAAAGCAATTCGTTGAGAAGATGCAAATGTTAGATAATCAAAAAGAAATCTTCTTCAGCTTAACGGAGAGTGGGAATGAAATATATAAAGCTCATGAAAAATTGCATAAGCAAGCTGAAGAAAAGTGGTTGTTACTTTTAGATGGATATACGAAAGAAGAGCAAGACTTTATTCAAAGGTTTATAAAGGATGTCTCCGGTCATTTGGAAATATAATTGGAAGAAAAAACTCCTTTTTCTCAAGTCTTTTAAATATAATTTCTGAAAGAACTCATATATAATAGAAAAAGATACTTAACATGGTGAATAATTAAAGAGTCAATATATATATAGGAGAGAGTAACATGCTTGAAAATACGGGGTTAGTATTAGAAGGCGGCGGTATGCGTGGTGTATACACGGGCGGGATATTAGAATACTTTATGGAACAAGATTTATATTTTCCATATGTAATCGGTGTATCAGCTGGTGCTTGTCATGCAGCGTCGTATCTTTCCAGACAAAGAAATAGAAATAAAACGGTCAATATTGATTATGCATCACATCCGAAATATTTATCGTATAAAAACTTATGGAGAAAACGTCAGCTATTTGATATGGATTTCATTTTCCACGAAATTCCAGAAAAGCATGTGCCGTTTGATTTTGAAACATACTTTAATAGCCCGGAACGTTTCCTTGTAGGAACGACGGATTGTGAAACAGGGCAATCTGTTTATTTTGAAAAAGAAGGAACGAATGATGATGCGCTAAATTTATTACAAGCGTCTAGTTCATTGCCTTTCATTGCACCAGTAGTAAATTACCGCGGTAAACAACTGTTAGATGGTGGGATTTCTGATCCAATTCCAGTTCGTAAAGCACAGGAAGATGGATTTAAAAAATCAGTCGTAATTTTAACGAGAAATCATGGTTACGCAAAGAAAAAATCAAGATTTGGGTGGATTGCTGCGAAAGCTTATAAAAAATATCCGAACCTTGTTAACACGATGCTGAATCGTTATGAAGTGTATAATGAAACACTTCACTATATTGAAAAAGAAGAACAAGCTGGCAATTTATTTGTTATTCGCCCAGAAGTGCCGCTTCAAGTAGATCGTATGGAAAAAGATACAGCAAAACTACAAAATTTATACGAGCAAGGCTATGAAGATGCAAAGAGGCAATTTGCAGATTTGCAGGCGTTCTTGCAAAAATAATAATTAGGCTGTGGAGATGGAGTTCTCTGCAGTCTTTTTATATTGCTTTTAAAAAAGGAAAATAGAGCATCGAATTTCGATGCTCTACTTTTTATGTATAAAAAAATCCCTCTTTATGAGAGATTTTAATGTGGTAAGAATATCAATTGATAAGCAAACAAAATTCCAAATACATACACAAGTGGGTGAACAGCACGGAATTTACCTTTTGCCACTTTCATAAGTGGGTATGAAATAAATCCAAGTGCGATACCTGTTGCGATACTTGATGTAAGTGGCATGCTTAAGATTACTAAAAATGCTGGGAATGCTTCATCAAATGCGTCCCAATCGATGTGGCGAACTGAGCCCATCATAAGACTACCAACGATAATTAATGATGGAGCAGTAATAGCTGATACACCAGAAACAGCACTTACTAATGGTCCGAAGAATGCTGCTAATGCGAATAGAACAGCTACTGTAACAGTTGTTAAACCAGTACGACCACCAGCTGCAACACCAGCAGATGATTCAATGTAAGCTGTTGATGGTGTCGTTCCGAACATAGAACCAATAGTTGCTGAGAATGAGTCAGATAGAAGAGCTCGTCCTGCTTTTGGAAGCTTTCCGTCTTTCATAAATCCACCTTGTTGTGCAACGCCAAGTAATGTACCTGTTGTATCGAATAGTGTAACAAGGAAGAATGAGAATACAACGCCGTATAATCCGTAGTTAATTACGTCAGATACAGCAGTAATTGGATTTGAAACGATAATTCCTTCTGGTAATCCAGGCATTGATGTAACACCGTTTGAGAATGTTAACTGTCCTGTGAAGAAAGCGATAATACCAGTTAATAGCATACCAATAAATAGTGCGCCATTTACATTTAAAGACATAAGAACAATAGTAATTCCAAGCCCAGCCAATGCTAGTAGAACTGGAGCAGAGTGAAGATCACCAAGTCCAACTAAGTTTGCATCATTTTTTGTAACGATACCTGTTAAACGTAAACCGATAAAGGCGATGAAAAGACCGATACCAGCAGTAATTGCATGTTTTAAGTTTTCAGGAATTGCTTCCATTAATTTTGTACGGAAAGATGTGAATGATAACAAAATTAAAATCATACCTGCTACGAATACAGCAGAGAATGCAATTGCGAAAGTCATGCCTTCATGCGCTTTTACAACAGAGTAAGAGAAGTAAGCATTTAATCCCATACCTGGCGCGATTGCGATTGGTAAGTTTGTAAAGATTGCCATAAATAATGTTCCGACAACAGCAGCGATAATTGTTGCTGTAAATGCTTGTTCAAATGGAACACCTGCATCTCCAAGGATAACAGGGTTTACGACAATGATATATGCCATTGTTAAGAAGGTAATAATACCTGCCATAATTTCAGTTTTAATAGAAGTTTTATGTTTTGAAAGGTTAAACATATAAACATCCTTTCTGTTTACGAATAATTTTCACAACAGTTATATATAATATTCGTTTTTTATCTATTTTGCAATAGTTTTGCATAAAAAGTTTATAACAATTCATATTTTGTGTCTTAAATTCGAATATTAATCGTAAAACGATGTGTGAATTTCAGCTTTTTATTGTGCACATGCTAAGGAAAAGGAGTTGAAAGCAGCTATGCCACAGCAAAAAAACTTTATAACAATGCCTGCGCAACATCAAAATAAGCAGCCAGGTATTGAATCATTAATGAGCCCCCTTCCGCAGTTTGAAGATGCAAACTATAAAGGAAGTGAAAAGTTAAAAGGGAAGAATGTGTTAATTACGGGAGGAGATAGCGGAATTGGACGAGCAGTTTCCATCGCTTTTGCAAAAGAGGGAGCAAATGTTGCGATTGCTTATTTAGATGAGGAAGAAGATGCAAATGAGACGAAACAACGTGTTGAAAAAGAAGGTGTAAAGTGTGTATTGTTGCCGGGGGATTTGAGTAATGAACAGCATTGTAAAGATATTGTGGAAGAGACCGCCCGGCAGTTAGGTAGTTTAAATATTTTAGTGAATAACGTTGCACAGCAATATCCGCAGCAAGGGCTAGAGTATATTACAGCAGAACAGCTAGAAAAAACATTTCGTATTAATATTTTTTCTTATTTTCACGTTACGAAAGCAGCCCTTTCTCATTTGAAGAAAGGGGATGTCATTATAAATACGGCATCTATCGTTGCATATGAAGGAAATGAAACGTTAATTGATTATTCCGCAACGAAAGGAGCAATCGTAGCTTTTACAAGATCACTTTCTCAATCGTTAGTGCAAAAAGGGATTCGGGTAAATGGTGTTGCACCAGGCCCGATTTGGACACCGCTTATTCCATCGAGCTTTGATGAGAAGAAAGTCTCTCAGTTTGGGAGCAATGTTCCGATGCAAAGACCTGGTCAACCATATGAATTAGCGCCGGCATACGTATACTTGGCATCTGGTGATTCATCCTATGTTACTGGGCAAATGATACATGTAAATGGGGGCGTTATTGTAAATGGATAGTTTTCATTTATAAGAGCAAAGTAATGTTAATTCCACTTATTATAGGGAGCGCTAGGGGGGGTATAGCTGAAAAAGTTATGTTTCATCATACTATTATTTTTCATCCTACCGGTTAGTGCTTTTGCTAATACAGATCATTTAATATTAGTAAATCTTACGACGAACCAGTTGTCTTTTTTTGAAAATGGAAATTACACAAAAACATTTCCAGTAACGACTGGAAGAGATCGTACACCTACGCCTGAAGGTAATTTTTGTATTATAACTAAATTTAAAAATAAAGAATACCATCGAAAAAAAATACCTGGGGGTGCACCGAATAACCCTCTTGGTACGAGGTGGCTTGGACTAGATAAGAATGAATATGCAATTCACGGGACGAACCGGGAATGGACGATTGGAAGTAGGGAATCAAATGGCTGTATTCGTATGCATGACAGGGATATACAATGGTTATATGACCGAGTACAATTACAAACAAAAGTAATCATTTCTCGTTTTCATACGAGCCCCGAATATGAAGCGAATAAACTTGGTTATCGCGTTGTGAGCTGGAATGGTCGAAAAATAGAAAAAGAACAAATTGGAGTACTTACGTTAGTAGACCGCGCGGATATATATTGGCAAGAACCAAATGGACAGTTAACGAAAGTGGAAACGGTATTGCCAAATGAAAGATATCCAGTGTACTCAAAACGAAAAGATGGAATATATTATATAGGAAACAATTCGTATATTATAGATGAAACAGGAGAGAAAGTTCGTTACGAGCAAATTCCTTCTTCGATTTTAAGTAATATATATAAACGGAAATACAATGTTCCGTAATGGCTACCGTATTATAGACGGTAGCTTATTTATACTTGGAGTTTAACTGCAACTATTGTATTTTGCTGAATATAATACAGTACAGATAGGGGGCGGTTATATTATGAAAAGTGAATTTGCGTTTAAAGTTTTCTTAGTAACGACCTGTTTATTTATCGTGTATTTATATGCGTTTCTCGTCTTTTCTTTTTATGTTCCATATGTTGATTTAATATTATTCTTCGGATTTATTTGGGCGTTTGTGAAAGCGAGGGAAGGAGAGAAGAGTATATATCGGCGCATTACCCTATGCGGGACGGCCGTTCTCGTTATTTTGTACTTTTTTATTATGCATGATTTTTGGAGAGGAATGTAAAAAAAGCATACGATTAATCGTATGCTTTTATATCTGTTAATGATGGAAGAGAGGCAATTGCACCGTAATTTGTACATGTGATAGCGCCTACTTTATTTGCAAAGGAGATAAATGCTGTTAAGTCTTTGAAATGATACGAAAGTGTATGTTCACTTTGGGCAATCTGATATAACATTGCTCCAACGAAAGCGTCACCAGCACCAGTTGTATCGACTTGTTGAATGGAAATAGAAGAGACAATAGTTTGACCTTCATTTGTCGCAAGAAGGGTACCGTCTTTTCCAAGTGTAATAGCTACTACTTTTGCGCCATAATTTAATAATTTGAGTGCAGCTTGTTGTAAATCACTCTCTTTAGAGAGCATAGTAGCTTCCTCTTGACTTACTTTTACGAAGTGTGCATGTTTTATAAAGGTTAGACAATCTTGAGAGAATTGTTCTGTATTTGTAATGAGTGCACTTCGATAATTTGGATCAAAAGAAATGAAATGGCCTTTATCTTTCGCATATTGTAACAACTGAAAATACGTTTCTTTTAATGGGCTTGATAGTAAAGCTGTCGCTGAACCGAAATGTATTAAATCATTCGTTTGTATTTTTGATAAATCAATGCTATTGAATTGATATTCACCATCTGCACCACGCATAAAAGTAAAATCACGTTCGCCATCTTGATCGATGGATACGAATGCAAGTGTTGTTTGTTTATCTTTTATGAGCATGGATGTATCGACTTGCGCACGCTGTAAAGTTTGTTCAAGAAACTCACCAAATGGGTCGTTTCCTACTTGCCCCATAAATGTAGCGTGTCCACCTAATTTTGTAATCGCAGCAGCAACGTTAGCGGGTGCTCCACCAGCTTTTTTTTCGAAATCTGAACCGTTTACTAAAGAAACATTAGTATTTCGGCACACAAAATCAATTAATAGTTCACCTATACAAAAGACATTTCTCATACAATCCCTCTTTTCAGCTTATATTGTGTGATGGTAAAGTTTAGTTTTGCATCTGAAAAGATTGCGATATGATGTTTCATGTCTTTTCGAGGAAAAACTCGAGACGTAAAGACTGTTGAACCATCGTATAAGAAAATTTCCACGATGCTTTTATCTACAAATATTTGTAGTTCTATCGTATCTTGAATATCGATTTTTTTACAGCGTTCAAATCCATATTCTCCGCCAAATTGATGGTAGAAGTTGCCCCTGTCTATAGAAATAGTACCTTGTTCCCGATTAAATGTAATGGGGAAACATTCCTCCTCATTGTGGAAGAGAGAAAGACCAAAACGCTTTGCATCTTCTGTTTTAAGTGTAACAATTAATTCATAGGAGTCTTCATCATCAAGCGTTGATAATACATTTAATCCAGCTGTTATATCTCCTGAAATGTCTTTTTTTGTTGTTCGTAGTTTTGTTAATTCTGAAACTGGTTTTTGTTTTAAGATGTTATCTTCTAATGTTAATTCACGTGGAAGTGTTAGGCAATGAGCCCACATATAATCATCAGAAGGATATGTGATTTCACTTGATCCTGCCCAAGCAAACAATAGGCGACGACTAGTAGAGTCTTCTAAAGTTTGAGGGGCATAAAAATCGAATCCTTTATCAGCTTCGTAATAGGAATCAACATGGAAATATAAATTTTTAATATCGAAATGGCCTATAGCATAAACGACATTGTATACATTGTGAAAGTTTTCTCCGTCTTTTTCAATTCCTTGCGGTGAAAAGAGAAGTACATCTTTCCCTGATAATTGGAAGTAATCGGGGCATTCCCACATAAATCCGAATTCTTTTAAGTTTGTTGTAATTTCGCCTTGGAAATGCCAATTGTATAGGTCTTGTGATTTGTATAGTAATAGAGTTCCTGTTTTATTTTCACGTTGGGCACCGAGTAACATATAGTACATATCATTATGTTTCCAGACTTTTGGATCACGTACATGTTTTGTATATCCGTCAGGAATTATATCAATAACAGGATTATTACTATATTTCGTCATCGTATATTGTGAATCCATTGTTGCCATACATTGTTTTGCATCACGGGAATCATCAGGCTTTTTTATATTCCCTGTATAAAGTAGATGAAGAAGGCCATCTTTTACGATAGCACTACCAGAATATGCACCGTGTGATTCATAGCTTTCAGTAGGGATGATGGCTACAGGCATACGCTCCCAGTTAATAAGGTCTTTTGACTTCACATGCCCCCAATGCTTCATTCCATGAATGGGACCAAATGGATACCACTGATAAAAAACGTGATATTCATCATTGTAGTATGATACACCGTTAGGATCATTCATTAATCCAAATGTTGGGTGGATATGATAAATTGGTTTCCATGAATCTTGGTTTGCAATTTCATATAAAAAATGTAATTCGTCTTTATTAGATTGCAGTATTGTTTTATATTTTGACATAGGTTTTCACCCCGTTATTATTTACTTTCTTTATATAAAATGAATGTGGCAACAAAAGCAGTGATAACTGCAATAGCGAAACCAATTATATAGTGAATCATGTTCATCATGCCAAGAGGTGCAACAATTGTAAGCATCGGAATACCTGTTAAACCGTATGCATTAGCCGCCACTTGCATCCAAACAACGTAAGCGCCTCCAATTGCGCCGCCAATAGCTGCTGCAATAAATGGTTTACCAAGTTTTAAATTGACACCAAAAATAGCTGGTTCTGTAATTCCTAAAAATGCTGAAGCTGCGGCTGGAATTGCAATTTCTTTCGTTTTTTTGTTTTTTGTTTTGAAATAGACAGCTAAAGTAGCACCGCCCTGTGCAACGTTCGCCATTGACCAAATAGGGAGTAAGAAATTGACACCGATATCTTTATTTGCGAGTAAGCCCGCTTCAATAGCGTGGAAGCTATGATGTAAGCCAGTAAGAACGATTGTTGAATACAATCCACCGAATATAAGTCCAGCTACTGGTCCTGCAAATTGATAAATTGTATTTAAAAGGTACGTAATGCCGTCACCGATTTTATATCCAATTGGTCCGATAATAATAAGTGATAAAAAGCCAGTTATAATAATTGTTAAGAATGGTGTAACTAATAAATCTAAAGAGTTCGGAACACGTTTTCGAAGTTCTTTTTCAATTGTACTCATAACATATACACATAATAAAATAGGTAAAACAGTACCTTGATAGCCAATCATATCAATATCCATACCAAGGAAATGTAAAACAGTGGGTTTTGCATTTGAAAGAGTCCAAGGATTTGTTAAGTTTGGGTGAGTTAATATACCACCAACAACTGCACCTAAGAAAATGTTTCCACCAAATTCTTTAGCGGCACTAACTCCAATTAAAATAGGTAAAATGATGAAAGCTGCACTTGAGAACATATCAAGTAATTGGATAAGTGAGTGATCTCCAGGAACTAATTTAAACGCTTTCAACATTCCGAGTAGACCCATAAGTAAACCGCTTGCGACGATAGCTGGAATAATTGGAACAAAAATATTAGATAGTGTCTTTGCTAGGCGGGCGATAGGATTCATTTTTTTCTTAGGTATATTGTTTGATGTTGTAGAATCTAGTTCGGCTATTCCAATTAGTTTTGAGAATTCATCATATACTTTGTTTACTATGCCAGTTCCAAAAATAATTTGATATTGCTCGGTCGTTGCAAAAGCACCTTTTACTCCATCGATGTTTTCGATTTCTGCAGCGTTTATTTTCGTATCATCCTTTAATATAAGACGAAGGCGAGTCGCGCAATGTGTGGCACGAACAATGTTTTCCTTTCCACCAATATTCTGTATTACTTGAGTTGCAATTTGTTTCATATCCATAAAAATTCCCCCTTACTATAAATTTTCTTTTGTGGAACCGGTTCCGCAAAGAGTTAAAATAAAAAACAGGGAAATGATGTTGAAAATCCTGTTTTTAAAATGTGGAACCGGTTTTAATTTTATTATAGAGCGCCTTTATATTTTGTCAACGCTTTCTTGGATTTTTAATGTATAACGAGAGTGTAATATTTTTGGTATAGTTTTGTTTTCAACAAGCTGTGAAAGAGAAGTGGCAGCAAGCTTTCCAGCATACTCATAGTCAAACGCAATTGTCGTTAAACTAGGGTGTACCATTTCTGAAATATCATATCCACCGAATCCTGTTACAGAAATATCACCTGGTACAGAAAGAGAGTGGGAGTGAATGACTTTCATTGCGCCAAGAGCGATGTTATCTGTAGCACATACGATAAGAGTTGGGCGATTATTATCTAAAATATGTTGTACTTGTTTCATGGCATCTTCTATGCGGAAAGTTGTTTCGTAATATGAAACGTTGCAAGTCGGTTCTAAATTTTCAATTGCTTTTTGAAAACCATTTTTTCGATTTATTCCAACAGAAATATCATCTTTTTCTATTCCTAAATAGGCAATATGTCGATGGCCTTGCGATAAAACGTATGCCCCTAACTCATAAGCTGCATCATAATCATCGTGAACGAGGCAATATTGATTTTTATATTCTTGCCCGACGAATAAAATAGGGATGTTTGAATTAGCCATAATTTTTTGATGTTCATTCGTTAATGTTTTTGTTAATAAAATAATGCCAGCTACCTTTTGTTTTATAAAGTTTTCAATTGCTTGTATTTCAGTTCCGGTTGTTTGATTTGCATTTGCTACAAGCATTTGATAGTTATTTTCCTGTAATGTTTTATCGATCCCGATAAGTGTTTTCATTGTAGCGAAGGAGTCTAATCGGGGGATGATGACACCAATTAAATTTGTTGTTTTTGCTTTTAAACTTTGAGCAAATGTATTGGGAGAGAAATTTGTTTCCTGAATAATACCTTCGATTTTAAGTTTTGTTTTATCACTTACATATCCGCCGTTTAAGTAACGAGAGACTGTGCTTTTTGCAACTCCAGCCAATTTGGCGATATCTGCAATTGTTTTAGCCATAGTATTTCACCTTCGTATTCATAAAAATGTTAACTTTATTATAGGGAGAATTAGAGATGACGTAAACAAGAAGAGAGAAAGAAAAAACCACCTCACGTATATGAGGTGGAATAATTGTTAATATCTAGGCTTAAATGTATGACAGCAAGTCTCTACACTCGTTGCTACAGAACTTTCTAGCGTCTCGTTGGTTAAAACAGCAGCTGTATATGAATCATTTTCAGTTTGACCAGTTTCATCTGCATCAGGCTGAACGATGATCGCACTTGCTTGACAAAAGTTACCTTGTCCCCAAAAAGAACAGTTGGAAACAGAACATCTTACTTCTGGCATAAAACCCCCTCCTTATACATTAGTGTGGGATTTTACGCCCATTTCATGTGTAGAAGGAGTTTCCTTTTCTTGTTACTTTTTCGTTTGCTCAAGCCATTCTTTTAATTTGTCTTTCGGCTGTTCACCGCTAATACGGCTCACTTCTTTGCCATCTTTAAAATGAATGATTGTTGGTGTACCTTGAATTTTATATTCATCCCAAGGAGCATCTAATTTTTCAATATCCATAACTTTCATATCAACGTTTAAGTCTTTAGCCATTGGCACTAGGACAGGAGATAATTTTTGGCAATGAACGCAAGATGTTTGATAAAAGTATACTGTTTCTTCTTTTTTCTCTTTTAAGTTCTTTTGAAGATCTGAAAGAGAAATTTTATTTGTGTAGTAGTCAGGACCGTTTGTCTTACTTTCAGTAGGATTATCAATCTTTTGACTAGTAGCGTTTTTTTCTTCCATTTGTGTTACAGCGAAAATTGCCGCAAACAAGGCGATAATAATACCACCAAATATAAGCATTTTTTTCATTCTTTCATCTCCTTATTTGTTTTTGATGACAATAAAGCTACAAACAGCGATTGTAATAAAGCCGATAAGTGCTAAAAACGGGATTGTCACAAAACCGAACCAGTTTATGTATTCTCCCGTACATGGTACACGTCCACAAGCTGCCCCAGCAGCTGAAAATGCTGCGACTTTTTGAATTGCATAGTGATATAAAGAAATACAAGCACCAATAGTTGCGATTGGTAAAGAATAACTTGCAATGCGATAATCTTTCTTTGCTACAGCGATACCAAGCCATAAAACGAATGGATACATAAAAATACGTTGATACCAACAAAGAACACAAGGCTCAAATTTCATGATTTCGGAAAAGTACAGACTTCCTAGTGTAGCGATAAAAGAAGCTCCCCATGCGGTAAGTAAAGCATATTCTTGCTTTTTTTCTCGTCCCATATTTTATACCTCTCTTATAATAGTTACATACTAAATTATAGTATGAAGTAGTATGGAAAAGAAAGAAAAAATATGTTTATCAATAAAAGTTTTATAAGGAGAAACTTTTATTGATATAAACATTTTAAAAAAGCGCCATTCTCCGGAAGAGAATAGCGCTATATTTTACATTTGAATTTGTTCTACTTCTTCTACATGCGACTTTTGGGATGCGTGGTCAATATATTGAAATAGGAGCTGCAATTGTTTATCAACTTCTGGTAGTTCTTTACTGTATTGATAAGCGTGTAAAAAATGCTCAATACGTTTAGAAAATAATTGATCGTTCGTTTGAACCATGAGAACGAGTAATTTATCCCAATTACAGCAATACGTGTAATAGAGAGCTTTATCATAGTCGTTATATGTTTGCACTGTGTACCCTCCTTACCGAGAGTTATATATAGTGTGTGATAAGTAAGGGGAAATACACTTGAAAGAATTTGTTAAGAAAAAAAGTGAATGAAAAGAAAAAACGAGGAGTTTCCTCGTTTTTTAAGCTTTTGGCATTGGCGTAGGTGTTGGTTTGCCATAGCCTTCTTTATATTTATTATCGATATAGTTACGAATTTCTAGCGTTGATTTTCCTTTTTGTTTCATGGAAGCAGATTCAACTGCGATTTCTAGGCAATTGACGCAAGTCGTTGCGTGGGAATCCCAAACAACTTCACCATTCTTTTTAATTTCACGGATAAAGCAGTTTTTATTATTTTTATGTCCTACACTTTCGCCGCAACCACAATAGCATGGAATCCAATCTAATAGCTCTGCATTTTGTCCAGCCACGGTGTAGATATCTTTCATTTGTGGATCAAGCTTATCTAGGAAGGTCGGAAGTGTGTCGACTCCTTTTGTTTTCTCTTGAATGTCAGCTTGCTGAGTGTGCGATGCGTGGTCATGTTCTTCTTTTTTTGATTCAGAAGATTTTTGGTCATTTGTACCAGTACTTCCGCATCCAGCAAGAATTAAGCTTAGTACTGCAAGTAAAGAAAATACATACTTTTTCATTCGCTTGTCCCCTTTACAAATGTATTAATCAAATTGTATCAGAGATTACGGTGTATCGGTTGAAGATTTTTTTGACTGATTTTTGAAGCGCCATCTTAGTGAATGAAACAAAAATAAAATCGGGATATAAGTGTATACAATATATAAACCCGCTTGAGATAGTACGGTATTTAATGTGTTGATACTTTCACGGTTTGTGAAGAACAGAGAAGCTGAAAATATGATGAAAATAAAAAACGGTAATGTAAATTTAAATGAAATATGAAAGGAACGCTTCATCGTTTGACATGATGACCAAATGGTTAAGCAAAGGTTTGGTAAAATAATTAAAAACCAAACGAAAATAATAATATATTCAAAGCGCTGAATAAAAGGAACTTTAATTATTTTTAACATCGTTAAAGTAGGCCAAATAGTACGGTTTAATTGTCCCTCGCTGTAATACATAAAAGATACGATAGCTAAAACTACATAAATTAAGGTGCTAAAAGCAATTCCAGCATGGGCCCATCTTTTTAAAGATTTTCCTTTTTCAATAAAGGGATAAAAGATAAGAATTGTTTCAAACCCTAGAAATTCCAATGCAGAGTGTTTTGCAGATATAAGCATGTCAAAGGGTGAATGTGTAAAAATAGGTAAAATATTACGAAAATGTGCATACTTCATCGGATAGACTAAAAAGAATACAACGAACATAGGAAGAACAATACCCCAAAAACATATCCCTGTCACAGAACGGAAGCCACCTTTTATAATGTAGTAAGTGACTAATAAAAACATAAGCGTAAGTTTCCATAACTTAATGGTAGGGAAAATCCAAACTTGTATCACTTCTATATATGTACGAAGAACAGTAAGGCAAAATAATAAGCAATAAAGAGTGAAAATTACAGAAAATATAGAGCCAACCCATTTTCCAAAGGTTGTTGTATGAATACTAATTAAATCTCCGTCTTTTTCAAGCATTTTTAACATACAAAACAGTACAATATGAGTTGCAATACCTGCAATAATAAGAGAAATCCAAGCATCATAACCTGCATTTTTCAAAATTACACGTTGATATCCGAGAATTCCTATACCAATCTGGAGAGAATGCAATAAAATAAATGCAAAATATGGAGATACTGTCTTTGTTTTATTCATTGTATTCATTGCTTATTTCACCTCACTATTCTCCGATTCCAGATTGTACAATATTAAGATCTAAATTTATATCTACCGCTACATTTTTATACATATTTCGAATTTGTTTTATATTCCATTTTCTCGTATGGCTTCTAATTTCATCTCGTATTCCTAACGGATCAATTTCCTTTTCTTGAAATTGTTTTATTAAATCTTCACAGTCTTTTTCGACATTTCGTTCAATTTGTTTTTTTATATAGTTGATATTTGTTTCTTTTCTTAAATCAATCCAATTAGGAGAGTTTTTAATTAATCCATTTAATTTTAAATGGATTTTTACTTTTGGTATGTCGCCAGTTTGATCTATATCATATTTGTTTTTCCCAGCTAAGTTTTGTATCACAACCATACCTTTATGTTTATCCTTTTTTATTGCTGCTTCGTAACGTCCATTTTTCGTAGGATTAATAAGTAATTTTGCTAAAACAGAATGTCTTTTATCCGTATACATGACGACTTTATCGCCTTTTAAAAAGGCAAGTCCTTTGACAGCGACAGAATGATTATCGTCCATTTTAATATAAGGAACATAGGCATCACATACAGAAGAGTAATAATTATATAAAAAAATGTTTAATTCAGTTTGTGGAATGTTCTCATTTCTTATATTTTGCTCGAGTAAATCAGCAATATATAAAGACCCATTTTTTTTCCCGTAATTTAAAAGCTCTTCAGCCGATCCATCTACAATTGCTAGTTGTACATCACGCCCGATATTTGGGTCACGTTGTAAGTTAGTAATAATCTCTCCCATTCCGCGTTCCCCTAGAGCCTTTCCAAATAGGACGACACGCATTTGACCTACAACAACATTGTGAGGAGATTTCGCATTTAATCGTGAAGCAATTGTTTCAAGTGAACGGGCAGATGTTGTTTGCGTCTCTGGTTTAGACTTTACACCATGTGTGTACTCTGGGAATAGAATAGTTCCTTGGAATTTTTTGTTTTTTGTGATGTCAAATCCAGCAATATGAATAATACGCTGTGCATCCACTATATACGTTTGTGTACAGCCAGTTTGTAAAACGAAGAAGATAATGATAAGGTGCAATAAAATTTTTTTCATTCATTCTCACCATCACGTTTTTGCTTCGATTTGTTTGGATTGTAGCGCCATTTTGATTTTGGTCTAAGAAAAGAAGGTCTTTGTGCCGTTTGACTAAATGGTAATCGAAGAAAACCTTCTGCTGTACCTAAACCACGAAATGGATATAAAGGTAACAAATAAGGTGATCCAAGCGATTTTAATTTAATTAAATGAGCTAAAATAAATACAAATCCGACAGCGAGGCCTAATCCTCCGAATGCACCGGCTAAGAGAATAAGCGGAAAGCGTAACAACCGGATAGTAGAAGACATCTTTACAGTCGGTGTTGTGAAAGATGCAAGGGCGGATAAAGCAACTGCAATTAATAAAATTGTACTTGTTAAAGCTGCTTCAACAGATGCTTGGCCAATTACAATCCCCCCAACAATCCCGATCGTTTGTCCGACTTTTGTTGGTAAACGCGCCCCTGCTTCACGAAGCAATTCGATTGTAATTTCTAAAAAGAGTGCTTCTAGAATAGGAGGAAAAGGTACGTTAGCTCTCGAGAAAATAATAGGACCTAGTAGATCGGCAGGGATCATTTGATAATGATATGTTAAAGCCGCTGTATAAATAGCGGAGGAAAAAAGAGAAAATATAGCTCCGAAAAAACGAATAATACGAAAGAACGATCCAATCATCCACGGTAAATAATAATCTTCTGGTGAAATGAAAAAATCCAGTAACGTTGTTGGTCCTGATAAAGCATATGGAGAGCCATCTGTTAAAATTAAAACTTCCCCGTTAATTAATGCAAATACAGCTCGATCTAATCGTTCTGTAGGTAATAGAACAGGAAAAGGTGAATTGCTATTATCACTAATAAATTGCTCAATCATAGTTGAATCAAATGGGACATCAAAGTCAATGTCTTCTAGCCGTTGAATTGCGGTGTTGACAAATTGTTCATTTGTAATTCCTTCTATATAAGCAACTGCTACTTTTGTTTTTGATATAGATCCGACGGTAACTTCTTTAAAAATGAGTTGCTCCGTTACGATATTTCGGCGTAATAAGTGGATATTTGTATCAAGGTTTTCAACGAAACCGATTTTAGGCCCGATTACGCTATACTCATTTTCTGTATCGTTATATAATCGTTTTCCTAAAACAGTACTTTCGGCACGAATTAAAGCATATTGATCAGGATTCGAATTGTTTTTTAAGCGTATTAAAATATATCCACCTAATAATTTTTCACGAATATCATCAATAGAAGGGGAGGTAATAATGTCTTCAATAGAGATAATATTACATAAATCAGAGATGTTTTGGATTTGTTCCGATTCCTTTTTTATAGGAGTTAAAATGAATTGTTTAATAATAAGTGCTTCCACGACAGATTTATAATAAAACAAGCACAACGTTTCATCTTTAAGTATGTTATAAGAGACAAAATCGCTTGATTCTTTCATGGTTTGTATAAATTCTGGGATAGAACAAAGTGTTTTTGTATTAGTCTTTTTTGATTTCTTAGATGATAAACCGAACATTTTCTCACCCCTAACTTACATCATTTACTTGTGTTAGTTTTTGGGAAAGACGGGAATTTATACTTAAAAATTGAAAGTTCATAAAGAAAAGGAAGAGTAGTGAAAGCCTCTTCCTTTTTAGCATTTTAATTTGTTTTTTGTTCTTTAATAGACTTCACTAATTTCATCATTTCCGCTCGTATATCTTCTTTTTTTACATTTAATTTTTCGGCAATTTGTTTAATGTCCATTCCATCTTTTTTCATTTTTAATACATCATCAAGAGGGGTATTGCTTTTTTGAGAGATGATTGTTAACACAGTAAGATGACGCAATTTGATGTTATATTCTTTCATTTTTTGCTTTAGCTGATCCGGTGTGGATTTTTGCATAGTTGCCAGCTGTTGTAGCAGTGCTTGTTTTGTTTCTTTATTCATATGATGCTTTTTCAGCTTACTTGAATCTACACCGAAATGCTCGGCTGTTTTCTCCCAAGATTTATTTTGCTTATAGTAAGCTAAAACATCTTTTATTTCTTTATTACTAATTCTTGCAATATGAGCAGCTTTCCAAATTTCGTGTTTGTTATAGCCGAGTTTTTCTAGCGATTGTATTTCTTCATCTGAAATTGGTTTATGGTGATGCATTGTTACTTCTTTTGGGGTGGCAGCGGAAGCGGGGAAGATAATTGCTCCGCATAATAATGCTGCCATAGTCATACTTACCGCGATTTTTTTGTACATGTAAACTCCTCCTAGATGGATAATGTAGAAAACTGTACACATATCATTTCCATAAAATGTGAAATACTTGTGAACAAGTTAAGTTTTTTTATTCACAGCATGGAATGACGTTTTTAGAAGTTTTCCAACATAAAACATTGATTAATAGTAAAAAACTAAGGTATAATCGAAATTGAAAATCAATATCAATACTAATGATAAACTTATACATATAGATAAAAATAAGGGAGAGATAAATATGACTACATATACTTCCATCGCTAATGTGATTAAAGAAAGACGCTCTGTTCGTACATTTACAGACAAAGCAGTAGAAAAAGATTTATTAATTGAACTATTAAACGATGCAACATGGGCACCAAATCATAAGCACCGTGAACCATGGAATTGTAAACTATACATCGGAGAAGGCCGCAAGAAATTAGTAGATGCGGTATTAAACTCTTTCACGGAAGAAGAAAGAGCGAAACGCGGTAAAATTTTATCAGATCGTTTCTTAAGCACGCCTGCACAAATCGTTGTATATATAAATGAAGATCCGCGTCAAATTCAACGTGATGAAGATTATGCTGCAACATGTGCATTTATGCAAAACTTCCAACTTCTTGCTTGGGAACGTGGATTAGGTTGTGTTTGGAAATCAGGCGGATTAAACTACAATCCATTATTTATAGAAGGAATCGGTTTAACAAGAGGCCAACGTATCGTTGGAATTCTTCATATCGGCTATTTCGATAAAGCACCAGAAGGAAAAGCTCGTACTCCGATTACGGAGAAGATGGAGATTATTGAGGGTTAATAGATAAGACATTCTCGTTTTTGCGGGGGTGTCTTTTTATTATGCAATCAATCCTCATGAAAGCTTGTTCTTCATCATACACTTTCTTAAGGGAAAGTGTAAGGAGGGAAAATAATGAGAGCAAGTGATGATAAAGCACTGCAATATGCGATTGCGGAAATTACGGAAATTGCGACTGGATTTGGGCTTGATTTTTATCCGATGCGTTATGAAATATGTCCAGCGGAAATTATTTATACATTTGGTGCATATGGGATGCCGACAAGATTTTCACATTGGAGTTTTGGAAAACAATTTTTCAGAATGAAATTACAATACGATTTAGGACTTAGTAAAATATACGAACTCGTTATTAACTCTGATCCATGTTACGCCTTTTTATTAGATACGAACTCTTTAATTCAAAACAAATTAATTGTAGCGCACGTTTTAGCACACTGTGATTTCTTCAAAAATAATATTCGTTTTTCAAATACGAAGCGAGATATGGTAGAGAGTATGGCGGCAACAGCGGACCGTGTGAAAGCGTATGAGCATAAGTACGGAAAGGCAGAGGTAGAAACATTTTTAGATGCCGTACTTGCCATTCAAGAGCATATTGATCCGTCGCTTATGCGTCCGAAGCTCGCATGGAGTATTGATGATTTAGAAGATGAAGAAGTAGAAAAGAAAAAGGTGTCGCAATACGATGATTTATGGAATTTAGATAATCGCAATAAAAAGCAGGAACGTTCTAATGTGCGTAAAAAGAAGAAAATTCCACCACAACCAGAGAAAGATTTACTGCTCTTTATTGAAGAATATAGCCGTGAGTTAGAAGATTGGCAGCGTGATATATTAACGATGATGCGCGAAGAAATGTTATATTTTTGGCCACAGCTTGAAACGAAAATCATGAACGAAGGCTGGGCATCCTACTGGCATCAACGCATACTTCGTGAAATGGACTTAACATCTGATGAAGCTATTGAATTTGCGAAATTAAATGCAGGTGTTGTACAGCCATCAAAAACAAGTATTAATCCATACTACCTAGGTATTAAAATCTTTGAAGATATTGAAGAACGGTACAACAATCCAACAGAAGAAATGAAACGACGAGGCGTAAAACCAGGATCTGGCCGTGACAAAATGTTTGAAGTACGCGAAATTGAATGGGACGTATCGTTCCTAAGAAACTACTTAAATAAAGATCTTGTTATGCGAGAAGATATGTACTTATTCCAGCGCCAAGGAAAAGAATATAAAGTAATAGATAAAGAATGGGAAAATGTGCGTGATCAACTTGTAAATATGCGGACAAATGGTGGGTTCCCGTACTTAGTAGTAGAAGATGGAGACTACTTAAAGAACGGAGAATTATACATTAAACATAGTTACGAAGGAATCGAGCTCGATTTAAAATACTTAGAAAAAGTATTACCATATCTTCATCAGCTATGGGGAAGAACGGTGCATATGGAGTCCATTGTGGAGAGTAAGGGCGTTGTGTTTTCTTATGATGGGAAGATGGTGCATCGGAAGTATGTGTGAGGGGAAGAACGGACATAGGATACTGTGTCCGTTCTTTTTATTTGGAACAAAGTTAAATATGCTATTCTTGAAAAAAGGGAGTTACATAGAGAAATGGAGTGATTTAAATGAGCAAAGTAGGGATATGTAAGGTTGATATTACGCCGCCTGTAGGTATTGATTTTGTCGGATATCATATAGAGACAGGCATAAATAATGTTGAAGAACGTATTTACGGGACAGTTTTTGTATTTGAAAAAGATGAAATGAAGACTGTGTTTATAAGTATTGATAATATTGGGATGCTAGTAGAAGATACGAATATGATTCGTGAGCGAGTAGCAAGTAGGCTTCATGTGCCATTTGAGCGAATAACGGTTGTTTATACTCATACGCATTCCGGTCCAGAGACAGTCGGTGATAATCCGCTAGTGCAGTCGTATAAAACGATTTTAGTAAATAATGTAGTGCATGGTGCTATTACTGCGAATAACAACTTGAAGCTATGTGAAGTTGGCTGGGGTGTTACGACAGGTGATATTGGGGTAAATCGAAGAGAGAGAACATGTGATGGAAGAGCGAAGATGGGAACAAATATAGATGGTGTTGTAGATAAGCGAATTGGTATGTTAGCAATAAGAGATGCTGAAACGAAGGAGTTATCTGGGATTTTAGTATTTTGTACTGCGCATCCGAATGTTTTAAAAGAAAATAGTGATGAATTATCAGCGGATTATCCTGGAATGACGAGAGAGATTTTAGAGCAGATAGTGAACTGCCCTGTTATTATCGTTCAAGGTGCCGCTGGAAATGTGAATGCGAAGTACCGCGGTTCAAGTGAAGCGTTAAAACAAATGGCTTATTTACTTAGTGGACATGTATTAACGATGTTACCAACAGTTACATATAGCCCAATTGTAAATTTAAGAACAGTTTCAAGTATGCTGCAAATGAAGCTGAAGGATATTCCTGAAATTGATGAGATACGAAGCATGGCTCAATTAGCCGAGAAGCAGTGGGGCGTGAATACGGATGAATGGCTTGCTATCGTATTAGAGAAATATAGGCAAGGTATTCGGAAGTTACGTATAGATTTAGAAGTTCAACTGTTTCAAGTTAATGATGGTATGTTTTCAGGTATACCGATGGAACCTTTTTCAGAAACTGCCTTAGCAATGAAAGAGAGCCTTCAAAATGAATTGGCTTTCTTTGGTGGATATATGAACGGATATCTTGGTTATTTACCGACAAAAGACGAATATGCATATGGCGGATATGAAGTAGAATTAAGTCCTATTGTGTATGGAACAGTTACAAATTTGTTAATGCCACCGGGAGAGAATATTGCGGAGTTGATTGTGAAAAAGGTTATGGATTTATGTAATATGGTGAAACTTTAATGAGACAGGTTTTTGAACGCAGAGTAAAGAATATGACTCATTGTTTGATTTTGTTAAGTCAACGCAATTAATAATGATAATCATTATTAATTGCATTGACTTCTAAAAAAAGAAAAACTAGAATTTATAAAGGGATCTTCAATTGTTCGCTATCATTTGTATAGGAGGTAAGTTATGTTGGATAGCTTTAGTTCTATAAGATGTAGGTTGGCTCTTTATAGTTTTGGTGTTCTTTTTATCTTTTTTTGTACAGTATTTTTGGTGAATCAGAAGGTGTATGCAGAAGATGTACCGTGGACATCAGTTTCAAATGAGGGAGAACGTGTACTTTTTCAAAAACAATCTTTGTATAGTAATGATCGAAGGGGAGAAGATCTTGTTTCACCTTCATTTGAAGGGCGTAAACATGGTGGGGAAGATTGGGGATACTTATTAAGAGACAGTAATTTTAATTATCCATCTAATATCCTTATACATTCTGTAATAGGAAGAGATGATCGAATTAGAGTTACTAATACAACTTTGTATCCTTATAGGGCTATAGTACACTTAGTAATTCAATTTAATGGACAAGAGGTTTATGGGGGTACAGGAGCGCTAATTAGTAAAGATACAGTATTTACAGCTGGGCACTGTGTTTACAATAAAAAGCTTGGTGGATGGGCAAAAAATGTTATTGTGACTCCTGGTAGAAATGGAGACCAAGCACCGTATTTGCCTTATAGTTGGACAAAGCTTTATTCAGTAAGTGGATGGACTGATGATGGAGATTCGGAATTTGATTATGGAGCCATTAAATTAAATGGATCTCCTGGAGATTATACAGGTTGGTTAGGATATAGAACTACTAATGTAGAGTCTCCAAAGGGATTACTCGCAGTAGTTCCAGGGTATCCATGTGATAAAGTAGGAAATGAAAAATATACTATGTGGACAGATTATGGACCAATTGAAGGCACTAGTCCTAGAATTTTAACATATAGGATGGACACTTATGGATGTCAAAGTGGAGCACCTGTATATCATGACTATTCTCGTACGGGTGTAACAATAATAGCTACCCATACAGTAGGAAGTAATTCTTGGAATTCTGGAAACCGGGTGACAGACGATGTTTTTAATAATCTTAAAAAATGGTCTGAATAAATATAATAAGCCTTTATGGATTTTATTTTGTGTATTGGTCATAATCGTAATGACTAGTTATATAGTAAATAATGAAAAGAAGTTTAGTAAGGTTGTTAATTCTGTAACTTTTCACGTGAAAAATAAAGAAAAACAGCCAATAAAAGATTTTGAAATTATACTTATGAAAGACGAATCACCTGAACCCAGTAAAGAAATTGGGATCTCAATAGGGAAAACAGACGAAGAAGGAAAAGTTATTTGGAGGAATGTGAGAACGGGAAAATATATCGTATTTTTGCCAAATAACGAGACGCAGATGGTTATGATTAATGATAGAGATGCAACGAAAAAAATAAATATATCATTGTAGAAAAAGAGTCCATTGGGATTCGTTTTCTCAGGTTGTGGCATTAAAGAATTTTACGTGGAATGGATTTAACCTTATGTAAAGAAGCTATTGATTTTGAAAATTTAAATACAGGTGTATTTAAATTTTCAAAACACGTATTTATACATTGGTTTAATCGTGCAGAAAGTTATAGAACTATACGCAAAAGAACTTGGAGGTATCTAAGTTCTTTTTTATTTGTTTCAAATTTGTGAAAGAAAGACATATTGATTGAAAATAAATTTTTCATACTCTATCATATACCCATACAGGTATAGGTTTTTCTGTGTGATGCATGAGAAAATTAAATAATATGGAGGTTCGAAATATGTCTAGAAAAATTGTTGTAGTAGGCGGAGTTGCTGGCGGGGCATCAGTAGCTGCAAGGCTTCGTCGTTTAAGTGAGGAAGATGAAATTATTATGGTTGAACGCGGTGAATACATTTCGTTCGCAAACTGTGGATTGCCATATTATATTGGCGGTGTCATTACAGAAAGACAAAAGTTATTAGTACAAACTGTTGAAAGGATGTCAAAACGTTTTAATTTAGATATACGTGTATTGAGTGAAGTTGTAAAGATTAATAAAGAAGAGAAAACAATTACGATAAAGAATGTAACTACAGATGAAACATATAACGAGGAATATGATGTTTTGATTCTTTCACCAGGGGCGAAACCAATTGTTCCACCTATTCCGGGCATTGAAGAAGCGAAGGCGTTGTTTACGTTACGAAATGTACCTGATACAGATCGTATAAAAGCGTATATTGATGAGAAGAAACCACGTCATGCGACGGTTATTGGTGGAGGATTTATTGGAGTGGAAATGGTTGAGAATTTAAGAGAACGCGGGATTGAGGTTACTCTTGTAGAGATGGCAAATCAAGTGATGCCACCAATTGATTACGAAATGGCGGCATATGTACATGAGCATATGAAGGTGCACAATGTTGAGCTTGTTTTTGAAGATGGTGTAGATGCGTTAGAAGAGAATGGGACTGTTGTACGTTTAAAAAGTGGCTCAGTTATAAAAACAGATATGATTATTTTAGCAATTGGTGTACAACCAGAGAGTAGTTTAGCGAAAGATGCAGGATTAGCATTGGGAGTTAGAGGAACGATAAAGGTAAATGAGAAATTTCAAACATCTGACCCATATGTATATGCAATTGGTGATGCGATTGAAGTGAAAGATTTTGTTACAGAAACAGAAACGATGATTCCTTTAGCGTGGCCCGCTAATCGTCAAGGTCGCATGTTAGCAGATATTATTCATGGGCATACAGATTCTTTATATAAAGGTACGATGGGAACTTCTGTGGCTAAAGTTTTTGATTTAACAGTTGCTTCTACTGGAGTAAATGAGAAAATATTAAAACGATTAAATATACCCTATGAGGTAGTACATGTACAGGCAAATTCTCATGCGGGATACTATCCGAATGCTACGCCAGTGCTAATAAAATTAATCTTTAATAAAGAAAGCGGAAAAATTTACGGAGCACAGGCTTTAGGGCGTGATGGAGTAGATAAGCGTATCGATGTTATTGCAACGGCAATGAAGGCAAATTTAACTGTAATCGATTTACCAGATTTAGAATTATCATATGCCCCGCCGTATTCTTCTGCAAAAGATCCAGTAAACATGGTGGGGTATGCCGCAAGTAATATAGTAGATGGTTTTGTGGACACAGTGCAATGGCATGAAATAGATCACATTGTTGAAAATGGTGGGTACCTTATTGATGTTCGAGAGCCTAACGAACTAAAACAGGGAATGATTGAAGGCTCTATTAATATTCCGTTAGATGAATTACGTGATCGATTGGATGAAGTGCCAATGGAAAAAGAAATATATATCACTTGCCAACTTGGTATGAGAGGGTATGTTGCAGCGCGTATGTTAATGGAAAAAGGATATAAGGTAAAGAATGTAGATGGTGGTTTTAAATTGTATGGGACAGTATTGCCAGAACGTGTTGTATATTGATATTTTTCATCTTCTACTTCAAGATTTAGTGAAAGATGAAAACCTATAGATTAAGGTTTTAATTTTTGTTTCGCGAACATATAAGACAAAAATTAAAAATAGGGGTTTACAAAATACCCTATAGGGTATAATATGTTGTCATAGGTTATAAATGGTGACATAATGGTAATGAGGTGATTATAGAATGGAATATAATCAAGATATGAAAAATAGATTGAAACGTATTGAAGGTCAAGTTCGTGGTGTGCTTCGTATGATGGAAGAAGGAAAAGATTGCCGAGAAGTTATTACACAGTTAACAGCATCTCGTTCTGCACTTGATCGTACAATTGGACTCGTTGTTGGAACGAATTTAGAGCAGTGTTTGCGTGAACAGTTTGAAAGTGGTAATGGTTCAAATGAAGAGTTAATTAAAGAAGCTGTTCAATTACTTGTAAAAAGCCGATAATCTGTCAAACGTAAGTGTTGACAGATTTTCAAAAACGTTTTCATATACCCCTACAGGTATGTGTATATGAATTGTGGAGGAATCGATTATGAGTATAAAAGTGGATATGAGTTTAGATTGTAAAGGTTTGGCTTGTCCGATGCCTATTGTGAAAACGAAGAAGGCGATAGAAGGATTGGCACCAGGGCAAGTGATTGAAGTTAAGGCAACAGATAAAGGATCTACGGTAGATATAAAAAGTTGGGCGAGTAAAGTAGGACATCAATATATCGGGACGAAACACGAGGGTGATGTATTGATGCATTATGTTAGGAAAGCAAACGAGCATGAAGTGAATGAAGTTGTGAAATATCCACATACAATTACGAATGCAGAATTACAGTCTATATTGTCTCATGGAGAAGAGAGCATTGTATTAGATGTTCGCGAAGCAGCAGAATTTGCTTTTGGCCATATTCCATCCGCCATTTCGGTGCCATTAGGTGAATTAGACAGTGCAGTATTAGATAAGATGAAGCAAATTTATGTTATTTGTCGAACTGGTAACCGTAGTGATGTAGCTTGCCACATGTTGAAAGAGAAAGGTTATGCAAATGTGAAAAATGTCATCCCAGGCATGTTAGAGTGGAAAGGGAATATAGAGAAGTAAATTTTTTTGAAAGAAAATATACCTATGGGGGTAATAAAATGAATGTTAAACCGTTACAAGCAAAAGATGTGGCAGAGAAAGTTTTATTCGGAGAGTTATTCATTTTAGATGTTCGTAATGAGACGGATTATGAAGATTGGAAAATTGAAGGGAAACAAGTTTCTTCTATTAATAAACCTTACTTTGACTTGTTAGATGGTGTAGATCATATTGTAAGTGAATTACCTAAAGATAAAGATGTTTTAGTAGTATGTGCAAAAGAAGGGTCTTCTATATTTGTGGCAGAGCAATTAACAGAGGCGGGATTACAAAATATTTATTATTTAGCTGGTGGCATGAAAGCTTGGAGTGAATATGTAAAGCCTATAAAAGTTGGAGATTTAAAAAATGGCGGAAGTATGTATCAGTTTAACCGCCTAGGAAAAGGCTGTTTATCTTATATGGTCGTTTCAAACGGTGAAGCAGCAGTTATTGATGCGGTAAGGACAGCCGAGGCATATGAAGAGTTTGCGAAAGAGCATGGCGTTACGATTAAGAATGTAATGGATACACATTTACATGCAGACCATATTTCTGGAGGACGTAAGTTAGCGGAAAAAGTAGGGGGTACGTATTGGTTACCGCCAAAAGATGCGGAGGAAGTCGTTTTCTCATACGAACCGCTCGTTGAAGGATCTGTTATTACGGTGGGGGGTACTAAAATTGAAATTGACGCGTTATACTCACCAGGGCATACGATTGGAAGTACGTCATTCATTGTAGATGATTCTTATTTATTATCAGGCGATATTTTATTTGTAGATTCAATTGGGCGTCCTGATCTTGCTGGTAAGGCTGAAGATTGGGTGAGTGATTTACGTAATACTTTGTATAGCCGATATAAAGAGCTATCTCAAAATTTAGTTGTGTTACCGGCTCATTATTCAAAAATAAGTGAAATGAACGAAAGTGGTATTGTTAGTGCAAAATTAAAAGATTTATTTGAGCATAATGCAGGATTAAATATTGAGGATGAGGGAGAGTTCCGTAAAGTTGTAACAGAAAACTTACCACCTCAGCCAAATGCATATGAAGAAATTCGTCAAACCAATATGGGTAAAATTCACCCAAGTGTGGATAAAGAGCGTGAAATGGAGATTGGTCCAAATCGTTGTGCAGTGCACGAATAATGAAATAAATAAAAAATGGAGGAATTGATGATGAATATAAAACAAGTGTTAGATGCGAAAGGTTTAGCATGTCCAATGCCGATTGTAAGAACAAAGAGAGCAATGGATACTTTGCAAACTGGAGAAGTGTTAGAAATACATGTAACGGATAAAGGGTCAGTTAAGGATATTCCAGCGTGGGCAAATAAATGTGGCCATGACATCGTAAAGCTTGAAGAAGAAGGCGATGTGCTGAAGTTTTGGATTAGGAAGGCGTAGTGAAGCAATAGTTTTGTAAATATAGAGAGGTTGGTTATATGAACACAATATTAAGTACGCTTTTCATTGTACTTGCTGCATGGTTTGTTATTTCACGATTTTTACCAGTGAAAGGTGTTCAAAATATAAATGGCAAAGAATTGAAAAGTATAGTGGGGAAAAAGGGGAAGTATTTTATTGATGTCCGTACAGTAGGTGAATATAGAGGGAATCATATGAAAGGCTTTCAAAATATCCCCCTAAATGATCTAGCAAGTAAGGCGAATCAATTAGATAAGAATAAGGAAGTAATCGTTATTTGCCAAAGTGGAATGAGAAGTAAGCAAGCAGCAAAGGTATTGAAAAAACTAGGGTTTCAGCAAGTAATAAACGTTTCAGGTGGTATGAATGGTTTGTGAGGAGGAAATTTAAAATGAAAGAAATGACTACAAAAGAATTAGAAGAAAAATTGTTGCGTAAAGAAGCGGTAAATATTGTGGATGTACGTGAAGTAGAAGAAGTAGCTGAAGGGAAAATTCCAGAAGCATGTAATATTCCACTAGGACTATTAGAGTTTCGTATGCATGAATTAAATAAAAATCAGGAATATATTATCGTTTGTCGTTCAGGCGGGAGAAGTGCAAGAGCTGTTCAATTTTTAGAAAGTTACGGTTTTCAAGTAATCAATGTGGTAGGTGGTATGTTAGCTTGGGAAGGAAAAGTAGAATAGGGAGAAACAATTTTTATAAATAAAAATACCCCTATAGGTAATTGGAGGGAGAACAATATGGAACAACAGAAGAAAACAACAATCGTTTTATTTAGCGGAGATTACGATAAAGCAATGGCTGCTTATATTATTGCAAATGGCGCAGCGGCGTATGATCAAGAGGTAACTATTTTTCATACTTTCTGGGGATTAAATGCTTTAAGGAAAGATGAATATGTGAATGTAAAGAAAACATTTATAGAAAAAGTATTTGGAAGAATGATGCCACGCGGTGCTGATAAGATGGGGTTATCCAAAATGAATTTTGCTGGTATGGGACCAAAGATGATTAAAGGCATTATGAAAAAACATAATGCAATGCCTTTGCCAGATTTAATTGATTTGGCAAAAGAACAGGGGATTAAACTTGTAGCTTGTCAAATGACAGTAGATTTATTAGGGTTAAAAGAGGAAGAGATTATGGAAGGCGTAGAGTTTGCAGGTGTAGGGGCATATTTAGCAGATGCTTCGGATGGGAATGTAAACTTATTCATTTAAATCACCTTCTTTTTAGAAGGCGGGGGATGTAAGATGAGCTTAGTCGTATTACTTTTTATAATTGGGTTTATAGGATCATTTATATCAGGAATGGTTGGGATTGGTGGCGCGATTATTAATTATCCGATGATCTTATACATTCCAGTATTGCTAGGATTTACTGGCTATACGTCACATGAAGTGAGCGGTATTACAGCGGTACAAGTATTCTTTGCAACTTTTGCAGGCGCGTGGGCATACCGGAAAAGTAATGACATGAATAAAACGTTAGTTATGTATATGGGAGCTAGTATATTAATAGGAAGTTTTATAGGAAGTTTTAGTGCAAATCTATTAGATGAACACGCTGTAAATGTTGTTTATACAGTATTGGCGACCATTGCAGCTATGATGATGTTTGTACCGAAGAAAAATAATAGTGGAGCAGTTAAGTATAATAAATGGTTAGCAAGTGTGTTAGCGTTTATTGTAGGAGGTGTTTCGGGCATTATTGGAGCTGGAGGTGCGTTTCTTTTAGTTCCTATTATGCTAGTTATTTTAAAATTACCATTGCGCATGACGATAGCGACATCTATCGCTATTACGTTTATTTCCTCAGTAGGGATTACGACTGGAAAAGTGATTACTGGACAAGTAGTTATCATTCCAGCTCTAATTATTGCGGTTGCAAGTATATTTGCTGCGCCACTTGGAGCGCGAGTCGGGAAGAGGATAAATCAAAAAGTACTACAATATATGTTATCGATTTTAATTGTCGGCACTGCTATTAAGATGTGGATTGATATGATATCGAAATAAAAGGATGGGCTGCTTGCAGCCCATCCTTTTATTTATGCCCAAATAACTTTCATTAAGTTTTTATATTCGTCATTCGCTAATTTATATAGCATTCTCGTATGTTCAAAGACAAGTGCTGGATTAAAGTTTGGTTCTGAGAATGCAAGAGATGTTGAAATATCAATTGCATTTTGCTTATTTAATGTGAATTTTGCAAAGCGATAAGATGTATTTAATTCATTGATGACATGTAAAATATCATTTGTTGATGTTGCATCAGGTACGTGAGCAACATTGAAGCAGTATATATCCACCGTAGGATGTTCGTTTTGGAAAGCAGCGATAAGTTGAATTTTTGCGCCAGCTTCAGTCTCTAATCCTACTGAAAAATGAACAGAGCCATCATTTTCATCTATATTTTCTTCCATGTATATATCGTTGGATTTTAAGTAGTCTTTAAAATCTGAGATGTTATGTTTTACTGCAGCTTTCATATGTATGAGCCCCCTGATAATTGGAATAGATTGCTACTATTTATTATAATTTAAAAATATTAAAAAAGATAGTTAGAAAGTTCTGATTTTTAATTCTGAAGAAATAAAAAGAAGCCGTACTCTACCTCCATAGAGTACGGCTTCTTTACTATTCATTGTCGTTAGACGATGTTTCTGTATCTTCACTGCTATTTTTGTTCTTATTTTTCACTTCATGGTTACTTGATTCGCGTTCACTTGAATTTTCAGACTTAGATTCTTTTGTCTTTTTCGAATCAGAGTCTGAGTCAAACTTTGTATATGCAGGTAGTCCAAGATGAGTACGAAGTTCATTTGTAACATTAGCTAATTCTTTTTTATCTGGATTGTAGTAGTAAGTTCGACCACCACCAGCAGATTTGCTACAAGTATCGTCACCTTTTGCCATATAGCAATCATCACCTTGGATTTGTAATTTCTCAATTTCCGAATCCGATCCATATTTATAGAATGAAAGCATATCATCAAATGTTAAGTTTGTAACGAATTGGCCGTTAATATCATCAATGATGTTGCCAACTTTTGTTACAGAACCAACACTAGTTAGTTTCTTTAAAATAGCCTCGATAACGAGTTGTTGACGTTGTCCACGCATTGCATCACTATCGATGTGTCTTGTTCTAGCAAGAGCAAGAGCTTCTTCGCCATTTAGCTTTTGAACACCTTTTTCTAGGTGAATAGCCTCAGCATTATCATTGCTATCTTGCTCAGTAAATTCAACTGGTACATCAACTTCAACACCGCCCAAGTCATCGACGATTTTTATAAATGATTTAAAGTTGAATTTTACAAAATAATCGACAGGAACATTCATTAATTTTTCAACTGCATCAATGCTTGCTTGTGGTCCACCATTTTTTCCGTTTTTAGCAGAACCGAATGCATGAGCGTGTGTAATTTTATCTTTTTTCTTTTCTATTGGAATATAAGTATATGTGTCACGTGGGATACTTAATAGTTTAACAGTTTTGCTATCTTTATTAAATGTTGCAAGTAAAAGCGCGTCTGTTCTTATAGCTTCACCATATTCTTTTCCACGGACATCGCTTTCATCAACACCCATTATTAAAACAGAGACATTGTTTGTAATAGGTTTTACAGCCTTATCACGTAAATCAGATTTATCACCGCGTGCTAAATCGTGTGCGGCATTTCGAACAGCAGAAGATGCTTTATTTACTAAAAACCAAGTATAACCGCCGCCTATTAATAAAACGAATAGTATAGCGCTTATAATAATTTTTATTTTTTTCTTATTTTTTTTCGGTTTATTGCGTGTATTTTCTTGCAAAGATGGGTTTTGCTCCATTTCCTGTACTCCTTCATTTGGATTGAAATACGACACTCATATCCACTTATTATAATGAAATTTAGCGAAAAAAAACATTACAAAACATTTACATTTCGTAAAAATTCAATATATTTATAAAAAGTCAGATTTTCTATATTATATTTTTGAGATGTAGAATAAGTATAAGTTGTTTTAGTAGAAATGAAAATATATATTGTGAGAAAGTGATAGAGAAGTAAGATTTGTTGAAATATAGCCAAGAAGAGATGAGTAAGCTTACTTATTTCTTCTATATAATAAAGAAGAATTTGACGGATAAAGGAGAGAGCATAATGAATCATACATCATTCCGAGCAATCGTTGTGAACGAAAAGGAAAATCATCAGTTTGTAAGAAAAGTTGTTGAGAGAGAAGTAAGTAGTTTACCTGAGGGAGACGTATTCATACAAGTTCATTATTCTTCATTAAATTATAAAGATGCTCTTTCAGCTACTGGTAATAAGGGTGTTACGAGAACATATCCTCATACGCCAGGAATTGATGCTGCAGGAGTGGTTGTGAGTAGTGAAGATGCTACCATTAAAGCAGGAGATCAAGTTATTGTAACGGGATATGACTTAGGTATGAATACCTCTGGTGGTTTCGGAGAATATATTCGCGTGCCATCATCTTGGGTCGTGCCTTTACCGGAAGGAATGTCATTAAAGGAAAGTATGATGTATGGGACAGCAGGTTTTACTGCGGCTTTGTCGGTATATAAGCTTATTGGAGCAGGAGTCAAGCCTAGTATGGGAGATGTTTTAGTAACGGGTGCTACAGGCGGCGTAGGGAGTGTAGCTGTTAGTATATTAAGTAAGCTAGGGTTTAACGTAGTAGGAGCGACAGGAAAAATGGAAGAGGAAGATATGCTACTACGTCTAGGAGCGAAAAAGGTGATTCATCGCGCGGAATTGAATGATGAATCAGGAAGACCGATGTTAAAAGGGATATACGCGGGAGTTATCGATACTGTAGGTGGACATATGCTAGAAACAGCTTTAAAAACAGTAAAGTATGGTGGTTGTGTAACGACATGCGGTAATGTGGCAGGCCAGGAACTACAAACAACGGTATATCCGTTTATTTTACGAGGTATAAGCCTTTTAGGGATAGATTCCGTGCAATGCCCAGTAGATGTGAGAAGAGATGTTTGGACGCTTTTAGCGAAAGAATGGGGAAATAAAGAGTTACTATCTTATACAGAAGAATGTACATTAGAAGAATTAGAGAAGAAGTTTGCACTTATATTGCAAGGAAAGTTAAAAGGAAGAACAGTTGTTAAAATATAATGAAAAAAGAGACGCTTAAGTTAGCGTCTCTTTCTTATTATAATGATTGTTTTAGATTGATTTTTCCTTGTTCACCTAAAACACCGTCAGCGATATTTACAGCGTGATCGCCAATGCGCTCTAAGTTACTTACCATATCGACGAAGATGATACTTGCATCACCTGAACAGCTGCGTTCGTTTAGACGTAATACGTGACGTTTACGAAGAACACGTTCCATTTGGTCGATTTTGCGTTCTTTGGCAATAACAGTTTGAGCTAGTTCAGTATCGAAGTTTGTTAAAGCTTCAACTGAGTCTTGCAGTGTTGAAATTGTTAACTCAAGCATTTCGTTTAATTCAGCTAATGCTTCATCTGATAGTGAAACACGGTTTGAAATTTGGAAATCTACAAGTTCTACAAGGTTTTCTACATGATCACCGACACGTTCAATATCTCCAACAACACCTGCTAAAACAGAATGTTTTTCAGAATCCGTAGGTGAAAGTGGCTTTTCTGATAGTAAAACTAAATACTCGGTAATTTTTTTATCTAAATTGTTAATAGCTCCTTCTAATTGAGTAGCCATGTTTGCGTGTTTTTTGTCTTGTGTATTTAAAAATTGATTTGCTTCTTTTAATCCATGTAATGAGAACTCAGCCATACGGATAATCTCTTTTTGAGCTTCAGTTAAAGCGATGGCTGGAGATTGTTCAATAAAGATTGGATTTAAATGTTGTGGTTTGAAGTCAATCGCTGCATCTTCACCACGAATAATTTTTGTTACGATCCATGCTAACACTGCAATGAACGGGAATTGAATGATTGTATTTGTTACGTTAAATGTTCCGTGTGCAAATGCAATAGTCATTTCTGGATTCAAGTTTAATGATGTTTGGAAATATTGAATTAAACTTGTAAATGGTATTAATAAAATTGTAAAGATAATTGTACCGATAATATTAAAGATAACGTGAACTAATGCTGCACGTCTTGCTGCAATTGAAGTACCGATTGCTGCTAATACAGCTGTAATTGTTGTACCGATGTTATCACCGAATAATACAGGAAGAGCTGCTTGTAAATCGATTGCACCTTGACCGAATAGTTCTTGTAAAATACCGATTGTTGCACTTGAACTTTGTACAATTAAAGTAAAGACTGTACCGACAACAATTCCTAAAATTGGATTATCACTCATGCTCACTGTTAATTCTTGGAATGATTCTAAAGAACGAAGAGGCTTCATACCTGCGCTCATTAATTCTAAACCGAAGAATAACATACCAAAACCGAATACAACTTGACCTACAGAATGTACTTTTTTATTTTTAAAGAAGAATAGTAAGATTGCTCCAACTGCCATAACTGGGAGAGCATATTCTCCGATTTTAATTCCGATAATAAATGCAGTAACTGTCGTACCGATGTTTGCACCCATAATAACACCGATTGCTTGTCTTAATGTCATAAATCCGGCACTTACAAGTCCGACTGTTAAAGCGGTTGTTCCTGAACTGGATTGGATTAATACAGTAACTAACATACCTGCTAGTACACCCATAAGTGGGTTTGTTGTAAAACGATCTAGAATATCGCGAAGACGATCTCCAGCTGCTTGTTGCAGTCCATCGCCCATGTATTTAATCCCGAATAAGAAAATACCTAATCCACCAATGAACTGGAAGATCATATCTTGAACATTATATTCCACGCATTCCACTCCTTAAATTTCATGTACGATGTAATTATTAACTGAACCTTGAGTCACTGTAAACGGTTTGCTAGTAAAATTTACACTAAATTTACAAAGGGAATAAAAGTTTACAATCCCTTAAAGAAACAACTGCATTTCATTGGTTTTTATCTTGTATAAATCTTAATTTTGTAAAGAAATCACACTTTTTAGAATAATGTTGTTCAGTCGAATATCAAGGAAAGCGTCTGCAAGTTCATCGTATATTTTTTGATGAACGTTAAAAAAATATGTAGGGAAATGCATGTAGTTTTAGAACAGCAAAATGAGGGAAAACAATTATTTTAACATGATAAAAAAGCCACTGAATTATCCAGCAGCTTTTTCCGTGTTTTTATCGCCATGCTTTTGTTTTCTTATGCTTGTAATGTAAATGAAGAGAAAAGCAATAAGTAATAGAGAGGAGTAACGATATACAGTTGCATAGTTTGTAAAGTGAGCAATAAATCCAAAGATAATCGCTCCAGCGCCGATTCCAAGGTCAAATGCGGAGAAGAATGTAGCAGTTGCTACGCCGCGTCGATGCGGTGCTACGCGGTCAATCATCCATGCTTGTAGTGCAGGTTGGATCGCTCCAAAACCACTTCCGTAACATGCTGCAGCAATAATTAAGCTCGGAATTGTCGTCGTATACGACAATAAAATAATACCTGTAAACGTTATAATAACTCCCGGAATGATGACGAATGTATGGCCTTTCGCATCATATAGCTTTCCAGAGAATGGACGAGTCACAGCGATTGCTAGTGCGTTACATAAAAAGAAGAGACTAATATCAGCTATGCCGACTTCTGTAGCAAATAGTGTGATAAAACTTCCGATTCCTCCGTACATTAATGTAATACATAATATTAATAATGAAGGAAGTAAAGCTTTACGCTCAATAAATCCATCGAGAAAAGTACTAGATGATTGTTGTGGAGGCTGTTTCGTTTTTTGGATTTGAAGTAGTTTCGTTAATATTAATGAAACAATTGTGCACGATAATGCACATAAAAAAAGAATTGTGAAGTTATATGTTTGCATAAGCCATAGTCCGATAAGTGGACCGAGGGCCATTGCAAGTGTTCCAGAAAGACCAAAATATCCCATGCCTTCTCCGCGGCGAGCTGAGGGAATTAAATCAGAAACGACAGTTCCATATGTAGTCGTTGTAATACCGAAACCAGCTCCGTGCAAAATACGAACAGCAAGCAAGAGAAAAATAGTTGAGGCGAAAAGGTAACTGCCCATAGCGAGTAAACAGATAGCAGTACCGATCATTAAAATGATTTTTTTATTGAATTTTTGCAAGGCGTTCCCAGTTAGCGGTCTAACAAAAAGTGCCGCAACGGTAAACATGCCGACAACAAATCCGATATTTGAACTTGTGCCACCAATTTCTTTCACATAAACAGGTAAGGTTGGAATTAACATTTGAAACCCTAAAAACATACATAAGTTTGCAAAAATTAAAGCAACAAACTCTTTTGTCCATAACGGTTCTCGTTTTACGAGTATTGCTTCTCCCATATATTCATCCCCTATATAAAATTTTCTCTTTTCTTTCGAGTATATGTATTGGCCAATGCAACAGTCAAGGAAGGTGTCTTGAAAACGGATAACAATTTTTAAGGTGAAAAACTGACAAATTTGTGTAAAGGCTACACAACTATGAAAAAAAGATGTAAAGTATAGATGTATAGACTTGTAGGTGTTAAGAATGATAGAAATTGTTTTTTCTTTAAAGAAAGCGGATTCAAAGGAGTAGTGAACAAGAAGGGGATATATACTTTTTCACTACATATATTTGAAAAGGTTTACAATATGATGAAGAAAGAGGCGTGTACATATGAGACGATTAGGTATTTCTATTTATCCAGAACATTCAACAGTAGAGAAAGATAAGGAGTATTTAACATTAGCAAGTAAATATGGGTTTACACGTGTGTTCACATGTTTATTATCTGTGGATGGAGAAAAAGAGAAAATTATTGAAGAATTTAAAGAAACGATCTCACATGCGAATGCATTAGGGTTCCAAGTATTAGTGGATATTAGTCCATCTGTTTTTGAACAATTAGGTATTTCGTATAATGATTTATCATTCTTCCATGAATTGGGTGCGTACGGTATTCGTTTAGATGTTGGTTTTTCAGGATTAGAAGAATCAATTATGACTTATAATCCGTATGGTTTGAAAATTGAGATTAATATGAGCAATGGTACGAAGTATGTAGATAACATTATGAGTCATAGACCAAATCGTGAAAATTTAATTGGTTGTCATAATTTTTATCCGCATCGTTATTCAGGGTTATCATACGATCATTTCATTAAATGCTCGAAACAATTTAAAGATTACGGTATGAGAACGGCTGCTTTTATTTCATCATTTGATGCAACATATGGACCTTGGCCAGTAACAGAAGGGTTATGTACATTAGAGCAGCATCGTGAATTACCGATGACAACACAGGCGAAACATTTATTCGCGACGGAATTAATTGATGATGTTATTATTGCAAACGCATATGCGTCAGAAGAAGAATTACAAGCACTAGGTGCATTAAATAAAGAGAAACAAACATTTGATATAGAAATATATGATACAACGACAGAACTAGAAAGAATTATCGTATTAAACGAACCACATTTTTATCGCGGAGATGTATCTGAATATATGATTCGTTCTACACAAAGTCGTGTGAAATATAAAAAAGAAGAGTTTAAACCTCATAATACGCGTGAAATTAAGCGTGGGGATTTATTAATTGATAATGAACAATATGGTCAGTATAAAGGCGAATTACAAATTGCATTAAAAGATATGGTGAATACAGGAAAAACAAATGTAGTTGGTCGAATTGTAGAAGAAGAGATTTTCTTACTAGACTATTTACAAGCATGGGATAAATTCGGATTTACATTAAAGAAATAGAGAGAATATAAAGGGGAAAAACTACTGATTTCAGCAGCTTTTCCCCCTTTATATATAAAGAGCGAGAGGAAGAGCTATGACAAAGGTGCATCAGCGATTAATTTCTATTTTAGAGGAATTTTTAGAAGAGAAATCGATGTTAAATCGAGCTTTTTTAGCGGGCCGTTTACATGTATCGACGAAGACGATTCAAAAGGATATAAAATTATTAAATGATATATTGGAAGAAAATGGAGCGAAAATCGAATCGCAAAGAGGGACTGGGTACGAATTAGAAATTATACAAAAGAAGAAATTTGAAGACTTTTGTGTGAGTCTATTTCAAAAACAGACGGAAAAGATCCCAACTTCTTATGAAGAAAGAATAGCGTACATTCTGCAGCGTGTTTTAATGACAGAGGGATATGTGAAGCTTTCAGAATTAGCGGAAGAGATGTATGTGAGCAAATCAACGGTCAATTTAATTATGAAAGATGTTACAGATATATGTGGTCGCTATAAATTACAAATTGAGAAGAGACCGTATTATGGTATACGTATTGTTGGAGAGGAATTTAATATTCGTTCTTGTTTATCACAATATGGTTTACCGCGTTATGACCATACTCCGTTTCATGAGCAATTTGAGCAGACGGAGACATATTTATCGCTACCGCATATATCACTCATTCGTTCAATTATATTAAAGTATATTGAAGGCGGAACAATATATTTATCTGATATAGAAATTGATAATTTAGTCATTCATATTGCAATCGCATTAAAGCGTTGTCAAAGTCAACATTATATGAAAGGACTGCATGCGGAGCAATCAGAACTTATAATAAAGAAAGAATATACAATTGCGAAGCAGATTTTAGGAGATTTAGAGAAAGCGTTAAAATTTTCATTTCCAGAAGAAGAAGTATTATATGTGACGATGCATTTATTAAGTACTGCTGTTACAACGAGAAATCGCTATGAAAATATAGAAGAGCTATTAGGGAAAGATATATATGCATTTATGCAACATATTCTTTTTAAAGTAGCGGAAGAACGGAATCTTATTTTTTATTATGATGAAGAATTATTATTTGGATTTGGTATTCATTTAAAAACGTTATTAAATCGTTTGAAGTATAAGTTAAATACGAGAAATCCTCTTTTGGCAGAAGTGAAAAAGAATTATCCGTATGCTTTTGAAATTGCGGTTCTCGTTGGAGATATCATTGGTGAATATACGAGTGAATCGATCCCTGAAAGTGAAATTGGTTATATTGCAATTCACTTCGGTGGAGCTATGAGCCGTTTGCAGGAGCAAAATCAAAAGAAAAGATGCTTATTAGTTTGTGCGACTGGTCAAGGAAGTGCCCAACTATTAAAATATAAAATTTTATCACAGTTCCGAGATAAATTAGAGATTGTAGGTATTACAGGCTATTATCAATTGAAAGTAGAAGATCTTTATAAAGAAAAAATAGATTGTATTATTAGTACGATTCATATACCGAGTGGCTTGCCTGTTCCAGTTATAAAAGTGAATTCAATATTTGATGATAAAGAGATTAAATCGATTGGTCAGCGGTTGTTTACGCATGTGAATACTAGTGTGCAGCCTTATATTAAGGAAGATTTAATCTTTTTAAATTATAGTGCTTCTACGAAAGAGGATGTTATTCAGTTTTTATGTGAGAAAGCTGCTGAGAAACGCTATGTACCAGAAAACTTTTATGCTTCTGTTATGGAAAGAGAAAATACGTCTCCGACAGCGGTTGGGAATTCAGTTGCAATCCCGCATCCGATGCAGTTATTAAGTGAGGAAACTTTTTTGATGTTTTGCACACTTGAAAAGGCTGTTGATTGGGGAGATAAAAAAGTACAAGTAATTATTTTATTTAGTGTAAAGCGCAATAATAATGAAGATTTGCAAAGGCTTTATGATTTTTTATATGATATTATGTCTAGTCAAACTACGATAGAGAAACTTACTCAGACCGAGGTAATTGAAGATTTTCAAGAGATTTTATTATCATTTTGAAAAAGTATATAAAAACTTCCGTTACATAACGGAAGTTTTTTATGTTTAATTGTATGCGTTTTCATAATAAGATGGAAATATAGAAAACATATAGCTTGGGGGAATTTAAAATGGCTGATATGCAAACTCCATTTGCGTTAATTTTACATGGTGGCAATGCGAGAAGTGCGGCGCTTGAAGCAATTGCTTTTGCAAGACAAGGAGATTTCGGGAATGCCGGTGAAAAGATGAAACTTGCTAGTGAGGAAATTTCAGCAGCGCATCGTATTCAAACGGATTTAATTCAAGAAGAGGCAAGAGGAAATCATGCAGAAATTAGTTTACTGTTGGTGCACGCACAAGATCATTTAATGAATGCAATTACAGTGAAAGAACTGGCTGAAGAATTTATTGCTCTTCATAAACGAGTAGAAGAGAAAGTGACCGTATAAGATGTACATTTTATTATGTTGTGCAGCAGGTATGTCAACGAGTATGGTCGTAAGAAAAATGCAAGAAGAGGCAAAGAAACAGGGGAAGAATTATAAAATTAAGGCAGTTGATTCAGAACTAGTGAAGCTTGAAATTAAGGAAGCCGATGTCGTTTTAATTGGCCCACAGGTGAAATATTTATTTCCAGCTGTAGAATTTCTTGCAAATTCATACAATATACCAGTTGCGATTATAGACCAACGAGATTATGGCATGTGTGATGGTTTGAAGGTGCTTAAGCAAGCAGAACAATTAGTTTTAGCATAATTATATCTTTTTAAATATAAACATTATAATGTTATAAAGTTTATTTCATTCTTTTATAGTAGAGAGAAAGAGGAGGGCTATTGATGAATGGGTTTATGAGTTTTATGGAACAAAAGATTATGCCAACAACGCAAAAGATTGCAGGACAACGACATTTATTAGCAATTCGAAACGGGGTTATTTCTACATTGCCGTTAACGATCGTCGGATCATTTTTTGTTATCTTTTTAAATTTACCAATTGATGCATATATGGAATGGATTGCACCGTTTCGCCATATTTTAGATATTCCATTCCGATTTACAGTAGGACTAATGGCATTATACGCAGCGTTTGGTGTAGGGGCTTCGCTCGCGAACTTTTATCAGCTCAATCAGTTAAGTGCAGGGTTATTATCTGTACTCGCCTTTTTACTAGCATCAGTTGAACCAATTCAAATTACGAAAGCTGTACCAGGTGTTATTGATGCAGGTAGATATATTTCAGTAGGAACATTAAGTGCAACGTCTTTATTCGGCGCAATTGTTACAGCATTAATTGCAGTAGAAATTTATCATTTTATGATTAAGCATAATATCTCCATTAAATTACCAGATAGTGTACCACCAGCAGTTTCAAATTCGTTTGCAGCATTAATTCCAACATTAGCAGTTATTCTTTTATTCTGGGGCATTCGCTACGGTTTGAAATTTGATGTGAATACAACGATCACATATTTAATCGCACCATTAAAATCAGTATTAGTAGGAAATAATTTATTCGGTGGTTTATTAACAGTATTCTTAATCGTGTTTTTCTGGTCATTCGGTATACATGGACCAGCGATTTTAGGACCAATTATTCGTCCGATGTGGGATTCAGCAATTCTTGAAAATATGGAAGTATTCACGGCTACAGGAAATGCACATCAGTTACCAAACTTATTTACAGAGCAATTTATTCAATGGTTCGTATGGATTGGCGGATCAGGCTCAACGTTAGCTTTAGTAATTATGTTTATGTTCTCTAAATCTAAGTTCCTAAAAGAGTTAGGTAGATTATCATTCGTACCAGGTTTATTCAATATTAACGAACCAATTATTTTTGGGGCACCGATTGTAATGAACCCAATTCTAATTATTCCGTTCGTTATTACACCGTTAGTGACAACGACAGTATCATATTTTGCAGTTGTTTCAGGTATGATTCCACTTATGATGGCGAAACTGCCATTTACGATGTTAGCACCAATTGCAGCGGTAATTAGTACGGACTGGACAATTATGGCTGGTGTACTTGTACTTGTTAACTTTGTCATCTCATTCGTTATTTACTATCCATTCTTCAAAATGTATGAGAAACAACAATTAGCAGGAGAGGAGAAAACAGAATGCTCGGAGCAATTATCATCTTAATTACATTCGTGGTCGGACAGTGTATTGCCCATTATTCGAAATGGGTACAAAGTAAATCTTTATTAGTGTTACTACTAGTATCAGTTTTATTTATCGGTTGTTCAATGGGTGCATATGTAATGTTAGGATTGCAATCACCGTACGTAATTATTGTACCGACAATTTTATGTGCAACGTGTTTATCTGCAAAATATAGATTTACGAGCATGGCATTAATACAACGTGTGAAGGAGATGCAAAAGCATGGAGCGTAAATTAGGAATTTCACTTTATCCAGAACATTCAACGAAAGAAAAAGATATGGCTTATATTTCCGCAGCGGCACGACACGGTTTCTCAAGAATATTTACTTGTTTGTTATCTGTGAATCGTCCGAAAGAAGAAATTGTAGCTGAATTTAAAGAGATTATCAATCACGCAAAAGATAACAATATGGAAGTTATTTTAGATGTAGCTCCAGCTGTGTTTGATCAGCTTGGTATTAGTTATAGCGATCTATCATTTTTCGCAGAATTAGGCGCAGACGGTATTCGTTTAGATGTAGGTTTTGACGGATTAACGGAAGCGAAAATGACGAATAATCCGTACGGTTTAAAAATTGAGTTAAATGTAAGTAACGATATTGCGTACTTAGAAAATATTCTTTCGCATCAAGCGAATAAATCAGCTTTAATTGGTTGCCATAATTTTTATCCGCAAAAATTCACTGGTCTTCCATACGATTATTTCATTCGCTGTAGTGAACGCTTTAAAAAGCATGGTATTCGCAGTGCAGCCTTTATTACATCACATGTCGCAAACATCGGTCCATGGGATATTAACGATGGATTATGTACATTAGAAGAGCATCGTAATTTACCAATTGAAGTACAAGCGAAGCATTTATGGGCAACAGGGTTAATTGATGATGTCATTATCGGAAATGCTTATGCGAGTGAGGAAGAGTTAGAGAAACTAGGAAACTTAAATCGCTACATGTTACAGCTAAAAGTGCACTTTGTAGACGAAGCGACTGAAGTAGAGAAGAGAGCTACGCTGCAAGAATTACACGTAAGGCGCGGCGACATAACAGAGTATATGGTACGTTCTACAGAAGTACGTAAAAAGTACAAAGATTATGACTTCCCAGTGCGTGAAAGTGTGCTGCAGGAAAGAGGGCAAGTTGTAATTGGAAACAATTCATTTGGTAAGTATAAAGGTGAACTGCAAATCATTCTGAAAGAAATGCCGATAGATGAACGGAAAAATATTGTCGGTACAATTGCAGAAGAGGAGTTATTCTTACTAGATTATGTAGGAGCTTGGACGCAGTTTACTTGTGTGGAATAGGGAAGAGAAGGAGAGGATGCTGTGACATCCTCTTTTTTCTGTTGAAATAGTAATCTATCGTATATAGAATGCAAAGAGATAGACTTAATTTGGACGGGAGAGAAGGAGATGGAAGAGTATATAGATGATTTATTAAGGCGGATGGCTGATGAGGAAACAGAGATTTGGCATCGTGCGTATGATGAAGCAAAAGCGTTAAATGACTTATTAACTTTTCTTTATTTACAGCAGAAGGTAATCAAAGCAAAAAAGGTATCTATGAAGAAAGATATTTATTATTTAATGACGAAACTCGCCATCAATACGAAGGAAATCTATATTGCTGATTATCTTATAGATCGTTTGGAATGTGAACAAAGCCCGACTTTGTTAAGTGAACTGCTTAGTAATATTTATACATTGCCAGAAATAAGTAGTACAAATAAAATCATTCCGTATATTTATCATAAAAACGATAGTGTTCGTTATTGGGCAGTTGCTTCCTTAAAGTTATATAAATCGTTAGAAGCGGAAAGTGCGTTGCTAAAGTTGTTGGATACTGAAGAAAATAAAGATGAGATTACACATATTTGTTATACATTGTTTGAGATTGGAACGAAGCAATCGATTCTGCCGTTAACAAAGCTTTTATATAGTAATAGTGCCTATGTTCGTTCAACCGTTATTGAGGTTTTAGCAAAAATAGGGGGATCGGACTTACAAATAGTTTATATTGAAGCTTTACATGATAGAAATGTTATGGTGAAATATGAAGCTGTTCGAGCTATTTATACGTATGGCGACGAAATGGCAATGAGAGCAATTTGCGAACGTGTGAATAAAATTGTTGCTAGAAGACGTAAAAATGAAGTAGAGCCTACGGATGAAGCAGAGATTATCATTGCTCTTCGTTTCTTACATAAGTTTGCTAATCATGAAGAAGTTTTAAAGATATTTGATAAGGTATACAAAAAACGTGGAAACTTGTTTATGTCGGAGAGGGAGTGGCTTCGAGACAATATTGCTTACTTTCAAGAGAAAGAAAGAATGTAATAATTATAGAAAAGGAGCCAGTCTCAACGATGAGACTGGCTCTTTTTTATAACTAGTTTAATACTTTAACTGTAACTGTTTTACGTCCCCAGCTACTTGATGAACCTTTATCTGGCATTAAAACGTCGATTTTATTACCTTTAATAGCTCCACCAGTATCACCAGCGATTGCTACTCCGTAACCTTCAACCCATACTTTTGAACCTAATGGAATGACACTTGGATCAACTGCAATTAGTTTCATGTTTGGATTAGCTGTTAAGTTGTGGCCTAAAGCTGATTTTACTTGGTCGCCTGCTTTATAACCATTTTCAAGTGGATCTGCTGTGTAAGCTGTTGCTACAACACGTAACTCACGAGAAGATGATGGTGTACTTGTTTCAGTTTCTTTTGCAACAGGTTGTTGTGTAGCTGGTTTTTGAGCTTTAGCCGCTTCTTGAGCCTTAGCCGCTTCACGAGCTTCTTGAGCCTTAGCTGCTTCACGAGCTTCAGCTGCCTCTTGAGCTTTAGCTGCTTCACGAGCTTTAGCTGCTTCTTGAGCCTTAGCCGCTGCTTGAGCTTCAGCATCTGCTTGAGCTTTAGCTGCTTCACGAGCTTTAGCTGCCTCTTGAGCTTTAACTTCTGCTTGAGCTTCAGCATCTGCCTGAGCTTTAGCTGCTTCTTGAGCCTTAGCTGCTTCACGAGCTTTAGCCGCTTCTTGAGCTTTAACTTCTGCTTGAGCTTCAGCTGCTTCGCGAGCTTTAGTTGCTTCCACTGCTTTAGCTTTTGCTTGAGTTTCAGCTACTTCCTGAGCTTTAGCTGCTTCACGAACTTTAGCTGTATCTTGAACTGTAGTCGTTTTTTCAACTTTAGCTACTGGTTGAACTTTAACTGGTGCTTTACCTGTTAAGTAAGGAACATGAACATAAGCTGTTTTTCCGTTATATTCAAATTGAATCCAATCATTTTGTACTTGGTGTGTTGTTTCAATTACATCATCTTTTTTCAACTTACCAAGAATCTCTGAGTCTGTGTTTGCCCCAGCACGTACGTTTAATACGTTTGCTGTTACGTAGTAAGTGTCTTTTGTATAGTCAGCGCTTATGAAAGCTTCTTTACCGCTATTCAATTGAACTTTTGACCAACCATTTTCTGTATGTAAAACATTTACTTTATATCCATCTAATAATTTTCCTACAACTTTTGATTCAGTAGTTGGGTTTTCTCGTACGTTTAGTACGTCAGTCGTTACGATTGTTTCTGCTTTAGCAGATGTTGTGAAAATCCCAAGACCAAAAACCGCTGCTGTTGCTATACCCATAAATTTTTTCATAATAGCCTCCATTGCATTTGTTTTCGTTGACCTCATTATAGCAACCATTATTTTCTTATTTGCGAAAAACATAAAATTACAAAGCTTTCGTAATGGGGCATTAATATTCTGTAACAATTCCATAAATATCCTGATAGCGCTTCCTTGTTGTTTTTTGGCGTATTAGGGCATATGAAACACAAAATGAGTAGTATTTCAATTACTGTAACGTTAATAATATTACAGTAATATTTCTTGATGATATCTATAGTGTTACAAAAATAGCTTATTTTACTGTTTGAATGGAAATTTAGTTATGAAACGATAATCTTTTTAGGCGTGAAAATATATAAATGAGGTGAAATTTAATAAAATATCGATATAATTGTTACAAAATCAGTCGAAGTATGGAAAAAATTACGCCTTGATTTTCGTCTGTTACATAGTATTTTTGCAATAATAGGATTAGATAATAGCCTTAGTACCTATAAATAATGAAGAGTATTAGAATGATAGTTGTAACGTGAAACATATATAATAGAAGAAACTCGATTTAATAGGTAAATAAAAAACGCAGGAGTATAAACTCCTACGTTTTTGTTTATTCATATCGTAAACATTCAATTGGATCCAGTTTGGCAGCTTTGTTAGCTGGTAGTAAACCGAATAGTATACCGATTAACATAGATAGGGCAACGGAGATAAGTCCTAGTTTTAGTGAAACGACAAGTGGCCATCCTGCAAACATTGCGACAATCCATGCGAAGAAGATTCCAAGCATAAATCCGACAAAACCACCAAGTGCTGTTAAAATACAAGCTTCGATTAAGAATTGCATTAATACTTTACCACGTGTTGCACCTAATGCTTTACGGATACCAATTTCACGTGTACGCTCTGTTACAGATACTAGCATAATGTTCATTACACCAATACCACCTACAAGTAAGGAAATAGCAGCAATACCACCGAATACACTTTTTAATATACCTGTGAAGCTATCAATTTCTTTTAAGAATTCTTGTGGATCTGGTACTTCAAATTTACCTGAATGCTCTGGTTTTTTTGCTTCATTTAATGATTTTACAACTGCTTCTTGAACAGTTTCCTTATCTTGACCAGGAGCAATTTTTACCGTTACAGAATCGTAGTTGTTTTTCCCGAATAGTACAGGCCAGTTTTCTGCTGAAATGACACCTTCTTTAAATGTCATGCCACCCATCATTGCTTTTATTGAATATACGCCAACTACTTTGTATGGTGTACCTTTTATATCTACATATAAGTTTGGTTCCCATGAAGAATATAATTTATCAAAAGCATCTGTATTTAATACAATTGTGTGTTCAGGTCTGTCTAAATCAGCTGCTGTTAAAAATCTGCCGTGCTCAAGTTTGAATTTAGATGTATCTTCAAAATAATCACCTTTTGCACCGGTAATATCAAGATCTAATTCTTTTTTTCCTGCATATACTTTTTCTTTTCCTTTTACATCTGGATAAACTTCTTGCACACCAGAAATTTTGGATATACTTTCATACATGCTTGAGGAAATTTTGCCGTCCATATCTGAGTAATCTTCTGTCTTATAATTTACAGAAAACTGATCTTTTTTTTCATTCCCGATTTGTTCGCGGAACTTTGCGTTTGTTCCATCCCCAATCGAGATAATAGTAATGATGGCACTAACCCCAATAATAATACCTAACATCGTTAAGATAGAACGCATTTTATGAGCAAAGATAGAGGAAAGGGCCATGCGTATATTTTCACTCGTATTCAAAATTAACCTCTCCAATCTTGGACGATATTTCCGTCACGAATTACAATTTGACGTGCTGTAGCTTCCCCGATTTCACGGTCATGGGTAATCATAATGATTGTTGAGCCTTGTTTATTTAATTCGTAAAAGAGGTCCATAATTTGTGTACTTGTTTTCGTATCAAGTGCTCCCGTCGGTTCATCGGCTAAAATGAATTTCGGGTTATTTACGATTGCGCGGGCAACGGCGACACGTTGCTTTTGACCACCGGATAATTCGTTCGGTAAGTGAGTAGCGCGATCAGCTAAACCGACTTTTGTTAAAGCGGCTAATGAGCGCTCGCGTCTTTCTTTTTTATCGACTCCAGCGTAAATAAGAGGTAGTTCTACATTTTGAAGCGCTGTAAGTCTCGGTAATAACATGAAGTTTTGGAATACGAATCCGATCTCTTTATTACGTACGTGTGCAAGTTCTGTTTCAGTCATGTTTGAAATATTTTGACCGGCTAGTTCGTACGTACCTGTCGTCGGTTTATCTAAGCAACCGATAATGTTCATTAGTGTTGATTTACCAGAACCAGAAGGTCCCATAATTGAAGTGAATTCTCCTTGGTTCAGTGTTACGTCAATTCCGTGTAATATTTGAACGGACTCTGCACCATTTTGGAAGGATTTCGTGATGCCTTTTAAGTTAATCACTGGGCGACAACCTCCATACCATCTTTTAAGTCTTTTTCAGGTTTAGAGATAATTTCCTCTCCTTTTTTCACTCCAGAAACTTTTGCTTCGCTATCAGTCTCGAATTCAACAGTAACTGCTTGTTCTTTCGCCTTACCGTCTTTTACAACGAAGACAACATTTTTGTCACCTTTTTTCACGATACTGCTTTTCGGAACAATTGTACCAGTTGCTTCGCCAGATTTACTTGTTACGTAAACGTGGAAGCCGTTTTGTAATTCGTCACTATTATCTAATGTGACAGTGAATTGATAGTTAGAAACAGTTTTATTTTCATCCATGCTCTTTAATGGTGTAGAACCGATTTCTGTTACTTTTCCTGTCCAAGTCTTACCAGCGACAGTTTTTGATGAAACAGTTACTTCTTGCCCAACTTTCATACTAGCAAGCTCATATTCAGAAATTTGACCTTTTACTTTAAATTGACCAGCGTGACGAAGAGTAATTCCGCTCATACCTGTTTTTTCGTCAGCAGTTTTTACGATATCATCAATTACGCCATCAGCAGGACTTGTTACAGAAAGATTGTTTACTTTCTCTTTTGCTGCTTTAATCATTTCATCAGCTTTTTCAACTTCAAACTTTTTCATTTCAATTTGTGATTCTAATTGCCCAACTTCGGCTTCTGATGCTTTTAATGCTTCAGCAGGAAGGCCTGCATTTTTATCTTTTTGTAATTTTTGTTTCGCTACATCAATTTGTTTTTGGAGCAACGTTACTTCTTTTTGTGCGATTTTCTTTTGCATTTCTGCTTCTGTTACACCTTGTTTCGCAGTCGGATCATTGTATTTAAATAGAAGCTGACCTTTTTTCACTTCATCGCCTTTTTTCACAGCTAATTCATATGTTCCTTTTGTTGGATCGAATGAAATAGTTTCAATTCCATTTGGAATAACTTCGCCACCAAATTTTTGCGCGTTTTGGATTTGTTTTTCGGTTACTTTATATCCGCTATATGCCATTGCTACATCTGAACCGCCACCAGCAAATGCAAAGTATGATCCAGCTGCAATTCCGATTGCTACTACACTAGTAATTAACACTTTATTTTTCTTCTTCATCTATTTATCACCTTTTCGTTCGTTTTAGTATCTACATTAAGTATAGAAGAGGTAAAGAATCTGACAAATCGTTTTAGCTTACAATAACCTTACAGTTTTGTAAGGTATGAATATGTAAATGTAAGGTAGAGGTTGTCCTAGTGTAAGCAAATGAATTGACTCGTCGTTTCTTTCTTACAATAATATTGTATGGAGGAAAGGAGGAAGGAAGATGGAAGCTTATTTTAGCGCACACCCATTAAAACCATTTATTCCATACTCAAGGCAACATGCCCTTATATTATTTATTATGTTGGTGGGGATATTTTTTCTGTATCAATACCAAGATGTATTACGTCAAAGTGAGTGGAATATAACGGTTCGATATGCAATTGCATTTTTATTTATAGGTAGTGAAATTGGGCTTCATATGTGGGAGTGGAAAGCGGGGATTTTTGAGCTAGCTACTTCATTACCGTTTGAATTATGTACGATTAGTTTATTATTAGCGTCGATTATGATCGTAACAAAAAGTTACCGCATATATGAGATTGTATTTTTCACGGGAATTATTGGTGCATCACAAGCTATTTTAACGCCAAACTTGCAGTATGCTTTTCCGCATTTTCGTTTCATTGAATATTTTATCGCGCATATATTGCTCATTTGGGCACCACTCTTTATGACTTGGGTGGAAGGCTATAGACCGACCTTGCAATCTATTAAGCGTACGATGATATTTTTAAACATATTGATTCCGCTTGTTTCGTTTGTGAATTATAAAACAGGCGGTAATTATATGTTTTTAGCTCATAAGCCAGAAACAGCTTCATTACTCGATATGTTAGGACCGCATCCTTACTATATTATTTCATTAGAACTCGCAGCGCTTATTGGGTGTTTTATTTTGTATATGCCGTTTGCAAAAAGAGAAAGGCATGCGCATAAAGAATCACTAGGATCATAACCTAGTGATTTTTTATGTTTGAATATTTACAATTCAGAAAATTAAGAATAAAATTAGAGAGTAAAATATAAAGAGAGAGAAGGGAAAACGTGGTCAAAAAAGTTTTTCTGAATGGGATGGAAGTGACAATTCAATTTATTATTTCGATTTTGGGGATTATTATGTTAGGGGCTCTGCCGAAATTGTTTTATGGATTTAAGCTGGATGTATCAAAGTACATACAGAGTTTAAAAGAAGTGTTTGTGAACTTAATGGATATTTCCAATTTGCAATATGTGAAAGGTAAATTTTTATTTCCGCAGCTGTTCGTCCATTATAAAGAAACGATTATTATTTTTTTAGCTGCTTTTTTTATTTCATTATTTGTAGCATTTTGTATTGTTTATGTAATTATGAGTAGTTCACCGCGTATACAACATCGAATTAAATCATTTCTTATCTTCCTAGAATCTATTCCAGATATCCTTCTTATTTTAGTATCACAAATTTTAGTTATATGGTTTTTTAAACAAACAGGTTTTTTACCTTTTCAAATTGCTTCAATTGGAGGCGAGTCAATTAGAGGATTGCCGATACTTTGTTTGAGCATCCCGACTACGATTATGTTTGTAAAAATGGTCGTGCTTCGTTTTGAAAATGAACTAGAAAAAGATTATGTACTATTTGCTAAGGCGAAAGGGCTGGGGCGCTTTCATATTTTAAATCGTCATATTTTACGAAATGTGTTGCTTAGTACATTATTCTTTGCGAAAACGAATATCTTTTTTATGTTATCTAATTTATATATTATAGAATGGATTTTTAATACGGGTGGTATTTTTATGTTTTTGAAATCTTATTTTGGTATTAGAGTTGAGGTTTTCATCGTTAGTGTGCTTCTTATATATATTCCGATTTTTATTTTATTTAAATTGTTTCATTATCTCATTCCGGCTGCGATGAAGGAGAGATTATAATATGTGGACGTATATAAAACGTGATAAAAGATTTTGGATAAGCATTGGGTTTCTTCTCCTATTAGTTCTTTTGAGCATCGGAAATACGTTATGGAATGATGGACATATTAGACAAGTTACATTGCAATATGATGCGGATGAAAATCCACAAGTGCCACCGTTTTCACCTTCATTACAATTTTTACTCGGGACAGATCGGAAAGGATACGACCTTTTACATTTAGTTATTGAAGGCGCGAAGTGGACGATTGGTATATCTATTTTAATTGCGGCACTTAGAATGGTAATAGGTGTGTTTTTCGGTGTCGTACTCGGAACGTATATAAAAAGAGGATTTTCAAAAATTGAGGCTTTCTTTGATAGTTTTACAGTTATTCCGACAGTTATGATTGCGTATTTTTTTCTTCAATCTGCAAATGCATTTGGAAGCGGGGAGGAAACAACAACCTTTTTTGAAAGGGCTTCGTTTCAAGTTGTCTTACTTGTAATGCTTGTAATGCCAGTTATTGCACTGTATGTTGCGAAGGAAGTTCGTAAATTGCGAACGGAGGAATTTGTTGATGCCGCACGCATATTAGGTGGATCGAGAAGACATATTGTTATAAAGCATCTTTTCCCGCACCTTTATATGACGTTTATACTTGTATTTTTTCAGCAGTTTACGCAGACTCTTACTATTTTACTGCACTTAGGGTTACTAGAAATATTCTTTGGCGGAACGGTTAAGTTTTTAGGACCGATAGAAGAAATAGAATCTTACACACATGAATGGTCAGGGCTAATTGGAGTCTATTTTAGATCTTTAACAGTGCATCCATGGATTCCTCTCGTCCCAATTACATTTTTCGGGCTTACCATTTTTTCAGGAAATATGATTGTAAAAAGTCTAGAAGAGGCGATGTTGAAAGTTCGATTAGGGGGAGAGATAAAGAAGGAAGTTGTAGAAGAGGAACAATCTGCTGTACAGTCAAAGGAAGAGTTGTTTACGTTTAAACATACGATGTGAAGAGAAAAAGAAGCAAGCATGGATTTCATGCTTGCTTCTTTTTACTTTGCAGAAACTTCACCTTCAGCTTCTGTTTGCGGAATAAAGTATCCGATTATACCACCAATTATTGCTGGAACGATCCAGCCGATTCCTAAGTTATAAAAAGGAATCGTGTGTACGATATTAGCGATAAAACTTGGTATCATTCCCACATTATCAAGTGCATGAATACAGCTAATAATGAATGCTGCGATCATTGCTCCGATGTAGACAGAAGGTTTACGTTTCGTATATTTATCGATAAATGATACGAAAATTAAAATGATTGTAATTGGGTACAAAATAATTAATACAGGTAGTGTGATTTTAATTAATAAGCTTAATCCTAAGTTTGAAATAACGAAACTAAAGATACAAACGTATAGTACGAGCTTTTTGTAAGAAACATTTGTTAATACTGTTGCGAAATAGTTGGCGAATGCACTTACAACACCAATTGCTGTTGTTAAACAAGCGAAGATAATGGCGATACTTAATAAAACATTACCGCTTGTCCCAAAGAATTGGTACATAACAGTTGCTAATAGTTGACCACCGTTCTCGAATTGTCCCAAGTTTCCGTTTGAAGCTCCGATATAACCGAGTAAGAAGTAAACAATTGTTAAGAATAGAGCAGCGATACTTCCGCAAATGATTGTATATTTCGCGATAGATTTCTTCTCTTGTATACCGTTTTGACGAATTGCATTTACAACAATTGTTGATAGTACGAGAGCGCCAATTGCATCTAACGTTAAAAATCCTTCAAGAAATCCTTTGAAAAACGGGATGTCTTTATAGTCACCGATAGGCTCTGCAAACGTTCCTGGTGAAAGAATCGCTTTTGTTGCCATAATTGCAATAATTACAAGTAAAATTGGCGTTAATATTTTACCAATATGATCTACTAGCTTGGATGGATTTAATGATAAGAAGTAAACGACTGTAAAGAAAATCGCACTAAAAACTAACATAGAATACCATTGATCTGGGAAAAGTGGTGCAATCCCAATTTCATAAGATACAGATCCAGTTCGTGGAATAACAAATAGTGGGCCGATTGAAAGATAAATAATGATAGCGAATACTGCTGCGAATTTTGGATGAACACGGCTCGCTAAAGTGTTAAAACTACCACCAGCAAGGGCAACAGCAACGATAGCAAGTAAAGATAAACCGACGTCTGTAATAATAAACCCTGTAATGGAAACCCACATATTTTCTCCGGAAGAAAGGCCAAGAAGGGGCGGGAAAATCATATTACCAGCACCGAAGAAAACTGCGAAGAGTAATAAACTAATCGAAAGTATTTGCGCTGGTTTCAAAGTTGTACGCATATAAAGAAAATCCTCCTAATGAGTATTTTTGTCGAAAATTCAAATAATTTGTCGAGTAACTGTTATTATTTTAAAGGTCTGATGACTAGAAAGCAATAGGGAATTTTGAAAAAATTAAAAAATAATGCATTAAATCGAATAAATATACTATTTGTATGTTTAATAGGAAGGATTTAACTTTTAACGTAAAAAAAACACATATCGCTAGGATACGTGTATTAAAAATATATTTTTCTATCGCGTTCTTCTTTTAAAATTTCAACCGCTTCTCGGAAACGTTGTGAATGGACAATTTCTCGTTCGCGTAAAAAGCGTAAACTGTCATTTATGTCGGGATCGTCAGATTGGTTGATAAGCCATTGATATGTGGCACGCGCTTTTTCTTCAGCCGCAATATCTTCGTATAGGTCGGCAATTGGATCACCTTTAGCTTGTATATAGGTTGCAGTAAATGGAACACCAGCTGCGTTATGGTAATGAAGTGCGCTGTCATGATCGACGTAATGAGGGTCGAGACCAGCTGCCTTCATCTGTTCAGGAGTCGCATCTTTTGTCAGCTTATAAACCATTGTAGCAATCATTTCAAGATGCGCAAATTCTTCTGTACCAATATCGGTAAGGAGGCCAATGACTTTATCCGGGATTGTATAACGCTGATTTAAGTAACGTAGTGCAGCAGCTAATTCTCCATCTGCACCACCGTATTGCTCAATTAATAATTTTGCAAGTGCTGGATTACAAGTGCCTACTTTAACAGGGTATTGTAATTTTTTTTCATAAATCCACATAGTTTCTCTCCTTTATATTTGCCATGGCCAAGGACCTTTGCTCCATTCCCAAGGGGCATTAGAATAGCTATTTCCATACTGTTGAAGCGGTCCATATTTTTCTTCCATCTGTTGTTTTAATACTCTTCGTTTATAGGAAAAATCATTAAATTGGTTAATAGCTGCTGTATCGTCTGGGTGGGTGTCTAAGTAAAGGGTTAGTTCAACTAATACAAAGTCTAATTCTTGGAGATTCTCTAAAAGTCGATAATACTCTTCTGGTAGTGGCTGGTTCACGTCAGTAGTCACCGCCCTTTTTTATAAGGATTTTCGTAATAATCATAAAAGATAGGCCATAAGGTTCCTTTTTGTAGTGCTTCTTTCGGTGAGAATTGTGGTAAATTTGGCGGTTGAAAACCTAAATATAAATTAGGAGGGGTAGAGTAATATTTTTTACCAATAGGAGGACAAGGATCTTGAGGACTATGATATGGCACATATGATTTCATATATTTATCCATTAATAAACCTCCCTATATTCTTCATCACTACGTATTGTATTCAGACATAATAGGCCTTTATGACACATATAAAAAAGTAATAGGTACGGGGGGAATGAATGTGGAGAATGTGAAACAATTCATTGTATTGGAAGTGAAAAACTTAAAGGAAACTTTGTATTTTTATGAAGGGATTTTAGGAATCAAGCCTAGTTTAGAAAGACCCCAATTAGATGTAACAGGGGTTTGGTATGATGCTGATTCAATGAGAGTTAGTTTTGTAATGAATCGTAGTTTGGGTGGGCGTGAGAAGAGTGTTACGGATTCGGTTGATGTACTAATGTTTTCAATTTCTAACATAGAGAACTTAAAGAAGAGGTTAGTGTTTTATAAAATTGCATATACAGAAAACAAAAGTGAGAAGAGTATTGTAGTACAAGACCCAGATGGATATAAAATTCAAGTGATAGAGAAGGACGAATAAACGGAGGGGATTTAGTGGAGAGGAATTATGAAGAAAGTGCATTGTTTGAGCATCAATTTTGGCTAAAGGTGCTTACTGATCATTCGCAATTTTTACTTGATGCATTAGCTCCGAAGGAAAAAGAGGATATAAAAAAGGCCACTTATTTTGTTGAAACATTTACGAATCTGTTAAATAAAGTTCGTAATGTGAATCTCATTGCGTTTTCAAAAGAGGCAGAACGAGCCGCAAAGGAAATACGAACGTTTAAATTAAGTATTATACAGAAACAACTCGAGGGAAAAATCACTATTCATTTTACGCCAACTTTCATCAATCATATGGTAAACGAAGTAGAAGAGTATATAACAGTGTTAGAATTTTTAAATAAAGGAGAAGTTCCGCCTGTTTTTCATGAATTACATTATCATCTCGTTTGGTTAACGGATGCGGCTGGCCATGCAGGGTCTATTTCTGGTGGATTAGATCTTGTTGAAAAAAGATTAAAAGAGAAAAGCGAAGAATTTACGAAGCACTTTGAACAATTTTATTTAAAGGCAGTTGAAATGACGGGGTATTTACGGACAGAGCTTCATCATTTTCCTGCATTAAAGAAGTTTACAAAAGATGTTTCACTTGAGTTAAAATTATTTTCGCATTTTCTCCATGAGGTCGAAGAGCTGGAGTTATCGAATGAAATATTAAGTGCATTATCTGCTAGAATGGCGGATCATATGGCAAGAGAAGAATGTTATTACTTATTAAAATTAGCACAATCGTCTGGACTTGAGATGCCAAAATGTAATCCGCTTTAAAGAAAAAAGAGGTCAATTTTATTTGGCCTCTTTTTCTGCTTTATTTTCTCTTTTTATTTTTGCTTGTTCAATACTTGCCTGTAATGTCTCCATAATATTGATGATGTTTGGAGTTGGAGAGATTGTTTCGGTTTTTTCCTGTTGTTCAATTTTGTTTTCGATTAGTTCGGTAAGGGCTTCTTTATACTCATCTGTATACATCTCTTGTTCAAAAGGATTTGTAAGATGGTGGATTAAATTGATTGCTGCTGTGAGTTCTTGTTTTTGAATCGGATAATTTTCGTTACTTGGTAAGTTAGGTGTATTTGTTATATCGCGAATTTCATTAGGGTAGTGAATAGTTTGTAATATAAGCCCATCTTCAAAGTTACGGATAATAGCTAAATGTTGTTTTTTTCTAATGGAAATATGGATAAGACCAAGTTTATTCGTACGTTCAAGTGCTTCTTTTAATAATAAATATGATTTTTCATGTCCTGAGGTAGGGCCTATAAAATAAGAACGATCGTAGAGAACAGAATCAATTTCGTTATTTTGGATAAAAGATATAATACGAATAGATCTTGGTTCGTGAGCTTTTTGCAACTCAGCTAATTCTTTTTCATCCATAATAATGTACTTATGAGGTGCGTATTCATAGGCTTTTACAATATCTTTATCATCAATTTCTTCATCCGTACAATCAGGAGCAAATTTTTTATATTTAATAGGTGTTAAGCATTCTTTATGAAGACTTAAAAACTTTATATCGTTTTCTTCTACGGCACTGTATAGTTTGATTCCTATATTTAATAGTCCAAGTGAAAGGGCACCTTTCCATACGGTATGCAAATGAAGCCTCTCCTTTCATTCAAAAATGATTATGTATATTATGAGATAGTAAGAAATTTCCTATACGTTTTTTGTTTTTACGGAATGTTAAGCAGGAGGATGTGGGATATAAAATATATTGACAAGCCCTCCAAAATATTTTAATGTGATTGTATAAAATTGTGTATATAAAGGGGAGTAACTTATTACAGTAAAGTCGTCATTACAGGGAGAAACCCTCGGCTTTATTGGCAACGTTTCGTTGTTAGTGAGACCTTTACCAGCAATGGTAAAGGCCCCTTATTGTCTTTTTTAGGACCCTTACCATGTTTGGTAGGGGCCTTTTTGTATACAAAGAGAGGAGATATAAAAATGAAAAAACTTATTAGTAGATTAAGAGTTGTATTTCATGTTCGCCGATTTGTTCCATTCCTATTTGACTTTTTCACTTCAAAAGAGGTTTCAATAAAGAAGAAAATTTTATCTATTGCGTTTTTAGTTGGTTATGTTGCGATGCCGCTCGATTTAATTCCAGACTTCTTACCGTTTATCGGTATTTTAGATGATATTGGAATTGTATTATTTATTTTGAACCGAATTGTAAAAATGGCGCCAGTTCAATTACAAGAAAAGCATAACGTAAACGTAGGATAGGAGTTGGGGTAGAAAATATGGAGCAAATTATTTTAGATATAATCGAGTTTTTAAAGCAATTTTCTTATTTTGGAGTTGTGTTAGCATTAACGTTTGAATTTATTCCAGCAGAAGTAGTTTTGCCCATGGTTGGTTATTGGGTGTACGAGGGAGATATGAATTTTTGGCTTGCTGTATTAGCCGGAACCCTCGGCGGAACGACAGGACCTTTAACGTTATATGCACTCGGTTATTACGGTGGTCGTCCTCTATTAATAAAATACGGGAAATACTTCTTCATTAAAGAAGAACAAATTCAAAAAGCAGATGATTTCTTTGAGAAATATGGACCGGTTGTAGCATTTGTTGGACGCTTTGTGCCAGGAGTTCGAACGCTTATTTCTGTTCCATGTGGTATGGCGAAAATGAACATATGGAAATTTAGCATATATACATTTGTAGCAATGTTCCCGTTAACGACTTTGTATGTTTATTTTGGAATGAAATTAGGTCCACATTGGGAAAAAGCAGCGGATGTTGTTGGGCAATATATGTTACCGATATTAGGAGGCGTTATTCTTATCGTTGCTAGTATCTTTGTCTATAAATATATGAAAAAAAGAAACAAAACAGAATCTATCTAGTCACATGAATATTTTTTGAAAATAGATGAATAGTACAGGCAAAAGACTCTGGGGGACATACACATATAGGGAATATAAAAGAGAGAGGGGAAACAACTATGTCTTGTGAGTGCTCAGGGTCAGCATTAACTTGTTGTCCAGATAAAAATTATGTGCAAGATAAAGTGTGTAGTCCGTGGTCTGCTACTGTAGTTGCAACAGCAATTGATAATGTTCTCTATACAAATAATATTAACCAAAACGTAATTGGTACTGGTTTTGTTAAATATGATGTTGGACCAGGCCCAATTACTGTAGAGGTACTTGATTCTGCTGGGGGTACAATTGATACACAAACATTAAACCCAGGAACGAGTATTGCTTTTACGTATCGCCGCTTTGATAGTATACAAGTTGTGTTACCTGCAACACCTGCTGGAACGTATCAGGGAGAATTTTGTATTACAACACGTTATCCACTTTCATAGCAGAATAGGAGAGGATCGAAATGGGAATGAGAAGTTCCAGTTTGTCTTGTTGTTCTAATAAAACACTTGTGCAAGACCAAGTATGTACAGACTGGTCTATTACAGGTGCTGGTACTCAAATTGTATATACAAATAATATCACGCAAGAAGTATATGGTTCAGGTTACGTGAAGTATGATGTAGGTGCCAACCCGATTACAGTTGATTTTTTAGTAGGTGCAACAGTGGTTGATACAATTACTGTACAACCACAAAGTAGTGGTACTTTCACTGTCCGATATTTTACTACTGTCCGAATTACTACGACAGGAACGACTGTTAATCAAGGAGAGTTTTGTATTACAGTACGTTATCCAATCTCATAAAAAGCATACCGTGAACGGTATGCTTTTTATATTAAGGAAATAATGAAATTGGTATTCTATAAGCAACATGTAAATTCGCAACAGTACTTGCCTTCTAAATATAGTGAAGGATTACTTGTTATATTGATAATATTGATCGACTGTAGGTCTTTTCCTGTGTACGATATTGTATTACCAGGAAACACAGTGAAAATATTGGTTACTGTTCCAACGATTTGAATTGTAATTGCTTCGTTGCTGCTAGTACTATTGTAAACCGAGACAGTACCTGATATAAGTAGTATCCCATCACTTTGCCATAGTATCATTAATTGTGATGCATCTTTGGCAGAGGAGATGGTGTTATTAGTTATGAGGAAATTCCCTGCAAATTCATTTGTTACTCGCTCGCAATTTGGATTTGGAGGAGGGGGCGGTGGACAAGGGTCTGGACAAATAATAGATAAAGGAGCGAAACAGCCGATATTTTTTTTATTCTTCAATACAACCCCTCCTTTTAAGTTGTCTTTTATTACTATTAAATGTAAAAGCATGGCCGATGTGTTAAAAAAAGAAGGAAATATTAAAAATTAAGATTGTCTAATAGGCTTAAACCTTAACTTATCATTAGTGTTATAGAAAAGATTATATGTGAATAGTCATAGGAAAAGAATGATCAGACTCTTTTAGACAAAAGGTGGTTGTATACAATAGTACGAGTAATGTTGGACTTAATTTCTAATTAACTGTATATTTACAAAAATCTAATAAAGTTCATTTGTTATTTAAACGACATTAACATGTATTAGATAAAATAGCCCTTGTAATGAATCAATTATTATGAGGAGGATTCACGTGGACAGAAATGCTTTAAGAAAAGTAAAAGGCCTTATTGGATTATTAATGTTTTTTGTATTAGCATTCGTATCATTTCCATGGAGTACATCAGTCAAGGCGGAAGAGAAAAAGCAAGAAAAGGCATCAAGTGAGAAGAAGATAGTTTTTCCAGTTGTAAGTGATGTGCATATTAAAAACAGTGGAACAGATGATACGTTTCGCTGGAAAAGAGCGATTGAACAGTTTAATACACTAGCACCAAAGCAAGATGCATTTGTTATTGTAGGTGATTTCACAGATACAGGATCAGTGCAGCAATATGATCGTTTCATGCAAGTGTATAATGAAAATGCAAATAAAGATGCCGTGAGAATGAATTCTCTTGGTAACCATGATTATTGGAACGGTTTATCTGTAGAGGGCGCACAGAAGCGTTTCTTAGAAAAAACAGGTATGGAATCAATTTATTATCATAAAGTGGTAAAAGGTTATCACTTCCTTGTTATGTCTCCAGAGAATGGAACAACTCATGGCTATTATTCGGACAAGCAAATTAATTGGTTAAAAGAAGAAATGGCAAAAGCGCAAAAAGATGATCCAGAAAAACCGATTTTTGTATTTTTACATCAACACATTAAAGAGACAGTATACGGTAGTCATGAATGGGGAACACAAGATAGCGCAAAAATTAATGCAGTATTAAAAGAATACCCACAAGTTATTACGTTTTCAGGTCATTCACATTATCCATTAGATGATCCGAGATCGATACATCAAAAAGACTTTACATCAGTTGGTACATCTTCAGTAAGTTATATGGAAGTTGAAGGTGGTAAAGTACAAGGGAATATCCCGCCAGGAGCTAGTACGTTAAGCCAAGGTTTATTAGTAGAAGTAGATGATAAAGAAGTAACGATTAATCGTCGTGATTTCCATACGAATTCTTGGACAGGCGAGCCTTGGAAAATTAAATTACCAGCAAAGAAAGAAACATTTACACATGTAGAAGATCGTGATAAAGAAAAGCCATACTTTGCTAAGGATGTAAAGCTTGCTGTATCAAATGTAACAGAAAATGCGGCAACAGTAACATTCCCACAAGCGTTGGACAACCTCCTTGTTCACTCTTACCGTGTGCAGGCTAGAGATAAGCAAACGGGTGAAATGAAAAATAAATTGTTAGCATTCTCAGAGTTTTATCGTGATCCAGTGCCGAAAGATCTTACGTTTACACTGGCAGGGTTAGATGGTGGGAAAACATATACACTTGAAGTTGTTGCAATTGATTCGTTTGGTAATGAAAGTGCGCAGCCTTTAACGGCAGAAATTACTACGAAAAAAGATGAGATTGATCCGAATGTAAAAGTGCCAAAGGCTGATGTTTTCGATGTGAATTTTGCAGATGGTACATTTAAAGACAATTCACCATTTGGTACAAAAGGTGATGTGAAGGGCAATGTGACTATTGAATATGATAAAGCATTGAAAAAGAATGTTATGAAGTTAAACGGACAATCTAATACATTTGGATACCTTCCATTTTCAGCAGCACAAAAAGAGAAAGTAGCAAATACATTTACGTTAGAAACGGTATTTTCAATGAATCAAATCCGTGGCCAAGGTATTTTGCAAAATACAGAGAGCGGCGGAATTGGATTTGAGTCTACAGGAAGTGGATATGTTGAATTATGGGCTCACATTGGTGGCAGCTATAAACGTGTTGGAGTTCAATTAGAAGCGAACAAAACGTATCATTTAACAGGAACGTATAACGGAAGTGAAGTAGCTATTTATGTCGATGGTAAAAAAGTAAATAGCCAACCAGCTACAGGGAAAGTGTATCATCCAAATGTACCATTTGCACTTGGAGCGGATCCTGATAGCAATGGAAATGGTGGCATTCCGTTAAATGGACAAATCGCGCTTGCGAAATTATATTGTAAAGCGTTAAGTTCTTCAGAAGTATTAGCAGCGTACAATGAGTTTTCTAACCGTACGAAATTAGAGCAAGTGAACGCGTTATATGAAGAGCTTGGAAAAGGGAAAGAAGTGTTAGCTGGTACGTATGAGTTTGGTGATAAGCCAGGTCAATATTCAAAGGAAGCATTTCAAGAACTAGAGAAAAGCTATAATAATGCAAAACAAGTGTTTGAAAATGTAGGGAGCACGGGAGAGCAAATCGTTCAAACATATAACGAATTAAAAACAGCTAATGTAACATTTGTACAATCTAAAGTAGTAGAACAACCGAAAACACCGAAAGAAAAATTACAAATCAATATTGAATCTGCAAAAGTAGTAGTGAAAAAAGCGCAAGATGCAAATGTAACGGACGGTTCAGTGAAAGCACTGAGTCAAAAAATTACAGTGGCCGAAGCTGTAGTGAAAGATGTAAAAGTAAAAGATACACAGGTAGAAACAATGAATCGTACATTAGAGTATACGATTTCACTTGTTGAAAAAAGCATAAACAAATAAGAGAGAAGAAAAGAAGCTTATCATGATAGGCTTCTTTTTTGTTATACTAAAATTAGTATAGAATGAAGGAGCGAATAATTTGGAACAGAAAAAGCTAAAAAGAATTCTTGAATATGTATGGATCGCGGTTGTGCTCCTTGTAGGATATTATTTCTTAAAAGAAAAAAGTATATGGGTTTTATTTTTAATGACGTTTTTATTAGCGGGTTTAGGCACGTTATTTATTAATTTCTTCTTTGATAGTTTAAATGCCTGGAAGAATAAAAAGAAGGGAACGAAGTAAAGGAGGGAATATATGCAAAAGTGGAAGCTCATATATCAGGTGATTATTTTCCTATTGCTTGTAGGTATTGGAATTGTGAAATACGCAACGCCAATAGGAAATTGGGCATGGTTTACAGCTTGCATCGGCATATTTTTCATTTTACAGTCGTTAACGAAAAAATATAATAGTACAGAAAAATAGCTCGCCGCTAAAACGGCGAGCTATTTTGTTATGCTTTTTTCTTTTCATCATTTGTTTTTTCAATAGCTAAATGACTATGTTTCCTAGAGTAGAAGAAATAGAAGCATAAGCCGACTATAAGCCAAACTGCAAAGCTAATCCATGTTGTTTTAGACAAATTGATCATTAAATATAAGCAGCAAAGAATCGCGACAACTGGTAATACAGGTACGAAAGGTGTACGGAATCCACGTTTTAAATCAGGGTGTGTTTTTCGTAAAATAAGTACTGCGCAGCAAACGAATGTAAAGGCTGTTAACGTACCGATGTTTACTAAATTCGCTAGCAAATGTAAGTCTAAAAGGCCTGCTAATAAAGCAGCAACAACGCCAGTAATCCACGTATTTAATAAAGGGATTTTTACTTTTTTATTTACACGTGCTAACGCTTTTGGAAGTAAACCGTCACGGCTCATCGCATACGAAACGCGAACTTGTCCATACATAACGACTAAGAGAACGGTTGTCATTCCAGTCATCGCTCCAACAGCGAGTAGTCCTGCAATTGTATCCTCACCAACGAAATGCAATGCAAATGCAACTGGATCAGAAACGTCTAATTGCGTATAAGGAACCATACCTGTTAAAACGAAAGATACGATCATATATAAAACAGTACAAATAAGAAGAGAACCGATAATACCAATTGGTAAGTCACGCTGCGGTTTTTTCGTTTCTTCTGCAGCTGTTGCGATTGCATCAAATCCTAAGAAGGCGAAGAACACAGTGGCAGCCCCAGTAATAATACCGTCGTATCCGAATGGGATGAACGGTGTCCAGTTTTCAGGTTTTACATATTTTGCACCTGCTACGATAAAGGCGATAATAACGGCTAACTTAATAAGAACCATAATATTATTAATGCGTGCACTTTCACGTATACCAAAACTTAAAAGGCCAGTAATAAGAAGTAAAATGCAGACAGCTGGTAAATCGATGAGACCACCTTTTCCTACGCCGGGGGCCGAGGCGATTATGGCGGGCAGGTGTATATTGAACCCTTGTAGTAATGATTGCAAATAACCAGACCAACCGACAGCTACTGCCGCGACTGCAAGTAAATATTCGAGCATTAAACACCATCCGACGATGAAGGCGACGACTTCTCCGACTGTCATATATGCGTAAGTATACACACTTCCTGAGACAGGAATAGAAGAAGCAAATTCAGCATAACAAAAGGCTACACAAGCACAAGTAAATGCAGCAATAAGGAATGATAGCATAATACCAGGACCAGAATGTTTTGCTGCAACAATACCTGTTAATACAAAGATCCCTGTCCCAATTACGGCGCCGATTCCTAAAAATGTTAAATCGAGTGCAGTTAATGTTCTAGCTAGCTGCTTTGGTGATTCAGTACTAAGCGCTTTTTTTCGTAATAATGACTTCACTTTGGACTCTCCCCCCGTTTTTTCATTTCCATAACTGCGACTATAGTATGAGTCCATTAAAAAAGAGTAAGTAAGGAAGTGGAGGTGCAGTTATGGTATGTAGTTTTTTAAAATTGCTGGATTAATCTTAATATAATTCAGAATATTTTGTCAAATAAAAATATGACAAATAAAATGCGGATCAATAGGGGAAACTACTTGCAGAAATGGACGGGGGTTAACGACCCACTGATTAAAGTTAAAGTAGGAGCAGATGCTATGTTATTTTATTTTGAACTTGTCGTCATTTTACTTTGTACGAAATTAGCTGGTGACATTAGTGTAAGACTTGGTCAGCCTTCTGTACTTGGTAAGTTAATTGTCGGTATTATTATCGGTCCGGCTGTACTTGGTATTATTAATAGTTCTGAACTGATTGATGAATTGAGTGAGATTGGTGTTTTGTTACTTATGTTTATGGCGGGACTTGAAACAGATTTAGAAGAGTTAAATCGGAATTTGAAATCGTCGTTTGCAGTAGCGGCCGGTGGAATTATTTTTCCTTTCATCGGTGGTTATGTAACAGGATTGCTGTTTGGATTAATACAATCCCATGCCATTTTTTTAGGGTTATTACTTTGCGCAACATCGGTTAGTATTACGGTGCAGACGCTACGTGATCTAGGAAAAATGAATACGAGAGAAAGTACAACCATTTTAGGTGCTGCCGTATTTGATGATGTCATTGTCGTTATTTTATTAGCATTTGTAATGAGTTTTTTAGGAACGCAAGATGTGAATATAACACTGGTCATTGTAAAGAAAATTATTTTCTTTGTAAGTATTGTTTTTATTGCTTGGAAAGTCGTTCCTTGGATTATGAAAATGCTTGTCCCGCTTCGTGTAACAGAAGCGTTAATTAGTGCAGCTCTTATTATTTGCTTCTCTTTTTCTTATTACAGTGAAATGATGGGAATTGCAGGCATTATTGGAGCATTCGCAGCAGGAATTGCTATTTCTCAAACAGAGTATAAGCATGAAGTGGAACATAAAATTGAACCGATTGCTTATGCAATATTTGTTCCAGTATTCTTCGTAAGTATCGGAATGGAAATTACATTTCAAGGTATTGGAAGTCAGCTTTGGTTCATTATTATTATGACTCTCGTTGCGATTTTCACAAAGTTAATCGGATCCGGCTTAGGCGCAAGACTGACAGGATTTAATCGCGAATCTTCTATCAGTATTGGTGCGGGGATGGTATCACGTGGTGAAGTAGCGCTTATCATCGCAGCAAATGGACTTACGGCGAATTTATTAGCGAAAGAAAATTTCACAGCGATTGTTATTGTTGTTATATTGACGACGATTATTACACCGCCACTTTTGAAGAAATATTTTGTATAGACAGGAAGGGCTTATCTGATGTAGGTAAGCTCTTTTTTTATTCCCAAAAGCAATAATCATATAGCATGAAGGGTTTGTAATTATGGTAAAATCTATGTATGTGATATGACAAGGAGAGGGAAGTGTGAAGATTACGAAGGAGAAGGTTATCGGTGTAATCGTACTTATTGCAGTATGTATACCATTTACTGCATGGAAAGAATCAAAAGTGAAAGATTTTCCGGTTTCTATTTTTTCGGAAGAAGCAGATGGTGAGTACGGTCAGAAGCTGAAATATACTGCTTTTTTACCTGATGTTGCGATTTGGATGAACGGTTGGGAAAAGAAGTGGACAGAGGGGGAAAGAACTGTTTATCAAAAAGGGAATCGCATTGTAAATGTGTTTCATCCTCCTGGCGATGATGGTTATTACCTTCTTGAAGCAAGAGAAAATAAGTGAACGCAACCGTAAGAAGTGGAGGTTAAATAGTGAAAGCTTCAACATTACTATTTAAAATTGAAAGTAATATGGATCAATTTTCACCAGCTGAGAAGAAGGTTGCCATGTACATAATGGAGAATGCAGAGATTGTACCGAATTTAACGACGAAAGAAGTGTCAACGAATGCAGGAGCAAGTGAAGCGAGTGTCGTTCGCTTTTGTAAATCGATTGGAATCGGAAGTTTTAAAGCATTTAAGATAGCACTCGTTCGTGAATTAACGATTGCTGATTATAATATTAACGATTTTTCAGTGATGAATACAGAAGATGGACCGTATGATTTATTTAATAAAGTTACTTATGTGAATAAAGCTGCAATTGAGGCGAGTGTTACTGCAATAGATAAGAGGGAACTTGAGAAAGCAGCGGATCGTATTGTCAATGCGGGCAAAATTATATTTTACGGAGTAGGTGGATCAGCTACGCCAGCAATGGACGGGGCTTATAAATTTACGCGGCTTGGATTTACAGCGATGATGCTATCTGATTTTCATATGATGTTGCCACTTGTGACGAATTTAAAAGAAGGTGATATATTTGTTGCGATTTCAACATCTGGTCGAACGAAAGATGTGCTTGAAATGGCGCAGTATGCAAAGAGACAAGGTGCAACTGTTATTGGAATTACGAAATTAGATCAATCATCACCCCTATATAAAGAAGCGGACATTCGTCTTTGTATGCCAGATGTAGAACAAGATCATCGTATTGCAAGTATTGCGTCGAGAATGACGCAACTGAATATGATTGATGCTTTATATGTGATTACTTTCAACCGAATTGGTAATAAAGTATTGGATCAATTTATGGAGACGCGAGAAGAAGTGTTGCGGTTACGGAAGTTAAAGTAGAAGAAAAGATGAGGAGACTCATCTTTTTTATTATCTTTGACACAAATATGTCATGTTGTGAAATTTTATTTCATAAAATAAGAAAGGGTTATTGATTTTTAGTTTCTTAAAGTTATAATAAAAGTGTGAAATATAATTTCAAAGAGGGTGGAAATATGTTAGAAAATTTATCGACAGAACATCGTAATGAGAAAACAATGAATCTGGATGAAATGAGCATAAAAGAAGTATTGCAAAGTATGAATGAAGAAGATCGAACTGTTGCGTTAGCAGTTGAAAAAGAGATAGAACAAATTGAAAAGGTTGTACAGACTGTTATTAAATCTTTTGAAGAAGAGGGACGCTTAATTTACATTGGTGCTGGTACGAGTGGTCGTTTAGGTATCCTAGATGCAGTGGAATGTCCGCCGACATTTGGCACGGATGATAAAATGGTGCAAGGATTTATAGCAGGTGGATTGAAAGCGTTTACTAAGGCGGTGGAAGGTGCCGAAGATCGCGAAGAGTTAGCAGAAGAAGATTTAAAAAGTATTGGATTAAATGAGAAAGATACAGTGATTGGAATTGCTGCCAGTGGCAGAACTCCTTACGTAATTGGCGGCTTGAAATACGCACAGAGCGTAGGAGCGAGTACAGCGAGTATTTCTTGTAATAAAAATGCTGAAATAAGTAAATATGCAAATTTAAATGTGGAAGTAGAAACAGGTGCAGAAATATTAACAGGATCAACGCGTTTAAAAGCTGGTACAGCACAAAAATTAGTGCTGAATATGATTTCAACAGCTTCGATGATTGGTGTAGGAAAAGTATATAAAAACTTAATGGTAGATGTTCAATCCACAAATGAAAAGTTAGTAGAACGGTCAAAACGAATTATTGTGGAAGCAACAGGCGCTAGTTATGAAGTAGCGGCAGAGTATTATGAAAAGGCAGAACGTAACGTAAAAGCTGCCATTGTTATGGTGTTGTTGCAGTGTGAGTATGGGGAAGCACTGGAGAAACTAAAATACGCAAAAGGGTTTGTGAAGAAAGCACTATAAAGTAATAGGGAGGGGGATTCTATTATGAAGAAAGAAGAGAGAATGGCCAAGGAAATTTCGGAGCAACTTGGTGGAATAAAAAATATTCGTAGTATTGCTCATTGTATGACGAGACTACGTTTAACGCTTCATGATGAAAGTAAAGTAAATATGGACCTTTTGAAAAAAGTTGAAGGCGTTATGGGTGTTATAGAAGATGAGACGCTTCAAGTTGTCGTTGGTCCAGGAACAGTAAATAAAGTAGCAGCTGAAATGGAAGGTTTGACAGGACTACGAATTGGTGAGGTAGCAGATCATCACCTTGAAGATATTGGGCAAGAGATGAAATCAGAGATTAAGAAGAAAAATAATACACCGGTGAAAAACTTTTTACGAAAAATAGGAAGTATTTTCATCCCATTAATTCCGGGGCTTGTTGCGTCAGGAATTATAAACGGGGTTGCTAACTTTGCGAAAAATGCTGGTGCTGATCCAAATGCAACGTGGTTACAAATGTTACTACTCATTGGCGGCGGTATCTTTACATTCTTAGGAATTTTAGTCGGCTGGAATACAGCGAAAGAATTTGGCGGGACACCGGTTCTTGGGGCAATTGCTGGTATTTTAATTTTCAACCCGGCGATGGCAAACGTAAAATTGTTTGGTGAAGCATTAGTGCCCGGACGGGGCGGATTGTTTGCAGTTATTTTTGCAGCATGGCTTATGGTTGTAGTGGAAAGACAAGTTCGAAAAGCAGTGCCAAACGCAGTTGATATTATCGTGACACCACTCATTACTGTATTAGTTGTAAGTATCGTAACGATGTTAGCCATTCAGCCATTAGCAGGTTTCTTATCAGATGGTATTACGAGCGGAATTAATGCTATTTTAAATATTGGCGGAGCATTTGCTGGCGCAGTACTTGCGGGAACATTTTTACCTCTCGTTATGGTCGGATTGCATCACGGTTTAACACCAATTCATATGGAATTTATTAATCAAACACACGTAACACCTTTATTACCAGTGCTCGCAATGGCTGGTGCTGGCCAAGTGGGCGCAGCAATTGCGATTTATGTGAAAACAAAAAACAAACGACTTCGAAATGTAATTAAAGGTGGATTGCCAGTTGGCTTTTTAGGAATTGGTGAGCCGTTATTATACGGGGTGACATTACCACTTGGGAAACCGTTTATTACTGCTTGTTTAGGAGCGGCTGTCGGTGGTGCATTCCAAGCAGTTATGCAAACAGCTTCTCTTGGAATTGGCGTATCAGGGCTATCTTTAATTCCGTTAATTGCTGACAATAAATATTTACTCTATTTCTTAGGTTTAGTAATTGCATATGCTTTCGGATTTATCTTTACGTACTTCTTCGGATTTAAAGAAGAAATGGCAGAAAACATATAGAGAAAGGGATTCCTTTCTCTTTTTCTATTAATAGAAAGGGAGATTTATATGATCGGAGTTTCCATTTATCTTTCAAAAGAACGAGTAGAGAAACAAGAAGAGTGGCTAAAAGTAGCGAAGGAAAATGGGTTTACATCTATTTTTACATCACTGCACATTCCAGAAGATGATCCAAATACGTATAAAGAGTTAATTCAAATATTAGGGAAACAAGCTCTTGCACATGAAATGGAGTTAATGGTTGATGTTTCTCCAAAATCGTTACACCATTTAGGGCTAACATATGAAAATGTGGAAGAACTATTGGACTGGGGCATTACCGGTTTAAGAATGGATTACGGCATTGCGCCAAAAGAAATTGCAAGCGTATCTCATAAGATGAAAGTAGCTTTAAATGCGAGTACGATTACAAAGCCATTTTGGAAAGAATTACTTGCAGAACATATAAGAGTAGAGAATGTAGAAGCATGGCATAATTTTTACCCACGTCCAGAGACAGGACTAGCAAAGTCCTTCTTACAAAAGCAAAATCAATATTTACAGAAGTGCGGAATAAAGACGATGGCATTTATTCCAGGAGATGCGGAAAAACGAGGTCCGTTATATGAAGGGTTACCAACGTTAGAAAAACATCGCAATATGCGCCCGCTTGAAGCGTACTTAGAACTTGTTCAAGATTGTGGTGTTGATAAAGTATTGATTGGAGATATAAGCGCAAGTTTGGAAAGTATGCAAGAAGTAGCTAGTGCGAGTAGAGGGATTATTCCATTGCGTTACAAATCATTTATAACTGATAAAGAAGTATTAAAAGTGGTGGAGCAAGTGCATACAAATAGACTAGATCCGGCTCGTGATGTTATTCGATCTGTAGAATCAAGGGAAGGAAATAGAGTGGTTTTACAGCCGATGCATACAATTGTAAGAAAGAAAGGCAGCATTACAATTGATAATGAATTGTACGGTAGATATGCAGGGGAGATGCAAGTTGCTACACATGATTTACCTGTAGATGAGAAAGTGAATGTTGTTGGAATAGTTGTGGAAGAGGACGTTTCTTTACTGCCTTATATTGGCGCTGGAAAAATGTTTCAAATTTTTCTATGCGATAGAATAAAAGCTTGAATTAGCGCTATTTTGTAGGAAAACATTATCCGTAAAACGGATAATGTTTTTTTGTTTTCTTTAAAAAAGTATTTGACGAATGAAATAAAATACCGTATTGTTTTGACTTGTAAATAAAAGTTCACCATAACAAAACAAAAAGGAGAGTTCAAAATGAATCAATATATTGGGAATTTAATTATTCGTATCGTGTTAGGAGTTACGTTTTTTGCACACGGTTTAGCAAAGTTTCAATCAGGTATCGATAACGTAGCAGGATGGTTTACAAGCATCGGTTTACCAGGTGGTCTTGCATACGGCGTAGCAACAGTTGAATTAGTTGGTGGTATATTATTAATTATCGGTTTAGGTGTACGATATGTAGGATTGTTATTCGCTCTTATTTTAGCTGGAGCTATTGTAAAGGTAAATGGAGAAGCAGGTTTATTAGGAGATGGAAAGAATCCAGGATATGAATTAGATCTTGCATTATTATCAATGGGTGCGTATTTATTCGTAGTAAAAGCAGAAGGATATGTAGATCGTTTCTTAAAAGAGAAAGTAATGAAAACGAAGTAAATTTTATTTATAAATGTTGACTTGAATAATTATTGTAACTATAATGATTACAACTAATGAATTACGAATGAAACAATTTAAATATTTTTTTACACAAGATGTAACCGAATTGGTTACGTCTTGTGTAAAAATAAATAAACGGGAGGAAGTAATATGCCTAAATCAAATTTAGAAATTATTCAAAGCACGTATGAAGGATCAGCTTCTTCGAATGCAAAGCATTTAGCAGAAGCCCTCTCTGAAAAAGTGGAATGGACAGAGGCAGAAGGTTTCCCGTACGGCGGAACATATAAAGGCGTGGAAGCTATAATGAAAAATGTATTTAGCCGTTTAGGATCAGAATGGGATGCTTATAAAGCAAGTGTAAATACATATCATGAAGTAAACGGAAAAGATGTAATTGTTGCTGAAGGTATGTATTCTGGAGTTTATAAAGAAACAGGAAAATCATTTGAAGCAGAATTTGTTCATGTATGGCAGCTTGAAAATGGAAAAATCGTGAAGTTTAAGCAGTATGTAGATAGTCATATTGTTAGGGAAGCGATGAAGAGCTAATGCTTTTTAAATGGATTGTAGGTATATGTATTACCATTATGGTAATCATCTCTTCTATAGTTGGCGGAAAGAAATTGCTTGCATATGTGGAAAAAGAAAATACAAATATTCAAACCGAGCGAGCGGCAAACGAAAAAGAGAAAAAAGCTGCAGAAGAAGCCCCGCAAATTAGTGAAGGTGAAATTATTTCTACTATGCATAAAATGGTGCACCAAAAGGTAAAATCCTCTGAAAAATGGGGATTTGTAGAGATGACAAAAAAGGAAATTTCTAATGTAAAAAGAGATATTGAAAATAGTACAGGTTTTCAATATAAAATGAAGTTATTTTCTATTATAAATAGATGGGAAAAAGGAGATTTTTCTCAAACTGTTGAGGAGCATAACTTTTTATGGAGCCTTCAAGGTGGAGATACTGGCAAGGCGACGGAACGTTTATCGCCAGAAGAGGAAAAGCAGTATATAAAAGAAATGAAGAGAAAATAAAAACATCGCCAACCCAGATGACGATGTTTTTTCATTAAGAATGTTTTCGCATTAAAGGTCTAACAGGCTGAACGGCAACAGTTTTAAAATGAGAAAATAAATAACATCCTGTTACAACGACAATTGTCCCTAAAATTTGTATCCACGTTAATTCTTCTCCGAGGAATATGAATGCTAAAATGGCTGTGAAAATTGGATTGAAGTTTAGAAAAATACCTGATGTAGTTGCGCCTAATTTTTGTACACCAATATTCCAAAATACCATACAAAGAACTGTCGAAATAAGCCCAGTATATAAAAGTGATGTGATGAAAGAAGTATTCATATTTGAAACAGTGAAGCTACCTATGTTAAACGGTAGTAATAAAATAACGCCGAAAATACCAGAGTACAACGTTGCCATAAGTGGTGTAGTTGTTTTTGTTGCCCATTTACTACAAACAGAATAGATTCCCCAAATACAAACTGCTGCAATCATCCATAAATCGCCGCTATTAAAATGTAGTGAAAATAAAAGCGAGAAATCACCTTTTAATAGGACGAGGATAACCCCGAAGAATGAAAGAATCATGGATAGGATTTGAAGTGAATTTACTTTTTCTTTTAGAAATAATACTGAAAATAATGCGATTGAAATTGCATTCAATGTAGAGATAAGACCTACATTCGTAGCGGATGTTTTTTCTAATGCTAAAAATTGAAAGATGTTAAAAAGAGCGACCCCTGAAATTCCCATCAATATTAAAGGAAGTATTGCGGTACGTGGTGGAAGGATTTTCTTTTCTTTAAACCATACCATCGGTAATAAACAAACAATCGCAATCATCCATCTTAAATTTGTCAGTGTCATCGGCGATGCATGATCGACGAGTGATTTTCCAACGACAAAATTTCCTCCCCATAATAAGCTCGTTAGTAATAGTAAAAAGACGTAAAAATAAGGCATGCTAAAATCCCCTTTTTTGTAATCAATACGAATTGTAAATAATTTTAGCATTTTTCTTTATTGTGTAATATATTCTTTTGTATAATGGTGAAAACTCGATAAAATCTTTAGTTATGAATGATATTTACGGAATGATATTCAGTTTTTTGTAAGGTATAAGGTGTTTTTTCGAATAATCATCGGTAAGAAAAAAGGGGGGAATTGTAATGGAGTCGTCTGTTATTAAAGTGTTGGATGATTTGGATGTACAAATTTTAGATATATTGCAGAAGGAGTCACAAGTAAGTAATGCAGAGCTGGCACGTCGCGTTAATTTATCACCGGCTGCGATGCATGCAAGAATAAAAAGATTGGATGGGGAAGGTTTCATCGATAAGCAAGTTGCGATTTTAAATCAAGAAAAGCTTGGGTTTGATTTATTATGTTTTATTTTTATGAGTACAAATATTCATCAATTTGACAAGCTGGAAGTGTTGGAGAAAGAATTAGAATCGATGCCGGAAGTGTTAGAATGTCACTGTTTAACAGGAGAGTACGATTATTTGTTAAAGGTTGCAAATCGTGATCGTAAAGAACTAGAGCAGTTTATTAGAAAGTTGAATAAGCTTGGTATTACAAGGATACAGACAAGTTTAGCACTTCGTGAAATTAAATATTCGACGGTATTGCCGATACGAAATGAGGAACCGAGCATCGATTAGATTGCTTGGTTTTTTGTTTGTATAAATTGATTGACGAGGAGAAAAGAGAGATGTATTATTATATAAAATTATGAATTAAAATTCATTTTAAGTTATAAATATTAATATTGAGGGGCAAGGGGATGTAATATGAAAATCTGTAATGCGGTGACGAGTGATGTGAAAGAAATTTATAGTCTTATTGAGGTTTATGCAAAAGAGGGAGTTGTTTTACCACGTTCTCTTTTGTCTCTTTATCAATATTTGCAATGTTTATATGTTATGAAAGAAGACGAGAGAATTGTTGGAGTTGCTGGTTTACATGTATTAGGGGAGGACCTAGCAGAAGTCCGGTCGTTAGTCGTTTCGCATACATATGCAGGAAAAGGGATTGGACGTATGTTAGTGAATCATGTCATGAATGAAGCTGCGAAAATAAAAGTGAGTAGAGTTATTTCTTTAACATATGAAACGGAATTTTTTCAAAAGTGCGGGTTTGATTTTGTGAATAGAGATGCATTGCCAGAGAAAGTATGGATTGATTGTAGGCATTGTCCAAAGGTTGATTATTGTGATGAGGTGGCGATGATTCGGTATGTTGGGTGAATTTTTCAGACAGAAAAAGTCCCACTATTATTTACGTAATAGTGGGCATCTATGTTTTAGGGGAAATTAAGAACTTGAATTCGTTTTTCTTACTGCAAACTTAAAAATGGGGTTTTTAAGTTCATAGTTATAAGTAGAACCATCGACAAGCCCTACAACTTTATCGCTATCATAAAGATCGAGCATAAATTGTGCCATTTGTTTTGCAGTGTGGAATTTTGGTACAACATTATCGTATTGGAATTCATCAATATCAAATGAACGCTTCGCGAACTCTGTTTCAGTTGCAGCAGGAGCTAAAACTTTTGCTTGCAGTTTTGCGCCTTGTTCTTTCAGTTCGTGAGACAGCCCTTCTGTAAATGCACTTACATAGAATTTCGTAGCGCAATACGTAACAGCATCAGCAACAATCGTGTATCCGCCTCCCGATGAAACGTTAATAAGCTGTGTTCCGTCAACCTTTGAATAATCTCGAACGAAAAGAGAAGAGAGTATTGTTAGTGCTTCTATATTGACATGCAACATCGTCTCGATTTTATTTAAATTTTGTTCAGCAATTGAGGCGAAATTACCAAAACCTGCGTTGTTAATCCACGTTTCAATTTGAAAAGATTGTAGGCTTTCATAAAGTTTATAAACATCTTCAGTAACAGATAAATCAGTTCTTCGAATGACAACATCCAATTCTGGATGCATTTCGTTAATTTTCAATTTTAATTCGTTTAATTCTTCTTGTCTTCGAGCTACAAGTACTAAATTTTTTCCGCGAGATGCAAATGCTAAAGCTGCTGCATAACCAATTCCGGAACTTGCGCCAGTAATAACCGTGTATTTCATATAAAATCCCCCTAAATTCAAATTCATTTATGGTTAGATTGTATTTGTTAGAGTATACTCTAAGTCAAACGTTTTTTATAAATTTGATACGGTTATAAAATATATGAGGGTAAGCATGTGAAGGGAGTTTTAGTATGTACACAATTAGCGAGGTAGCAAAATTATTAGGCGTGAGCACACATACACTACGTTATTATGAAAAGGAAAATATATTAATTGCAAATCGTGATACAAATGGAAATCGACTTTACGAAGAGTCACATATAAAGTGGTTGCAGTTTGTAATGAAATTAAAACAAACGCAAATGCCAATAGCGAAAATAAGAGAATACGCTAGATTATATACAGAAGGGGAGCATACAACAGAAGCTCGTTTACAGCTCCTAGAAGATCATAGGAAATCTATTCAGATTCAAAGAGAAAACTTAGAGGTTACAGAGAAGATGCTTGAGAATAAAATTAGTGCATACAAAAACTTATTGGAAAATAAATAGATGGTTGTTATGTGATGAAAAATGGATTTGATCTATGAGTATTTCATCATAAGTGTGCGGACAAATAAAAAAGAGCAGCTAGCAAAAGCTAACTGCTCCATTCAAGGGATCTCTCCAAGGGGGAGTGGAGAAAATATTATGTTACTAGCAGTATTGACAGATTATTAAGAAATATACAAATCAGATGAAAGAAATTTTAAATAAACTTTCGGCATTGACAGTTTTTAAAATGTTCATGTACAATATATATATGAATGACATTCAGTCATTTTTATGTGACAGGATGCAGTTAGCTTAGAAATGGAACAAATACAATGGTAAATGAGGATGATAGTTGTTTTTATATAGTATTGATGAAAGAGTATATTTTTTTAAAATAAAAATGACTGATAGTCAGTCATAAGAGGTGAGAGGTATGAAAAATAGAGCATGGTTATATGTCATATTAACATGTATCTTTGAAATTTTTTGGGTGTTTGGTTTTAATACGGCTAATACTTGGTGGCATTGGATTATTATTTTAGGAGTTATCGCTGTTGATTTTCACTTCCTTTCTAAAGCGTGTGAACATCTTGCAACAGGGACTGTATATGCTGTTTTCGCCGGAGCTGGTACGGTAGGTACTTTCTTAATGGATGTATTTCTTTTCGGCGGAAGTTTCAGTGTAGGGAAGTTATTTTTTATCGTGATGGTTGTAGCTGGCGTTATCGGTTTAAAGCTAGCTGATAATAAAGAAGAAACTGTGGAAGGAGCTGCTTAAAAATGGGTTGGTTTTTCGTATTTTGTGCTGCAATTAGTGAAATAGTCGGTGTGATAGGACTTAAAATGTATAGTAAAGATAAGACATTAGCCAATGGTGCGATTTATATCGGTGGGTTTGCTACATCCTTCGCATTTTTGTATACTTCCTTCTTATTTTTACAAGTAAGTGTCGCATATGCGGTTTGGATTGGTATCGGAACAGCAGGTGCAGTTTTGTTAAACATGTTCTTGTTTGGTGAGTCGAAAAGTAAAGCGCGTATCATTAGTGTGTTTCTTATTGTATGTGGAGTGACAGGATTAAAGGCACTTTCTTAAAGATATATTGCATTTTTATCTCCTAATTGTTTATTAGGAGATTTTATTATAAAAAAATGAGTTCCTCTTAGAGTTCACTATCATTGACAGTACAATCGATTATCTTATAAAATGAGTGACAGTCATTCAATATGCGTGTGAAAGGGTTTAGATGATGAATAAAAAAGAGAAAATTGTCTATGCAGCTATTGAAGTGTTTCAGGAAAAGGGCGTCGAAAAAACGAAGATTTCTGATATCGTGAAATTAGCTGGCATTGCGCAAGGAACTTTCTATTTATATTTTCCTTCTAAGCTATCTGTTATGCCTGCAATAGCAGAAGTGATGGTTGAAAAGATGATACTTGCAGTGAAAGAAAAAGTACAAAAAGATGTACCTTTTTCAAATAAAGTGGCACAAGTAATCGATGCGGTGTTTCACTTTATAGAGGAATACCGTGAAATACAAGCTTTAATGTATGCAGGTCTTGCATCTACTGAACATATAAAAGAGTGGGAAGCTGTGTATGAGCCTCTTTATATGTGGTTAAGCGAATTTTTAAGTGAGGCGAAAGAAGCCGGTGAAATTCGTGATTCGGTTCACGCAGAGCGAACAGCGAAGTTATTTATCGCTCTTGTTGAATCAGCAGCGGAACAAGTTTATTTATATGATCATAAAGATGATGAGCAAGTGGATTTGCAAAAGGCAGAAGTACTAGATTTTTTAACACATGCACTACATATAAAGAAGTAGTAAGATGAACCTGTCTGAAAAGGTAGGTTCATTTTTGAGGAAAACTGAATGATAGTCATTCACCTAATACTTATGTATGTGTAGAAGGATAGAGTGAAATTCTAATGAGTGGAGGCATCCTCACTCATTACTAGCCCGCAAAGAGCAGGATAAAGAAAAAGCTTCTTGGGTATTATTTTTTGAGAGGAACTTATGGGAAGAGGTGTTAAAAAGTGAAGAAACCGATAAAAGAACAAAAGATGGTATTGGTTATTCTTTTGAGTAATATATTTATCGCTTTTTTAGGGATTGGATTAATCATTCCGGTTATGCCGTCCTTTATGAATGATATGCATTTAACAGGGAAGACGATGGGATATCTCGTTGCAGTGTTTGCAATGGCACAGCTCATTACTTCACCTATTACAGGCCGATGGGTTGATCTTTACGGTAGGAAGAAAATGATAATCATTGGATTATTTATTTTTGGTGTTTCAGAGCTTCTTTTTGGATTAGGAAAAGATGTGTGGATGCTTTATGTGGCAAGGGTATTAGGCGGAATTAGTGCTGCTTTTATTATGCCTGGTGTTACGGCATATGTTGCGGATATTACATCTATTCAGGAACGTCCAAAGGCGATGGGATACTTATCTGCGGCTATTAGTACTGGATTCATTATAGGGCCTGGAATCGGCGGATTTATTGCAGAATACGGTATACGTGTGCCGTTTTTCGTTGCAGCAGCAATTGCTTTTATAGCATGTGTGATTTCAATCTTTATTTTAAAAGAACCGTTAACGAAAGAAGAACTTGCAGAGATTTCTTCTAATACGAAAGAATCAAGTTTTATTGGTGATTTAAAGAAATCATTACATCCAATGTATGCAATTGCATTTATTATCGTATTTGTACTCGCATTCGGATTATCGGCGTATGAAACTGTGTTTAGCTTATTCTCAGATCATAAATTTGGTTTCTCGCCGAAAGATATTGCAGCAATTATTACAATCAGTTCAATCTTTGGGGTAGTTGTGCAAGTATTTATGTTTGGCAAATTGGTAGACATGTTCGGTGAGAAAGTATTAATTCAAATATGTTTAATTGTAGGTGCAGTATTAGCATTCGTCTCAACTGTAGTCTTTAATTATTGGATTGTACTTCTCGTTACTTGCTTCATTTTCTTAGCATTTGATTTACTTCGTCCAGCTTTAACGACGTTTTTATCAAAAGCAGCTGGAAAAGAGCAAGGATTCGTTGCTGGAATGAACTCGACTTATACGAGTTTAGGAAATATCGCAGGACCAGCGATGGGCGGAATATTATTTGATATGAATATTCATTATCCATATGCATTTTCAGGAGTTGTTTTAATAGTTGGTCTCGGCATTACATTTATGTGGAGAGAGAAACAGTTGGCTGAGAGTTTTGCGAAGTAATAAAACCCCTTACGACGGTAAGGGGTTTTTGTTTTATAAACTTAATCCAAACCGTTTTAATTCAATAAAAATCCCCTCTAATTGCTTTCCTTTATCCGTTAATGTGTACTCTACACGAGGCGGAACTTCTGGATATACTTTTCTCGTTATAATGCCTTGAGATTCTAATTCCTTTAGTCGAAGCGATAATGTTTTTGGACTAATCCCATCCATTGATTTTTGTAAATCACTAAAGCGTAATGTTCCTTCGATAAGAAGATCACGAATGATTAAAAATGTCCATTTTGTACTAATTACATCAAGCGTTTTAGCGATAGGACAAGGTATGCCAGGTAAACCTTTCGTTAATTCAACTGGATCTATATTGTTCATGGAACAAGCCTCCATAAAATTTTTTTGGATGAATTTGCTTTATAGTATCACAAAACTATACTTTTGGTAACTATATGAAAAAAATATCACTACTTCCATAAGGGAAGTTAGTGCATATACAATAGTAATACGAAACATAAAGGATTTATATGAGGAGGTGGTGATTTCCATGGGGATAAAAAAGTTATTTGGATTCCTTAGTTTGTTTGTTATTTGTATTGTGCTTGTAGCATGCGGCGCGGAACAAAAAGGTGAAGTTCAGTTATTAAAAGAAATGCCAAGGCCAAAAGCAATGACAATTGATCCCTCACTAAGTAAAAAAGAAGCGACAGAAATGGTTCATGCGGCGCAGCGTTTTTATGCATTTTGGGATACAGGTAAGGAGGAACTTATTCCGCAGACTGTTACTAAAGATTTCTTCGATAATACATTGCCGAAAGGGCGACCACAAGGCATTGAAGGATTAAAGTTTGCAGCGCAAAATTTTCGTAAAGTTGTGCCTGATATACATTGCGAGATTGAAGACTTATTGGTTGTTGGTGATAAAGTAACAGCCCGTCTTTCTTTTACAGGAACGCATAATGGTAAGAAAATTAATTTTTTTGCAATTGATATTTTACATGTGAAAGACAGAAAGATAACGGAGGATTGGCATTTAGAAGATAATCTTACACTACAGCAGCAACTCGGCTTAATAGCTGAAGAGTAGATCATATAAGGGAGAGGAAAGCGATGAAAAATATATTTATTATAAATGGTCATGAAAAATACGGTACAAAGGAAGGACGATTAAATAAAACGTTAGTAGATTATATGGTTACTCTATTAGGCGAGAATCATTATGTGAAAACAACAACGATTCAAGATGGTTACAATATTAAAGAAGAACAGGATAAATTTTTATGGGCCGATGTTGTTATTTATCAAACACCGATTTATTGGTTTAGTGTTCCAGGCTTATTTAAAACGTATATGGATGAAGTATATGAATATGGTTTGTTCTTTAAAGGTGCAGATGAATATGGAACAGGTGGTTTATTAAAAGAGAAAGAGTATATGTTCTCTACAACTTGGAATGCACCTGAAAAAGCATTTGGAGATAAGACGAAGTTCTTTGAAGGAGAAAGTTTAGAATCAGCGCTTAGTCATTTACACCGCGTACAAAAGTTTCTCGGTATGAGTCCGTTAAAGAGTTTTGCTTGTTATGATGTGGTGAAGAATCCGGATATTGAGAAGTTTTTAGTAGACGTGAAGAATCATTTGGAAGAAGTCATTCAATAATAGTTTACATCCCTGCACATTTGTGTGGGGATATTTTTTTACGAGAATTAAATTTTAACTTTAGTATTATTTTGAAAAGTAGCACTTGAATTTTAGATAGTTAAATAATAACTAATACTTCATTTCAAAAGTCGAATGATTTTGTTGTTTTTGTATTTTCTGTAAATACACCTTTTTTAAAATTTTATTTAATGATATATTATTTTTAGATGATAATGTGGTAAAAAAATGAATATATAACAGTATTTTCAAAAAAGTTATTGAACATATGCTCGTCATACCGTCCACTAAAATTAGTATCACTTATGACGAAAATAATTTAGAGCGTGAAGATAGAGTTTATGAACTTATTGATAAAAAATTAGAACAAAGAGGAATATTTTCTAAGTCTAAATTGCAAACATTGGGTAAAGGGTAAATATACTATCTAATAGATCAAGAATTTGATAGATACTTACTTTTATTTAAGAATGAGAAAGTGAGGAACAAAATGAAATTAGCAATTCAAACAAAAAATTTAACAAAGTCTTTTGACAATCAATCCATTGTAAGGGATTTAAACTTATCTGTTCCTGAAGGAAGTTTATATGCTTTTATTGGACCAAATGGTGCAGGAAAAACAACAACAATGCGAATGTTATTAGGATTAATTCCATTAGATAAAGGAACGATATTATTTAATGATAAAGATATCAAAGAATGGAAAGAAGAATTATTTGAAAATGTGGGGTGTTTTATTGATTCACCTACCTATTATCCTAATTTAACAGCATATGAAAATTTAGCCTATGTACAAAAAATGATTAATGAACCTTTAGATGAAATAGATAGAGTATTAAAAACTACAGGAATATATAAAGCAAAGGATAAAAAAGTGAAAGATTTTTCTTTAGGAATGAAACAAAGGCTAGGTATTTCCTTTGCTATTCTTAATAATCCTAAAATATTAATTCTGGATGAGCCGACAAATGGATTAGACCCAGAGGGAGTACACGAGATTAGACGTTTATTACTTCATTTAGTAAAAAATGAGGGGAAGACTATATTTATTTCTAGTCATAATTTAGCTGAAATTGAAATGATAGCAGATCACATAGCATTACTACATAAGGGTGGCTTACTCTATGAAGGGAAGTTAAACAGTATTATTACTTCTGGAGAATATATTGTTCATGTTGATGATACTGCTGCCACAGAAAGGGTTTTAAATACAGAGGGTATGCCTTATAGCATAGAAAAAGAAGGGGTATTCAAAGTAATAATAAATCAAGATAGTGTTCCTAGTTTAACAAGAATATTAATTAAAAATGATATAGATATTTTTGAAGTTAGTCCTAAAAAGCCAACATTAGAGGAAGTATTTTTATCTTTAACTAAACAAAAGGAGTTACTATAATAATGCAATTTATCTTTAAAAGTGTAAATAGTGAGATGAGGAAAATTGGTGGGAGAAAATTATTATTATTTTCTTTGTTTTTTTCATTATTATCAAGCTTTTTGTGTATAAGTTATTTTATTTTTAACAAGAATAATCCTGACATGTTTCAATCTACAAATCTTATAGCAATTACAGTAAACTTTAATACACTAACATTAAGCATTTTTTCTGCTTGTATGTGGTATTTTATCATTTCTTCTGAAAATAAATATGGTACTTGGGCTATTATTTATACAAAACCCATTTCAAAATTTAAGTTATTGATAGCTAAAAATATATTGTTTATACTGTTCTATTTGATCTTTGATATTTTAAATTTTTTGGTAATAGGTATCTATGCTTTTATAAATGGTTATGAAATATCCATACTGTATTTTTTAAAAATGTTGATACTTTGTACCGTTTTATCTTTAGCAATACCATATTCTCAATTGCTTTTACATTTAATAATAAAAAAGGGAGTCTTAGCGGCATCCTTGTCAGTTATTTGGATTTTCTTTAGCGTAACATATGGATTATTCCCTGCAATATTCACAAAGACATTTCCAATATTTTATGCATTGAATATAGTAAGTGACATAATGATTAAAAAAACAACTATTTTAATATATCTTGCAAGTTCTTTAATATATATTTTAGGAATTATGTTATTAACTGTGAATTTTAAATATTATACATATGAATAATAAAGGGTGAAATAAGTGGGTATATTAGGTGAGTATAAAAAAAGTCTTCATAATGGATTGTATATCCTGTTACTAGTATTTTTGTTGATACCAATAAGTTTTCAAGTTTTTCTAACTGTAGCGTCTCAATTAAAAGATGGCGTTGTCATGCATATAGCGATTCTGAGCCTTTTTTGTAGGTTGTTTTTACCTATTGCGATAGGTCTATTAGTGTCGTTTTCTTTTGTAAACGAATTTAGAAGAAAAGGATATATGTCTGCTATTTATCATGGAATCACTTTAAAAACTATATTAAGTAATAAGTTTTTGTTTTGCTTAATAATTACTTTTAGTTATTTAATATGTGCTTTAGTCATAACTAGTATACCTATAGTATTAACGGTTGATAATCTTGGGACTGTTTATCAAAGATTAATTTTTTCTATACTTTTTATGGTGATTAGTTCTTTAACTATTGTGAATCTACATTTTTTAATAAATATAATATTTTATAAAATCCCGTTACTTTCATTATTAGTAGGGGTTATAGGCGGATTGGGTAGCTTTTTTATCTCTCATACAAACTATTGGATACTATTCCCTTGGTCATATCCAATTATGAGTCTTTATTTTGAAAGCATTGAAATAAAACAATTGTCTATTGTTCTAATTGTATATTTATTATCATTAATGATTTGCATATTTATGTTGTCAACTTTCTATAATAAAAAAACAATGAGATGGAATTAAATTTACAATGAGGCAAGGGGTTCTTATATGGCGATTAACGGGATGGTCTTTCAAGTTGCAAAAATGAACGGGGCATTAGATGTTATGCTAGGTTCATTTATTGCATCTTGGGGCATGAGTGCTCTGTACTTTATCGTTGGTATGAGCAGTATTTTATTATTTATGAAGGCGATAGGGAAAGAGAAGTATGAGGAGGATGAGAGAAATGTTTCTCAAATTGGATGAAACTATATAAAAGCGAACCAGTTATACTGGGACTCGCTTTTTATATAATTTTTAGAACGGATCAACTTCAGCTAAATCAGGGTTAGCATTCGGATTTGTTAATAAGGTTTTCAGCTCACCTACTTCTGAGAGAGCAACGAGGATATAACCACTAATAAGAACGATGAGTCCAATGACCCGTAATGTTTGCAGTGTAATATCACGGCTATTGTTTTCGGAGTTGTCTTGGGGCGGAGAAGGTGGATTATTGTTCATAGTTAGGCTCCCATCTTTTGTATTTATATATGTGCGAAATCATTATTTAACTTATGGATAGGAATTATATAGTCATTTTCACTATATGAGAACTGCCTATGAAAAGTGATAAGGAATTTTTGGGCGAGAAAAAGGGGGAATCCAAAAGATTATTAAAACTGAACTTTTGGATTCCCCTCTTTTTATTTATCTTGCTATTTGTGGTGGTCGGATTGCCTGTAAACGACCAGTTGGTGGGGGCTAATTAATCAGTGGGGGATGAATAAAACCTCACTGATTAACTATTTTCATGTAAATAAAAGGAGGTTAGTTATCCTAATATACGCAACGATTCTTCAATAAACGCTGGGATGTCCTCTGGCTGTCTACTTGTTACTAGCTGATTTTGACATACGACAACCTCTTTGTCATGAAAGTTCCCGCCGGCATTTTTTAAATCGACTTCAATAGATTTATATCCAGTTACATCACGTCCTTCAAGTGTTTGTGCAGTGATGAGTAGCTGAGGTCCGTGACAAATAGCGAAAACGGGTTTGTCCGCATCCATAAATGCTTTACTAAAGCGAACAAAACGTTCATCTGCACGAAGTATATCTGGGGAGAACCCGCCTGGTATGAAGAGGGCATCAAAGTTTTCTGGAGAAACATCGTCAATACTTTTATCAATTACGACTTCACTTTTTCCTTGTTTACCGTGTACCGTTTTCCCTTTTTCCATTTCAATAGTTGTTAATTCATATCCCTTTTGTTTAAAAGCTCCTACTGGCTCTGTGTATTCTGTGTCCTCGAAATAATCCGTTATTAAAATAGCAATTTTTTTACTCATTCTAATCCGCTCCTTATATTATATTATCGGTTCCAGAATCTTCCTTGGGCAATACCTTCTATAAATGATTCAATTGAAGTGTTTGTTAAGTTATAAACTCCTGCTCCATCTAATTTAATTTTACTATTGTCCAAAGCATGAGGATTACTAAGGACATGAGCTATCGGTTTAAAATGTTTAAAAGTAGTTTCTGTAAATTCTAAAACAGGGGGGTGAATGACAGACTCACTACTAAACACTAATACTGCATCAAAAAGCGAAGAGTCTGTTGTTGTATAAGTATCAGTTACTTTAATGGAATCATTGAAATGATAAATTTTATTATCTATGATGCTATAGTTCATTCGGTGCTGTGCAAAAGCTTGAATCCATTCGGACAGAAGGGAGACGCTTGGGTCACCATTTAATAGAATTGCGACATTTTTAGAATCAGATTTAAAAATAGTATTGGACATACTTAGTGCAGGTGATTTTGCATCTGAATTTACTTCGTGATTTTCTTTAGGTAAAGGAGCTCCAACAATGTTAGCGACTTCTTGTGCTAATTGACGATCGACGTGGTTTAGGAGAGCAATTACATTTGCCTTCACCATGTCTGATTTACACTTCCCAACTTCAAAGCAAAAAGCTTCTTTTATGTGCTGCTTTTCAATAGGGCTCATACTATTGTAGAAAAGTTTAGCCTGAGAATAAAAGTTAAGAAAGCTTTTACTACGACCTCTAATTTTATGCCCATCAATCTTTTCTTGATAATGTTCATATCCTCCTTGTTCGGCTTGGACGGTTGCAGGTTGATTGTTATTTAATCCGTTAGGATGATAGCTTGTTTGACCGCGATGAATCTGCATTTGATGCATACCATCACGTTGATTATTATGAAAAGGACATACGGGTTGATTGATAGGGATTTGATGGAAATTAGGGCCCCCTAAACGAGATAATTGTGTATCTGTATAGGAGAATAATCTTCCTTGCAGAAGAGGGTCATTTGAAAAATCAATACCTGGTACGACATGACCAGGGTGAAAAGCTACCTGCTCTGTTTCAGCAAAGAAGTTATCAACATTTTTGTTCAATGTCATTTTACCAACTAATTTTACGGGAACTTCTTCTTCTGGCCATAATTTCGTTGGATCTAAAATATCAAAATCAAATTTATGTTCATCTTCTTCTGGAATTAACTGTAATCCAAGCTCCCATTCAGGATAATCCCCTTTTTCAATTGCTTCGTATAAATCTTGACGATGAAAATCAGGATTTTTCCCAGCAATCCTTTGAGCTTCATCCCATACTAATGAATGAACCCCAAGGGTAGGTTTCCAGTGAAACTTTACGAAATGGGCTTTTCCTGCTGTGTTAATGAGTCGAAATGTGTGAACTCCAAAACCTTCCATCATTCGTAAACTACGCGGAATAGCTCGGTCGCTCATTTGCCACATGACCATATGAGTGGACTCAGGATTATGCGCAACAAAGTCCCAAAAGGTATCATGAGCGCTAGCTCCTTGAGGAATATCATTATGTGGTTCTGGTTTAACTGCATGGACAAAATCAGGAAATTTAATAGCATCTTGGATAAAGAATACGGGCATATTATTACCCACTAAATCATAGTTTCCTTCATCTGTATAAAATTTTGTGGCGAATCCGCGTACATCTCTTACTGTGTCGTTGGATCCTTTAGAACCTTGAACGGTTGAGAACCGTACAAATACAGGTGTTTTCTTTGAAGGATTAGTAAGAAAATCTGCTTTCGTATATGCTTCTAACGATTCATAAAGCTGAAAATAACCATGAGCGCCAACTCCGCGTGCATGAACAATCCTTTCAGGAATTCGTTCATGATCAAAGTGGGTCATTTTCTCGCGAAAGTGGAAATCCTCCATTAAGGTTGGGCCTCTTAAGCCCATCTTTAAAGAAAATTCATCCTCGGCTATTTTTACTCCTTGGTTTGTTGTTAAAGCATGTTTGCGTTGATTATCCGTAACATGGTGCTTCAATTGCTCCATTTTTTTATTCACAATATAGGCCCCTCCTTTACTTTGTTAATTTAATAGATACCCTTTTTATTAGGACGTAAACATGTATTATGATTTTTGTATGTAAAAATCATAATACATTGGTTGTGCTGGTGATTCTTGTTTGAGGAAGAAAAATAAAAAAGCCAAGGAGAAAGTTTATTTTCTCCTTGGCTTTTAAGATAATTCTTTTCGTTAAAATGCGGAAATTCTTTGCTTCGTTTTTGGTACAATAATAAATTTGATCCAGAGTAACCCGACAATCATAATGATAAGGATATGTAAAAATTGACCTGTAGCAATGAGTATAACACTCGAAAATACAATGAGTTGAATACTTAGCAATATAAAGATTAAGTGAAGAAATTGATTCATTCGCTTTTCAGTATCAATTGGATATAATGCTACAATAATATTTCCCGAAAAATATTTCCACAGGGAACGGAGCTGCATAGAAATCATATATAGGACGATATATGCGATAGCGCCTTTTACGTATATGTTTGGTATAAAATATAAGGCGAAGGCACCGATCAATCCTAAGCGAATATATATACCGAAATAATCATTTCCACGTAAAAATGCTAATGTATGTAAATAGAAGAAAGTTGCTCGTTTTTTATGTAATAAAGGTTCAATCCAATTTGTAAGCCATTTTCTTTTATTTACTTGTTTATTCAGTTGCGGAACATCTGTGAAAATGCTAGCAAATTGATAAAAACGAACGTTCATTTTTTCTTCTTGCTCGATTATGTAATCCCACGGTATTCGTTTTGTAGGCTGTTTTTTCGTATATAGAAGTAGGAAAGCAAGTAGTAAGAGTAGTCCGCCCAATATGAGAACATTTGCGGAATAAAACAGCATGTAAATGATTAGGGCGTTACAAGTAATACGAATGATTAGCCATATATTTTTTTCGTGACTATCACGCCACATCCAATGTATGTACATGTTCCAGGCTTTCGTAATCATTAACACGATAAAGATTGTACATAAAAAAGGTACAGTTAATTGCAATGATTGCATAGCAAGTGGAACGAGAATAAGGAACGTAAATAATAATGGGAAAAGCTGCATGATGTAATTGTATAGAAGAGATTTTTTAAAATAAGATGTTAATTTCTCTTCTAGTGCTAGTAAATAGACAGCATCAGGTTTTTGAATAAATGTACGGATAGGGCATCTCGTTATAATGAATGTAAGTACAATCGTTATAATTATTAAAGATATTCCTTTAGAAGGAGATGCTTTTAGAAACTGAGCATAATAATATGCACCAACGCATGAAATAAAGATAAAGCTATATAGTAAACCGTTAATCATACGTGCAAAGTATGTAATGATATTTTGAATATGTTGTTGGAAGCGACTGCTCCATAGCGATTCGATTGACATGTTTTTCACCTCTTTGTTCTATTATATATGTTTTACAAAAGAAAAAACGAGCAAATTGCGTTATGCAACTTGCCCGTTTTTCTTTTCGTTATTTTTTTTCTGATCACGATTCATTAATGGATAGAAAGCAAATCCGATTACGAATAAACCAATTCCGAGAAGGAACGTTTTTATATCGGATGCGCCCGTTTTAATAACCCATAGTGCGTAGCAAAGTGCGATAACTGCGACTATGCCATCTGTAATTCTTGCCCGCATTTCATTTTTATATGTTTCACCAGTTGCGACTAGTTTTAACTGGAAGATTGGTGAAACGAGATATGGAATGAGGTAGGCCAGTGTTGATACGGTAATAACGAATGTATAAGCTTCCGCAATGGTTCCTGATAATGTTGAGAATAGGAATACTTGCGACATAATGTTTGTTAATCGTAATGAGTAAATTGGACTTCCTTTTTTATTTGTTTTCGTGAAGAAGGAAGGGAAGAAACCTTCTTTTGCTGCTTGATAAGGTACTTCTGAGCTTAATAAAATCCAGCCTAAGATAGAACCGAACAGGGAAGTAAGAGCCAGTAATGCCATCAGTTTCCCGCCGCCGTGACCCATTGCAGCGTTTAGTGCATCTGCTAATGGACGTTCAGAAGCTTGTAATTTATCAACGTGAAGTACACCCATTGTTAAAATTGTAATTCCTAAGTAGATGGCAACTGTAATAAGTAATCCCGCAACTGTTGCACGTTTTACCGTTTTTGGAGAAACAGCACGGTTTGATAAAAGAACGGCTGATTCAATTCCGATAAACGCCCAAAGCGTTGTAAGAGCAGCTAAATTTACTTGTGAAAGAAGACCGTGTGATGCACCTGATTTATCAATCATCGGTGTGTACCATTGTCCAAATTTAGAAGCTTCGAATGCAAATAACGTAACGATGATGAATAAAAGGAATCCAGTTACTTTCGTTGTTGTTGCTAAGAAGTTTAGTTTTCCAGCTCCGCTTACACCGTTTGTTAATATAATATGAGTTCCCCAAAGTAAGATGGAACAAATCGTAAATGTAATTAGTTTTCCGACTTCTACGTTAAACGAGCCGATTGAAAATAGTAGTCGCGTATCTTTCATAATTGGGAAGAAGAGTGATAAATATCCCGCAAATGATGTAATGATGGCAACGTTACTTGCCCAGTTTGCAACCCAATATCCCCATACCATACTGAAACCAGCCATTTTTTTCTTTTTTGGTGTTGAGAATAAAGCATATGCATGACTTTGTGGCCCTGTCGTTAAATCAGGACGACGAATTGCTAAATTACCGAAAACAAGAGCTAGCATTAAAACACCAAACCCTGTAGTTAACCAAGCTAAAGTGACACCGAGTGGGCTTGCTGTTTGTGCCAACGTACTTGGCACCATGAAAATACCAGCGCCAACCATGTTACCGACAACGAAAGCTGTTAGTACCCAAAAGCCCCATTTTTTTTGTTGCATAGAAAATACCTCCAAAGTTAGTATAACCAAGTCAAGCGAGGAGATATGTATGTCTTCCTGAGTTAGGAAGAGAAGTCCCAAACAAAACAAAAAAAGCATGTAATTTGCCGCTACATGCTTTCTATCTTATAAGAAACCCACGACATACCTCTCGATAGCTCTCCACAAACGAAACGTTTGTGACAGTTCTGCACTTATTAAATGCAGACCCAGCAAGCGTGCATGGTGGACACGACTTACTTCGGCAACCATTCCTTTCTCATTCCTTCATCAATGCCACTACATCTCCTGAAATGATACTCTTAATGATTGCAACCTCTACCTCACCGAGATACGAATGAGGATTTAAATATTAAATTAACGTCTTTAAGAGTAACAAATGAATTTTTATACGTCAATGGATATAGTAATAATCAGATTATAGAGAAGAGTTTGTGATTAAAAGTAAGAGGGGTTGTTATGTGATATTTGAATTTTCGTAATATAATACATATTATTAGCGCTAGATGATTGAAAAGGGGATGAAGTAAATGTCTGTATGTCATAAACATTCAGTAATAGGTGTGCTAGATTCGGGAGTTGGGGGATTAACAGTTGCGAGCGAAATTATAAGACAATTGCCTAAAGAAAGCATTTATTATATTGGTGATAATAAGCGTTGCCCGTATGGACCAAGAAGTGTAGAGGAGGTGCAATCTTTCGTATTTGAAATGGTTGAGTTCCTCAAACAGTTTCCATTAAAAGCGCTAGTCGTAGCATGTAATACTGCTGCAGCTGCTGCATTGACTGAGCTGCAAGAAGCACTTTCCATTCCAGTTATTGGCGTTATACATCCAGGAGCAAGAGCGGCAATTAAAGTAACAAAGAAAGGGGAAATCGGGGTAATTGGAACTGTAGGTACGATAAAATCTAATATGTATGAAAAAGCATTACACGAGCTGGATACATATTTGGAAGTGCATAGCTATGCTTGCCCGACTTTAGCCACAGTTGTAGAAAATCAATTAGAAGATACAGCATATGTCACGCAGCAAGTGAAATAAGCTTTACTTCCATTAACGAAAGAAGATATAGATACGTTAATTCTTGGATGTACGCATTATCCACTTTTAGAGTCCTATATAAAAAAGGAACTAGGAGAAGATATAACGATTATTAGTTCTGCAGAAGAAACGGCGATAGAGTTAAGCACCATTTTACAGCACAAAGGAATTTTGTCTGACAATCTGAATCCGAAACATCGTTTTTTTACAACGGGATCTGTTTTATCATTTGAACATATTGCTGAGCGATGGCTAGGATATCACATTTCTGTAGAATGTGTACATTTGCCTATGAAAAATGCGTGTATGCATAATTAAGATTTAGTAAATTACTTTTTTAAATAAATCAGGTTCGTTTCATAAGAAGGAAAGAATAAGCTTTTAATTGAAATGATTAAGGTCATTTTAATTAAAGGAGAGGTTTGATTATGGAATTATCAAGATCTCAATTATTTGCTTTAGAGTATATTTCAAAATATGCAGAGAACGAAAAACGTGGGGCTAAAGCAACGATTAATCATATACTTAAAATGTCTAATATTACAGATGAAATATTTGAAGAAGCTGTCGCTAATTTAAAATCTCATGCAAGGATTGCTTTACACTTTCATCCAGACAGACTTGATTCGAGTATGAAAAGTGTTGCTGAAGCATTGTTTGAGCAAGGAGTATATAAAAGTCAATTTGAAACATTACTATCTAATGGAAGCGTATCTGCTTATCCTGGTGGTGAACGTGACCTTTGGGAAAAGAGAATATTTGGAGGGGCATATCAATTAGAAGGCGTAACGAATGAGCAACGGCCCAAATACGGAGCGCTAAATTTAATGTTACATCCAGATGGGCCCGCTCCGCGTTTTGGTTCATGTTATTTTCTTTTATCTCCAAAAGTTTCTTCGCGTTCTACATATACATATTTAGATTCGCATCAAGATCCGAAAGAAAAGGGGACTTATGAGGAGTTTGATATGATTTTAGCTGCTCTTTTAGAAGAGACATTCGTAAGAGATTTTGCAATTGGTGAAGGAAATTTGACTCCAACAATATTTATTAATCATTTACTGGCTAACCTGAAAAGGCCGTTTATAGATTTAGTAAGCAAAGAGCCAGCCCGTAATCTTAATCATTATATTGAAGCGCAGATTCATGGAGAGATTTCTCTTAAAGAAGACGTAGAGGTGCTTGTTGCAGATCCTTCATTTAAGGATACGGATGTAGGAAGAGTTTTAGAAGAGATTTGCCTGAAGTATGCTATTGATTTGTATTGGCACATCGGTTTTGTACTTATGGTAGACGAAGTTCCGATGGATTTTAGAGGTTCAAAAATGCCATCTTTAGCAAGACGCATTGCAAGGAATCATTGTATCGATGCAAATATAATTGGCTCTGCTGTAGTGGATTTGAAACGCAATCCATTATCTTGGAGTGATCGTGGCACTTATGAAGAAGTGCTTCAGGAATTAAAATTATTATGGCATGTTTTAGTTCGATTTGGAAAACCAAATCGGAAGTAGAATGAAATACTTCGTTTTTCGGAAGTATTTATATAGAAAAGAAGCTGATCTAAAAATAGATCAGCTTCTTTTTATAAGATTAAACTAAGTTTAATACAGTTACTTTTTCACGTGTCATAGACTCAAGGCTCTTACGAATACCTTGTGCGCCCATACCTGAACCTTTTACACCGATGAATGGGAAGTGATCAGGGCCGCGCTCTGTACGTCCGTTAATTTGAACAGAACCAGTTTCGATTTTGTTAGCAATTGCAAATGCTTTGTTAATGTCTTTTGTGAAGACACTTGCTTGTAAGCCAAACTCTGATTTGTTAGCAATTTCAATTGCTTGCTCGTCTGAAGAAACACGGATGATTGGAAGGATTGGGCCAAATGGCTCTTCCCAAGCAACTTTCATTTCTTCTGTTACGTGGTCGATTAATGTTGGGTAAATTAAGTTACGCTCACGTTTGTTACCGATAACGATTGTAGCACCTTTTTCAACAGCATCGTCAACTAAGCCTTGAACGAAGTCAGCAGATTTGTCGTCGATTAATGGAACGATTGTGCTGTCTTGTTCTGGAGATCCAACTGATAGTTCAGCTACTTGCGCTTTTAATAAGCTAACAAGCTCGTCGGCTACGTTTTCGTGTACAAGTACACGTTTAATAGCTGTACAACGTTGACCAGAGTAAGAGAATGCACCGCTTACGATATGGTTTGCAGCATCTTGTAAGTCAGCATCTTCACGAACGATACCAGGATCTTTACCACCAAGTTCTAATACAAGTGGAATCATTGAAGCTTTTTTCGCTAAATGTTTACCTGTGTTTGTACCACCTGTGAACGATACCATATTGATGCCTTCGTGTTCTACTAAGTAGTCACCAATTACAGAACCGCGTCCTGTAGCTACGTTTACAAGACCTTTTGGAAGGCCAGCTTTGTGAAGTGCTTCAACCATTTTAATACCACTAATTGCACCTTGAGTTGCTGGTTTGAAAATAACAGCGTTACCCATAATTAATGCTGGTGCAAGTTTTGCAGCAGATAAGTTTACTGGGTAGTTAAATGGTGCGATTGCTAATACAACACCAAGTGGTGCGCGTTGGATGATCGCAAGTTTCGATTTCGTTCCGCCAGGGAAGCTATCGCCCATCATGCTTTCTCCGTGCATATGTAAAGCTTCTTCGATCGTGTAACGAATGAAGTCAGCTGTACGAACAACTTCTTTCTTCGCATCTTTATAGCCTTTACCGACTTCTTTCATAATGATATCGGCAATTTCATCCTGCATATTTACGAGCTCATCAGCCCATTTATATAAGTATTTTGCGCGATCTTGTAGGGAAGCTTCAGCCCATGATTTTTGAGCTTCTTTTGCAGATGCAATTGCTTCATCTACTTCTCCGCGAGTAATTGCTTGTACTTGTCCAATTACTTCGTGTAAGTATGGAGATGGAATTTCGATTGTTTCTCCTGAAGAGCTTTCTCTCCATTCTCCGTTTAAATAAAATTTGTACGTATTGCTAGTTGTCATGATTAGTCCTCCTAAAATAGCAACTTGTAAGAGTGAGTATAAGGTGATTGTAGGGGGTTTGATAACATTTTTCAAATGAAATGTTTGTGAAAACGATTTCTTATTCTTTTTTTATTTTGTATGCCCTTTCTTACAGAACATTCCCTTATTTCAAAATGGTGTATCATATATTTTTATTTAAAGTGTAAAAAAATAATTGACAGAATACTCAATAAAGTTGTAAGATTATAAATGGAAAATAAATGAAAGGGGTGTGCGTAATGATTGTAATCGTAAATGTAATGGGCTTAGCTCTGTTAAATGGCAGAAAACATTCATATCATTACGCAACCCGTACGGATATATAGGGCATCTTTGTCTTATAAGAAGCGTACGTTGCGTATATCGTAACGTACGCTTTTTATGCATTCCTGTGCATATCGTCAAGCGGCGGTATGCTTTTTTTTGTTTATTTTCCCTTGTTTAGTTCCGATAAAAAACTTTGGAAGGTGGAAAAATGTGATGAGATTGTATGGGTTACGAAATGTAAATGTGATAGGTCTGGATAGTGGATAAAGAAATGAGAGGTAAACGAGAACGAGAAGGGAGAGGTTACATTGTTATCAGTATTACTAAAGCTAAAGTGGTTTTTTAGGGAGCACTGGAAGAGATATAGTATTGCCATTGGAGCTCTTTTAATTGTGAATATAGTTGAAGTGATTCCCCCGAAAGTGTTAGGGGTTACGATAGATAACATAAAAACAGGAACGTTATCGAACGAAGCTATTATACAGTCTATTCTTATTTTAATAGGGGTTACGATCGTTGGATATGGCCTCACTTTCGTATGGCAACATCAATTGTTTGGCGGTGCATTCGTACTTGAGAAAACGATGCGCTCTAAATTTATGGGGCATTTACTTAAGATGACGCCGACTTTTTATCAAAAAAATCGTACTGGTGATTTAATGGCGAGAGCGACAAATGATTTGAAAGCAATCGCTATGACAGCTGGTTTTGGTATATTAACGCTTGTGGATTCTAGTTTATATATGCTTACGATTGTCTTTATGATGGGGTTTACAATTAGTTGGGAGCTTACATTTGCAGCGCTTATTCCGCTTCCAATTATGGCGTATGCGATGAATATATATGGAAAGAAATTGCATGAAAGATTTACAGTTGCGCAAGATGCGTTTGGTGATATGAACGATAAAGTGCTTGAATCAATCGCTGGTGTTCGCGTTATTCGTGCATACGTACAAGAGAATGCAGACGAGGAAAGATTTCATCATCTAGGAGATGACGTCTACGAAAAAAATATGAAGGTAGCAAAGATTGATGCATTATTCCAACCAACTGTGAAAATGCTTGTCGGTCTTAGTTATTTAATCGGCTTAGTGTACGGTGCATACCTTGTGTTCCAGTCAAAGGTGACCCTTGGTGAACTCGTTTCTTTTAACGTGTATTTAGGGATGATGATTTGGCCGATGTTTGCAATTGGTGAATTAATTAATGTTATGCAAAGAGGAAATGCTTCGCTTGACCGTGTGAATGAAACGTTAGCGTATGAGCCAGATGTAAAGAATCCGAAACATCCAAAGCTTGTGCAAGAGCCGGATTATATTCAGTTTGATGATGTGTCTTTCTCATATCCTTCATCAACTGAAGAAAATTTAAAAAAGGTTTCTTTCACATTAAAGCAAGGAGAAACGCTAGGGGTTGTCGGAAAAACAGGAAGCGGGAAAACGACGCTTGTACGTCAGCTTCTTCGCCAATATCCGCTTGGAGATGGAGATATTGCAGTTTCTGATGTGACATTAGATAAAATGACGAATGAAAATGTACTCGGCTGGATTGGTTATGTACCGCAGGAGCATATTTTGTTCTCAAAAACAGCGCGAGAAAATATTTTATTCGGAAATAGGGAAGCGACTGAAGAAGAATTAGAGAAAGCAATTGAAATTGCTGCGTTTAAAAAGGATTTAGAGTTTTTACCAGAAGGGTTAGAAACGCTCGTTGGAGAGAAAGGTGTTTCTTTATCAGGAGGGCAAAAACAAAGGATCTCGATTGCACGAGCTGTTATTCAAAATCCAGAAATTTTAATTTTGGATGATTCTTTATCAGCTGTAGATGCTCGTACGGAAGCAGCGATCATTGAAAATATAAGAACGGAAAGAAGCGGAAAGACGACGATTATTACGACGCATCGTTTATCTGCAGTGCAACATGCGGATTGGATTCTCGTTATGGATGAAGGTGCAGTTATAGAAGAAGGTACGCATGATCAGCTTATCCAAAAGGGAGGCTGGTATGCTGAGCAGTTTGAAAGACAACAAGGTGAAAGTGAAAGTGCGGATAGTGGGGTGAAAATATGAGTGTTTCAAAACGGTTGTTTCAATACGCGATGAAAGTGAAGGGGACGATTTTTGCTGCGATGTTAATGTTATTTATTTTCGTCATCGCAGAGCTTGCTGGTCCTTTCGTCGCTAAAACGATGATTGACGATCATATCGTCGGGATAGAGAAACCTTGGTATGAAACAGAACAGAGTGAAGATGCTGTTTCGTATAATGGGGCTTTTTATAAGCGAAGTGATCGCTTTGAACAAGGCGAGAAAAAAGGAAAAGAAGTACGCGTAATGCAAGTCGGTTTTCAATATTATTTTGTACCGAATAAAGTAAATGCGGAAGGGTCACGGACTGTAAAAAGGGATATGATTACCGTTCAAAATGGTAAGGCGGTGCAAGTGTATAAAGCGAAAGCATTAACGAAAGAAGAAGTGTTTGCATTTTATAAACCAGAAATAAACCGTCTATTATTACTTGGTGGTGGCTATTTCGCTTTATTAGTAGTCGTGTCATTATTTGCATACGGAAAGCAGTTCTTCTTGCAGAAGGCAGCGAACAAAATTATTCAAATTATGAGGGAAGATGTTTTTTCTCATATTCAAACGTTGCCAATTCGGTACTTTGATCATTTACCGGCGGGGAAAATTGTTTCGCGTGTGACGAATGATACAGAGGCCATTCGTGATTTATATGTAACGGTGCTGGCAACATTCGTTTCTAGTATCATCTATATTATTGGGATATTCGCTGCGTTATTTTTATTAGATGTGAAGCTCGCTTCATTATGTTTATTAATTATCCCAATTTTAATTGTTTGGGCGATTCTTTATAGAAAATATGCGTCTGTATACAATCATAAAATGCGCTCTCGCTTATCTGATATTAACGGAACAGTGAATGAATCCATTCAAGGGATGCCAATTATTCAAGCGTTCCGTCAAGAGCGTGAAACGAAAAAAGAATTTGAAGAATTAAATGGCGATTATTTTAAGTATCAAAATAAAATTTTAAATTTAAATGCAGCAACTTCGCATAACTTAGTAGCCGTATTAAGAAATATCGCTTTCACAGGAGTAATTTGGTATTTCGGCGGTGCGTCATTAAGTGCTACAGGTATTATTTCACTTGGGGTACTGTATGCGTTCGTCGATTATTTAACACGATTATTCTCGCCAATTACGAATATGGTGAACCAGCTTGCAAACTTAGAGCAAGCGCGCGTTGCATCAGAACGTGTCTTTGAATTGTTAGAGGAAAAAGGGGAACCGGTAGAAGAAGAACGTATGCCTCGTTTAAAAGGAAATGTAAAATTTGATAATGTATCATTTTCTTATAATGGAAAAGATGAAGTGTTAAAAAATATTTCTTTTGAAGCGAAACAAGGCGAGACAGTGGCACTTGTCGGTCATACTGGATCAGGAAAAAGTTCTATCATGAATGTACTCTTTCAATTTTATGAGTTTGAAAAAGGAAAGCTTACGATTGATGGTCACGATGTAAAAGAGATGCCGAAACAAGCAACCCGTGAACATATGGGAATCGTACTGCAAGACCCGTTTCTTTTTAGCGGAACGGTCGCTTCCAATGTAAGCTTAGAAAACGAAAAAATTTCAAAAGAGCGTATCATAAAAGCATTGCATGATGTTGGTGCTGAAAGATTTGCAAACAATATAAATGAAGAAATTACAGAAAAGGGAAGTACGCTTTCCACTGGAGAACGTCAGCTTATTTCGTTTGCTAGGGCGCTTGCTTTTGATCCAGCTATCTTAATTTTAGATGAAGCAACATCTAGTATTGATACAGAAACAGAGGCGATGATTCAACAAGCGCTGGAAGTTGTGAAAAAAGGAAGAACGACGTTTATTATTGCTCACCGTCTTTCAACGATTAAAAGTGCGGATCAAATTATTGTGCTCGATAGAGGGACGATTTTGGAAAAAGGGTCTCATGATGAACTAATGAAAAAGCGTGGGCGTTATTATGATATGTATAAAACGCAAATGGAAGGCAATCAGAGTGCTTAATAGGTATGGAGGAGAACTTGTGATTTTCACAAGTTCTTTTTTATTGATGAACATGTCGACTCTTTAGCGAATTACGACAGTTAAATAAGAAGTATTGTTTTACCTTTTTCTTTATAAATGCTATATTAAAAAATGTTACTTATTTTTTGTATGTAGCGTTATTTTTCCCTTTTGTTTGATTATGAAGAAAAAGGATAAACTAAATAAGAACATTTTCATTGAAAAATTGTTCAAGATTGCATACAATCAATATAGTTTTTAAATTCCTATCAGAATACTTGGAGGATTACAATCATGAAGAAATTATTTTCAGTGCTTGCAGTAACTACATTAGCGATCGGGATTGTAGCCGGCTGCGGTAAAGAAGAGAAAAAAGATACAGCTAGTCAAGATGCGTTACAAAAGATTAAACAAAGCGGTGAACTTGTAATTGGTACAGAAGGTACATATCCACCATTTACGTTCCACGATTCAAGCAATAAATTAACTGGATTCGATGTTGAATTAGCAGAAGAAGTTGCAAAACGTTTAGGTGTAAAGCCTGTATTTAAAGAAACACAGTGGGATAGCTTACTTGCTGGTTTAGATGCAAAACGTTTCGATATGGTTGCAAACGAAGTTGGTATTCGTGAAGATCGTCAAAAGAAATACGATTTCTCTAAGCCATACGTTTCATCTTCAGCGGCATTAGTTATTGCAAAAGATAAAGATAAGCCTGCTACATTTGCTGATGTAAAAGGATTAAAAGGAGCACAATCTTTAACGAGTAACTATGCAGATATCGCTAAGAAAAATGGTGCGGAAATTATTGGTGTAGAAGGATTTAGCCAAGCAGCAGAATTATTAGCTTCAGGACGCGTTGATTTTACAATTAATGATAAGTTATCAGTATTAAATTATTTAGAAACGAAAAAAGATGCGAAAATTAAAATTGTAGATACTGAAAAAGAAGCTTCAGAAAGTGGATTCTTATTCCGTAAAGGTAGCGATAAGCTTGTACAAGAAGTAGATAAAGCGTTAGAAGATATGAAAAAAGACGGTACGTATGACAAAATAACGAAAAAATGGTTCGGTGAAAATGTATCTAAGTAGTGCATTGGTTTCAGATCGATTGTCTACTTGGATAGATATTATGCAGACTTCCTTCATGCCTATGCTGAAGGAAGCTGTTTTTACAACAATTCCATTAACGCTTATTACATTTATTATCGGGATTATACTGGCAACGTTAACAGCGCTCGCACGTATTTCTGGTAGTCGTATTTTACAATGGATTGCTCGTATCTATGTATCTATCATTCGCGGAACGCCACTTCTTGTACAATTATTTATTATTTTCTATGGTCTTCCAACTCTTAATATTGAAGTTGAGCCATATACAGCAGCAGTTGTTGGATTTTCATTAAATGTCGGTGCATATGCATCTGAAATTATTCGTGCTTCTATCCTTTCCATTCCGAAAGGGCAGTGGGAAGCAGCTTATACAATTGGGATGACATATCCACAAGCATTAAAACGTGTTATTTTACCACAAGCAACGCGCGTATCAATCCCGCCGCTTTCAAATACATTTATTAGCTTAGTGAAGGATACTTCATTAGCATCGTTAATTTTAGTAACAGAAATGTTCCGAAAAGCGCAGGAAATTGCGGCGATGAACTACGAGTTTTTAATTGTTTATTTTGAAGCAGGTCTTATTTACTGGGTTATTTGTTTCTTATTATCAATCGTACAACAGATGTTAGAAAAGCGTTCAGAACGCTATACATTAAAATAATCCTTTTACAAAAGGAGTTTTTGTTTTTATGATTTCAATTCAGCACTTACAAAAAAGTTTCGGAGATAATACCGTACTAAAGCATATAGATTTAACAGTTGAGAAGGGCGAGGTTGTTGTTATTATTGGGCCGTCTGGATCTGGTAAAACGACATTCTTACGTTGTCTCAATGTATTAGAAACGCCAAACGCTGGTAATATTCGTATCGGTAATAAAGAGCTTAACTTCTCTCAAAAAGTAACGAAGAAAGATATTGTTAATCTTCGTACGCAAACAGGTATGGTATTCCAGCACCATAATTTATTCCCGCATTTAACAGCACTTCAAAATGTAATGGAAGGGCTCGTTACAGTGAAAAAGATGGGGAAAGAAGAAGCGAAGAAAAAAGCAAACTATTTCCTTGAAAAAGTTGGTTTAGCAGATAAAGTGGATTTATATCCGTTCCAATTATCAGGCGGACAACAACAGCGCGTTGGAATTGCGCGCGCGCTTGCGATGGAGCCGGAAGTGTTACTATTTGATGAGCCGACGTCAGCGCTTGATCCTGAACTCGTTCAAGAAGTTCTGAAAGTAATGAAAGAACTTGCTAAAGAAGGCATGACGATGGTTATTGTAACGCACGAAATGCGTTTTGCACATCAAATTGCGAACCGTGTTATTTTCATGGATGGTGGTGTCGTTGTCGAACAAGGTACACCAGAAGAAGTATTTACAAATCCAAAAGAAGAACGCACGAAGAAGTTTTTACAAATGTTGCAATAAATTAAGGAAGGTCTCAAGGCATATGCCTTGAGACCTTTTTGCCATATATATTTATTTGTGGAATCCGCCAAGGCTTTGCTCAGCCATTGCAACTAGACGTTTTGTGATTTCTCCACCAACTGAACCGTTAGCGCGAGCCGTAGAATCTGCTCCTAATTGTACACCAAATTCTTGAGCGATTTCGTACTTCATTTGATCGATTGCAGCTGTTGCACCTGGTACTACTAATTGATTTGAAGAATTTTGGTTTGCCATAGGAATATATCCTCCTTAGAGTTATAAAAGTTTTTTTGGTTGGACTAGCTGGAGTTGAACCAGATTATCGCCCCGGTTGGCGCTAATCCATCGGTAATTAAGTTTGTACTCATAGTATGGATGTTACCTAGAAAGATATACAAAATAATAATTTGTAAATTTTGTCAAAAAAAACGTATTGATTTCGTAAATTATGAAATAAGAGTAATCGTTGTATTTTTAAGAAAACAGGCCAAACTAAGGGTGATATTAAATATAATTTTTTCATTGTAGCTTGCTACTTGTAGGCTAATTATTAGCTTCTTATTTATGATTTATTGAAATAAAAATGAAATCGGTAGCAACTTCATAGTTCTATTTTTAAGTAGGGATGGAGTGGGCGCTCCTATGTCTGGATAGGTTGCTCTCTTCACTCTAAAAAAGAGAGGCTTATAAACGATAACGTATGGAGGAATCATGATGGGAATTTGCCCGCTTTGCAACGCATTAGAATCACAAACATATTCTTGTCAAAATTGCCAAAGTATACTCCAAGATTATGGGAAGTCTGTAGATTACATAGACGATTATAGTGCCTATATGGATCAAGAATTATTAAGTGCAGTAGATGGTTTAACGCATAATAATTCAAATGAATATTGCAATCATATTTTTTATTGCAGAGTATGTAACGTGGAAACTGAGGTTGTAGTAAAACTTGTGTAAATAGAAAACTTCCACCTTATTATCTAGGTGGAAGTTTTTGTTTTTGTATTTGTGAGTGAATCATAGGAGAAGGGATATGTTCGGTGTTTGATGAAGCCCCTGATTTTATTTGAGACATTTTTTCTTTTGTATCACGTAAAGAATGTTCAGTTAAGTAGACGGCATATTCGTAAAATAATTGGCGCGTCAGTTCACTTTGCTCTTTTAATTTTTTATCTTGGAATACAGTTCGCCCAGGTTTAGAGTTGGCTTCAAAGAGCCACGGATTTTCCTTTGTGTCTAAACCGATATCAAAACCGATTTCTCCAATATTTCCAGTTACTTGTTCATCGAGCGCGTAACTTATTTGTAAGGCAGTATGTTTTAATTTATTTTCAATTTGAACTTGTTTCGTTGAATCTGGAAAAAGCTCTTGTAATAATTTTGTATCACCGCCACTATTTACGTGCGTTGTTAAACTGCCTTTGCCGGCGATTTTGGCGACGATTGCACTAACTATCCAATTACCGAAATGGTTTTTATTTGTATGAATGCGGAAATCAACAGGTTGCCCATCGAAGCGAAGTAACGAAATACCTTGCTGTACGATAAACTTTTTTAAATCATGTCCTTTTAATACGTGGTTTAGAAGCGTTTCTAATGATTGATACTTTCTCAGTTTATTTTCTTCATTTTCGCGATAACGACAGTAGTAGCAATTCTCTGTTTGAGAATAAAATATTTGATGAATATTTCTACCAAAGCTCCCGTGTATTGGTTTCATGTACACGGATTTATATGTGCCAAGAAACCGTTCTACTTGTTCAAAATGCTGAAATGCTTCTGTATTTGGTAATAAGGGTTTAATTGATTCGTCTTTCGTAAGAAGTTGATGAACTTCCCATTTATTGAAAAAACCTGGGTTAAACCATGGAATGCAGTAGTCATGTTCTAACTTTCTTTTTGCTCTGACGATTGGTTTATAATTTTCCGCTTGTCGATTCGGTAATCGATCGTAAATGACATTTGGTAAAGGGACTTTTTTCTTTACCCATTGTTTCTCTTGAAAGAAATATCCTTCAATCGTTTCTTCTTCCCAGTTTATATGTTGAACGCCAAAGACGAATACGAACGGTCGTAATGAGAATGGTGGTGTTAACAACTCACTGAGAGCAATTGAACGATTTCCTAAAGGGGTAGAAGAATCATCGTTAAAGCCAGTTGTAAAAATGCCAATCAATGGTCCGAAAATAATTGTTTGGTTTTGTGTAAATGCATGAATAGTAGTGGATTGAGGCAGTAAAAGTTTTTCGGCAATATGCTTTCCGATAATAATTTCGCGAGTAAAGGAATAATGAATTTTCACCTCTTTACTTGCAATGTGACGTATACCGAAGGATAGGGATGTAATAGGTGGTGTAATAGAAAAAACGTAAGGTAAAGTAATGCTATTTGGATGTTCATCTGAAATGTTTAATGTATATATATGTTCTTTCAAAATAGGTTTACCTCCTTTCATTATGGTGTAAAGCGACTGAATTTAAGTGGTCCGTGAAATATCTTTTCGGCTAATGAATCACTATGACGAATGTATTGTTCGTAAGGAGGAATCGTGTTGACATACATAAGCCAAATTGCGCCTTTTTGATCCATAATTGTGGAAAGTTCTAGTTCGAATAATGAAGAATAAGACTGATCTAGTGTTTGGAATACTTCATTTATAATGTCGTGTAAAGCGTCTTGCAATAGTTGCACACCTGTACTAGATAGTACGTATTTAATTTTTGAAAATGAATGCAATGAATCATCGTCTGTTGCTGAGGGTAAAAGTTGATTAGGAAATGAACTTTTTTGTATAAATTGACCGATAATATTCCAAGTTTGTTCTTTGTTTTTTTGCAAAATGGTTCGAATGTGGAGTGGGTATGTTAATTGATTTGGTGGTTGTAGCATGGTATGCACTATGTAGCGTGATGAACGTATGTTAGATTTACACCAAGATATAAATTCATCTGTCCGCTTGATTGGAAGAGAAGTATGGTATTTTTCATTTACTGTATCGATATGAAACGTTTTATTTTTGTAAGCGACTCGATATAAGTTGTCTTTAGAATGTATATTAGTGGGGCGTATAATAATATCTTTAGTTTTTAACAACAGTTTGAAAATGTTTTGTATCGTTGCCACTTCAAATTTGGGTATATAAGGAGACAGTTTTTTATTAGTAAGAAATAAATCATGTAGTTCACTTAAGTTAATAAGTGTGTTATTTAAAAAGGTAGTGGAAGGACGGTTGTGCAAAGAGTGAATAATTGATTTTGCTTTTTCAAAGTCTGTTTCCTCGTGAAAAGAATAACGATCATATATATAAGAAGGAATAGGGAATGTTTGCTCTTTCCATTTTCCTGTATCTGTATCGTAAATAAGACCAGAAACAAGGTCTGTTTTAGAATCAATACAAAATGGCGTAAACTGGGCAACGACATTATGATAAAGCCGAGCGCGTTTAGCGATTTCGGTGTAATACGTTTGCTCATAATGAAGTTTAGAAGTTAAAAGGCCGAGAACCAACGAAATCACTCCTTTACTACTATTTGCATAATAGGCGAAGCTATATATTGCAAATACGTTTTTATACCATTATACTTTTGTCCGTATGATGATATGCTATAGTTTTGGAGAAGTGAAAGGTTGATTGTAATGAATATATGGTTAAATATGTTAACGACGACAGGACTCGGAGCAATTATTGGGGGATACACGAATCATTTAGCGATAAAAATGTTATTTCGTCCTCATCGTCCTATTTATATCGGAAAGTTTCAAGTTCCATTTACACCAGGGTTAATTCCGAAGCGTCGTGATGAACTTGCTGTTCAATTAGGAAAAATGGTTGTAGAACATTTGTTAACACCAGAAGGAATTGGAAAAAAGCTAACAAATGAAGAGTTTCAAAAAGGTTTAATTCACTGGGCGCAAGTGGAAGTGGATAAAGTAATTACGAATGAACAATCACTGCGACATATGTTAGAAAAATGGAATGTAGCGCATGTAGAAGAAGAAGCGACTCGAAAAATCGAATATGTGATTACAGAAAAAATTCATGCATTTTTAGCAGAGTATTATACATATACATGGGAACAGGCTTTACCTCATTCTGTACATGAAAAGATAGAGAATGCGATTCCGAATGCCTCGGCGTTTATTTTAGAGCGAGGAATTAGCTTTTTTGAAAGTGAAGAAGGGAAAGCGCGTCTTTCAAAAATGATTGATGATTTCTTTGCTTCTCGTGGAACGCTACTTAACTTAGTCGGAATGTTTTTAGGAAATGTAAGTGTTGTGGATCGTGTGCAGCCAGAAGTTATTAAGTTTTTAGGGCAAGATGCTACAAAGCAGCTTTTAACTGACGTACTACAAAAAGAGTGGGAAAAGTTAAAAGGAAGAGATGTAAAAGAATTGGAAGCATTTGTAGAGAAAGAAATGATTGTAAGCTCCGTGCTGTCAGCAGTTAGAGTAGAGGAAACAGTGAGTAAGTTTTTAAATCAATCTGTTCAGCAAGTATGTGAACCAGTTCGAGAAACAATTATTGAAAAAGTGGTTCCAAGTGCAGTAGCGAAAGGCTTAAAGTGGGGAACAGAAAATGTAGAGAGTATACTAAATAATCTACACCTTGCGGAAATTGTCCAGCAAGAAGTGTCTACATTCTCAACAGAAAGATTAGAAGACTTAGTTCTGTCTATTACGAAAAATGAATTGAAAATGATTACGTATTTAGGAGCGTTATTAGGCGGAATGATCGGGCTCGTACAAGGATTGTTACTATTGTTTCTTAGATAATAAGGTGAGTACATAGAAATAAAAGTGAAATTTCTTCACATCTCTTGCATAGTTTGATATGGTAAGAAGAGGTGCGTATGTAAATGCACGTAAAAGGCAGTGCGAGTGAAAAGCGCTAGCCTTCTAAAGGAGGAAAAATAAAATGACAAAGAACATTCATGATGTTGCATATGAATTACAAAAAGCAATCGCTGAAAACGAAGACTTCAAAACTTTAAAAGAGAGCTACGCAGCAGTTCAAGCTGACACAGCTTCAAAGAACTTATTCGATGAGTTCCGTACAATGCAACTTAGCCTACAACAAAAAATGATGCAAGGCCAAGAAATCACTGAAGAAGATAACCAACAAGCACAAGAAGTTGTAGCTCGCATTCAACAAGATGCTAAAATTACAAAATTAATGGAAACTGAGCAACGTCTAAACGTTGTAATCGGTGACGTTAACAAAATTATCATGAAGCCACTTGAAGAATTATATAGCGCGCAACAACAAGCGTAATAGTGGAAGACGCTCCTAGTTTAGGAGTGTCTTTTTTGTTTAGGGAATTTAATAGTTATACCACAAAAACTCCCTTTCAAAATAGCCATTTCTTATTGGTTATTTTGAAAGGGATATGTAACATATCTGTTAATTTTTTTTATTGCTGTTAATTGAAGTTTTAATATTTTTTTCGTTCAAAAACGTTTCAATCTCTTTTTGTTTCCTCCCATTTATTTTCTCAAGGCGTTTTGTAAAAGAAAAATTGGCTTTGAATAAGTTACCATCTTGGGTGAGTTTGTCTAATTCTTGATCTAGCTCTACGAAAATATCCGTAGATGATGACATAAATGCATAGATTTCTTTTGAAGGTTTTTTATAATCAGTAGGTAAATTATTATTACTAATAAACTCATGGAAATTCATATCGTTTTGTTTCGCTAAATCAATTAGTTTTTGTAATTTTTCTCGGTCAGATTCCGTGAAATTCTTATCAGAATTTGTTGAAGCGAGAGGGATAATATTTTCAGATAACTCCCAACTATAATCTATATAATTTTTTATATTTTGTTTCATTTCGTCTTCACTAATAGTTTCGTTTTTCTTTGAGGAACTAAATATATTTTCTGGAACTTTAATAGCAACATCTTTAATAGATTGTACATCGTTTTCTTCCTTAGGTTGTACACTGTTTGAACAAGCTGATAGAAATAAAAGAGTAAGTAGCATGAGTGAATATAAAGTATATTTCTTCATTTTAATCTCCTTTTACATTCATTAGTGTCTTTGTAAAATAGCAATATTCCATTTCAAATACTTTACTAAAAGTGCATATAGATGTTTTACCATTTGATAAGATATGACGGATATGAGTAAACCGACGCAAAAAGCTATAAATACATTATAAACATCGGAATAACTGATTTGATGAAACCCTTTAAAGAATCCTAATCCTATTAATAAGATAGGTGAAATAATTAATAATGGTGTAGCAATGATAAGTGCTAGAAGAAGCGGTAATAGAAAGAGTAATACGAAAAAGGCGATAATGATAAATATAAAGTTTAAAAGACTTAAGCTCATAACAGAAAACAGTGCTGTCATAATGTTTTTTAGGCTGCGCCTATTGTCAGCGTTGCTTATTGCATATGAAACGTTAAGTTCTTTAGCGATAGTTTTAGGGTTTCCTAGTTTTTTAGAAATTTTCTCTTCAGATATTCCATCTTGTTTACCACTAATAAAATGAGTTTCGTACTCCGAGATAATATCCTCCTTTTCTAAATTAGGCATATTCCGTAGGGAAGAACTAAGTTGCTCTAAAAATTCACTTTTGTTCATAACAATCACTTTCCTTTATAAAATGATAAATTACAGCTGAGAATCCTATCTTTTTTCTAAACAGCACACACAATCTATATTTACTTTTTGAAAGGCGATATACTAATCGTAAATAACATTCCAAATAATGGTTATTCCATTATTTACAAATATATCACTTGCTATTATTCTTTGCAAGGTACTATAAATTTGTTAATAATGTGAATAGGTGGAAGTATTTTTGTACATTTTTAGAAGAGATATAAAAATGTTATTTTAAGATAAACAAAAGGTTGTAAGCGCATTCTTTAAATCTTGTCAAAATAATATCGAATTCATATTGTTGGAAAAATAATGCATTTGTAATATAATGATAAATGATACTTCACCACATTAATTAACTAGGTGAAGTTAAAATCTTTATTACACAAATTATGAAACAAAGGAATGATTAGTTTGAGTACAGGTGTAAAAGTAAACGACGTGAAGACAAAAACAAAAGGAGCAGATCTTGTTGTTGATTGTTTAATTAAACAAGGTGTTACACATGTTTTCGGTATTCCAGGAGCAAAGATTGACTCTGTATTTGATGTATTGCAAGAAAGAGGACCAGAGTTAATCGTTTGTCGTCATGAACAAAATGCAGCATTTATGGCAGCTGCTATTGGTAGATTAACAGGGAAACCGGGCGTATGTCTTGTAACTTCAGGACCAGGGACATCAAATTTAGCGACAGGTCTTGTTACTGCGAATGCGGAGAGTGATCCCGTTGTTGCTTTAGCTGGTGCAGTACCGCGTACGGATCGATTAAAACGTACGCATCAATCTATGGATAATGCTGCACTATTCGAACCAATCACAAAATATAGCGTAGAAGTAGAGCATCCTGATAATGTGCCAGAAGCACTTAGTAATGCATTTCGAAGTGCGACTTCCACAAATCCGGGAGCTACTTTAGTAAGTCTTCCGCAAGACGTTATGACTGCGGAAACAACTGTAGAGTCTATCGGTGCGCTTTCTAAGCCACAGCTTGGAATCGCTCCCACAAATGATATTACATATGTAGTAGAAAAAATCAAATCAGCGAAATTACCAGTTATTTTACTCGGTATGAGAGCGAGCACAAATGAAGTGACGAAAGCTGTTCGTAAATTAATTGCGGATACAGAACTTCCTGTCGTTGAAACATATCAAGCAGCTGGTGCGATTTCACGTGAGTTAGAAGATCATTTCTTTGGCCGCGTTGGATTATTCCGTAACCAACCAGGTGATATTTTACTAGAAGAAGCAGACCTTGTTATTTCTATCGGTTATGATCCAATCGAGTATGATCCAAAGTTCTGGAATAAACTTGGCGACAGAACGATTATTCATCTTGACGACCATCAAGCAGATATCGACCATGATTACCAGCCAGAGCGTGAATTAATTGGTGATATTGCTTTAACGGTAAATAGCATCGCGGAGAAATTACCGAAACTTGTATTAAGTACGAAATCAGAAGCGGTATTAGAACGATTACGCGCAAAATTATCAGAACAAGCAGAAGTTCCAAATCGTCCTGCAGAAGGTGTTACGCATCCACTTCAAGTGATTCGTACACTTCGTTCTTTAATTAGTGACGATACAACTGTTACATGTGATATCGGTTCCCATTCTATTTGGATGGCGAGATGTTTCCGTTCTTATGAACCACGTAGATTATTATTTAGTAACGGCATGCAAACGTTAGGTGTTGCACTTCCTTGGGCAATCGCAGCTACTTTAGTAGAACCAGGTAAAAAAGTAGTTTCCGTATCAGGTGACGGTGGTTTCTTATTCTCAGCGATGGAGTTAGAAACGGCGGTACGTTTAAATTCTCCAATCGTCCATCTTGTTTGGAGAGACGGCACATATGATATGGTTGCATTCCAACAAATGATGAAATACGGCAGAACATCAGCTACAGAGTTTGGCGATGTTGATCTTGTGAAATATGCGGAAAGTTTCGGGGCGTTAGGTCTTCGTGTTAACACGCCTGATGAATTAGAAGGTGTGTTAAAATCCGCGCTAGCAGCAGATGGTCCTGTCATTATTGATATTCCAATTGACTATCGTGACAACATTAAATTAAGCGAAAAATTATTACCAAACCAATTAAACTAATGGAGGCAGATTTGAGATGACTGTTGCGCAATTAATTGATATTGATGCAAAAAGAACGAAAACGAGTAATGAAGTATATCAAACATCTACAATGCTTGCGCTATTAGATGGTATATATGATGGTGTGATTAGCTTTGAAGATTTGAAAAAACATGGTGATTTCGGCATCGGCACATTTGATCAATTAGATGGTGAAATGATTGCATTTGATAATGAATTTTATCATTTACGTTCAGACGGTTCAGCGGAAAAAGTAGAGCCAGAAGAAACAACGCCATTTGCGACTGTAACGTTTTTTGAAAAAGAAATGAGTTATACGGTAGAGCGTCCGATGAATCGTGAAGAAGTTGAAGCGTTATTATATGAATTAATGCCAAGTAAAAACTTGTTTTACGGTATTCGAATGGACGGTACGTTCCGTGAAGTAAGGACGAGAACTGTTCCAAGACAAGAAAAACCGTATACACCGCTCGTTGAAGTGACGAAATCACAACCAATCTTTTCATTTGAAAATACAGAAGGTACGCTTGCTGGATTTTGGACACCAGATTATGCGCAAGGTATTGGGGTAGCTGGATTCCACTTACATTACATTGATGATGAAAGAAGCGGGGGCGGACATGTTTTCGACTATGTTATAGAAAACTGTACCATCCAAATTTGTCAAAAAGCTCATATGCATTTAGCACTTCCAGAAACAGCTGATTTTATGGCGGCTGAATTATCAAGAGAAAATTTAGAGGATAATATTGCAACTGCGGAAGGTGCAGAGTAAGAGGGAAAGACTGTTCCATTTTGGAACAGTCTTCTTTTATTCGTAATGTTATTATTTGTCGATAAATCGATATTTCTTGTCGAACCGTTGATATATTGTAAGTTACGATAGATATATTTGAAAAATTGTTGATATCGCTTATTTTTTTGAAACAAACGGATGTCCCTCATAATAAAAACGCCACGGATAGTGTACAGCTTCTTCTGCATAGTCGATATTAATACGAGGTCCTGCTGTTATTTTATATTGTGATGATATGTGTTCTTCTTTTGGAACTAATTCAATATGTAACGTATCACTTTGTAACGATACACCGCGTTCTTTTAAAGTGATGCCAAGTGCACGGCATAGTTTGCCAGGACCGTTCGTTAAATTTTTGTACTGCGCTTTTGTAATTTCGGTCTTATTGTAGCGCGCTAGTTTTATTTCTTCTATTCCATCTACCGGCTCAAGAGCTCGAATGAGAACACCTTGTGGGGTGCCCACTGGCGCTGTAATAACGTTAAAGCAATGATACATACCGTAAATTAAATATACGTAAGCATGCCCTGGTGCACCAAACATAACTTCTGTGCGATCTGTCCGTCTGCCTCCGTAACTATGTGCGGCCTTATCATCCGGGCCTTTATATGCTTCTACTTCTACAATGATTCCGCTTCGCTTTATTCCGTCTACAATATGAACAAGTTTTTGCCCGAGTAATTTTTTTGCGACTTCTAACGTATCGCCTTCATAAAAAGAAGGAGGTGCCTGCATTGTACTATCTCCTTTGCTAAGTGTATATGTATATAGTAAACCAAATTTTCAGTAGTAATTCTAACTCGTTCTATTTGCTACATTTATTTCATAAATTATGGATAGAGTACAACAGCGAAGAGGGGGAGTGCGACATGATTTATCGCTTACTAGCTCTTAATATAGATGGGACACTACTATACAACAATGGAAAAATTGCAAAAGGATTAAGAGAAACAATTGAATTTGTGAAAAGAAAAGATGTATACGTTACGTTATTTACGAGTCGTAATTTTCAATCCGCTCATAAAGTAGCAAAGGCGTTAAAATTAGATTCTATATTAGTGACACATGGTGGTGCTTTCGTTTCAGCAACGTTAGATAAGCCGTACGTTCAAAGAAGATTGTCTGAAGAGAAGACTTTTAACATTGTGCAAGTGTTAGAGCACTTTGATTGTAACGTACGTATTTCTCATGAACGGTTTTCGATAGGAAATCGTGAGAGAAATACACCAAACTTAATTGCGCGCACTGTATTATCAAGCGCAGATCCGTTATTTTATCCAGTTCAATTTGTAGATTCGTTAGGTGACGCGCTTCGTGACCATCCGGTAGCGGCGCCAAAAATTGATGTTCTTTTCCAAACTAAAGGTGAAAAAGAACGCGGGCTAAATACATTAAGAAAAGCGTTCCAAGATGTAGAGTATGTTGAATGTGATTCAAAACGAATAGAAATTTTACCGCAAAATGTATCAAAGTTACGCGGGTTACAATTGCTTGGAGAGCATTTAAATATTTCGCTAAATGAAATGGTTGCGATTGGAGATAGTATGGAAGATTTAGAGGTTATTGAAAACGTGGGACTTGGGGTAGCGATGGGGAACTCGCCTGTAGAATTAAAGCAAGCAGCCGATTGGATTACACGTTCAAATAGTGAAAACGGTGTAGAGTACATGATTAAAGAGCATTTCCGTAAGCAGTTCCCGCTTCCGTTTTTGAAGAATCATAAAAATACACCGAAACGATGAAAGAAAAACGTAGCTTTTTGGCTACGTTTTTTGTTGAGCTTATTAAAATGAATGAAAACGTTTTAAAATGTGAATTGTGTATGAAATCTATACAATTCACTTGAATCCTTTAGAAAACTAATGTAAAGTGAAGGATGTTGTCAAAATAGTTACACCACATGAAATATTCTTCAGATTAATTTTATTGGGCTCCCATACGTAAAAGTATTTCCGCATGACAGTTTAGTTCACGTATTATTTCAAAAATGAATTGTAGTAATTTTATTAAGTAGTTGTAGCGTTCCTTTGTTGTATTTAAATGGATTATTTTAAGTTAATGTGAGTAAGACCTGGTACATATGAAATGTACTTCTTTTTGTGATTTTAGGAAGTTTAAAAGGGGGAATGAATTTCTTGAGGAAATCATTTAATCAAAAAATTAAAAAGTTAAGTAGTAGTTTAATAGTTGTATTACTAATATGTATGAATTTTTTAATCCATTTACCATTTAAAGCAGAGGCAGCTACAACAGAGTTAAAAGGTTTAGGTGATGTATCTTATTACAACGCCATCATTTTTGGAGATCATAGTGCAACGAGTGCTGATATTGAAGGTGCGATGGCTGTTCAGAAAAATATGAAAGCATCAAGTTATACAGTCGTAGCGGCTGCAACTGGAGCAAATAACTTAGCTGGAGCAACTTGGGTAGATGAAGGATATCCATCATTATTACTAGGCGGTCAATTTACGAAAGCGGGAGCAGGACAGGTAATTATTCAAGATGGAACAGTGGCGATGACAAAAGACGGTGACCCAGATGGCGCGATGAAAACATCATATGACCGTATCTCTTATAAAGAGCAAGCGGAGATTGATGCTAAGTTTAAAGAATTTAGAAAAGACGTTGATGGTGTAATTGGGGATGCAAGTAAACTACACACTGATAAGCCAAAACCTAATATGAGTTTTGGAATCGGTGAAGATGTAAATAACCCTAATATTTATGTCTCTTCAGGCCAAACGGGAAAGAAAGCATTTGATGTAAAAGACGTTTTTCTTCCGAATGTAGAGAATAAAGACTTTATTGTTATTTATTCAGATGCAGAAGAAGTGAGTTTTGGTGGCGGTGCAATTTTGTATGATACAAGAAATACTGGGATGGCGACGGATTTAATTAATACATCTCAAGCATACGACCCTAATTCATCTTTTACTGAGTTAGCTAGTAAGGTAATTTGGGTATTTCCTAATGCTACAAAGATAACAACTAAAGGTTATGGTGTAGTAGGTAGTGTGTTTGCACCTAATGCAGTTGTAGAAACAAAAGGTGGTTCTATTAATGGACAAGCCTATGTTGGAGGATTACACCAAAGAGATGGTTTTGAGGTTCATAACTTTAAATTTAACTGGCCAAAATGGAATAAACCAGCAGCTGAAAAAGGACATTTACAAATTAAAAAAGTTGATGAAAACGATGAAAATATTGTTTTAAAAGACGCAAAATTTGATGTTGTAGACAAAGATAATAACGTTGTGGCTACTGTTACAACAAACGAAAAGGGTATTGCGGAAGTTAAAGATTTACCACTTGGTGACTATTTTGTAAAAGAAATAAATGCACCAGAAGGATATATAAAAGTTGATACACCAGTCAAAGTAACAATTGATAATACAAACGTAATTGAACTTGTTATGAAGAATACGAAAAAAGTAGAGAATGGCCAATTTAAATTATTGAAAAAAGATAGTGAATCCGGTCAACTTCTGCCAGGTGCAAAATTTGATGTTATCGATAAAGATGGGAAAGTTGTGGAAACAATTGTTACAGATGATAAAGGTGAAGCCTTATCGAAACGACTTCCAGTTGGAAGCTATACATTAAAAGAAGTAGAAGCACCGAAAGGGTATGAATTATCATCTAGTTCAGTTTCTGTTGATGTAGAGGCTAATAAAGTATTGACTGTAGATGTGGTGAATAAAAAGATTCCCGAAAAAGTAACAGGTCAATTTGAAATTGTGAAAGTAGATGCGGAAGATAAAACGAAGGTATTATCAGATGCAGAATTCGAAGTGTATAAAGAGGGTAAAAAAGTAGATACGTTACGAACAGATAAAACTGGTAAAGTAGTTTCTCAGAAATTAGAACCAGGAAAGTACACATTAAAAGAAACGAAAGCACCACAAGGATATAAATTGCTAAAAGAAGAAATTGAAGTCGTTGTGGAAGCAAACAAAGTAGTAGAAGTACAAGTAGAAAACGCAAAAGAACTAGGAAGCTTACAAGTAACCAAAAAGGATGCAGAGAGTGGAAAAGTTCTAGCAGGTGCAGAATTTAAATTGAAAAATGAAGCTGGTCAAGTAGTTGGAGAAGCGAAAACAACGAATAAAGACGGTGTTGTGAAATTCGAAAACTTAGTGCCAGGAAAGTACACGTTAGAGGAAACGAAAGCGCCGGAAGGTTATAAAGCGCTAGAAGTGATAGTAGAAGTAAACGTTGTAGCGAACGAAGTAGTAAATCAAGAAGTTACGAATGAAAAAGTAACAGGTCAATTCGAAATTGTGAAAGTAGATGCGAATGATAAAACGAAATTGTTATCAGGTGCAGAATTCGAAGTGTATAAAGATGGTAAAAAGGTAGCGGAACTGAAAACAGATGAGAGTGGAAAAGTGATGTCACCGAAATTACCGCTAGGTGAATACACAGTGAAAGAAACGAAAGCACCAGCGGGCTACAAGCTTTCAAATAAAGAATGGAAAGTAACAATTCAAAACGAGAAAGAAGTAGTAAAAGTAGAGGCAGAAAACGAAAAAATCTTAGGTTCTCTACAAATTATTAAAATGGATGATAAAGATCAAACGAAACGCTTAGCAGGCGCAGAATTTACATTGAAAGATGCGAAAGGAAATGTTGTAAAAGAAGGAATTACAACAGATAAGTCTGGAACGGTTAAGGTAGACGGACTTGTGCCAGGTGAATATACGTTAGAAGAAACAAAAGCACCAGAAGGTTATGAGTTAACAAAACAAATAATTCATGTAACAGTTGACGGTGAAAAAGTTATTGATGTAAAAGTAACGAACGGTAAGAGCCTTGGGCAATTCGAAATCGTAAAAGTAGATGCTCAAGATAAAACGAAAGTATTATCAGATGCAGAATTCGAAGTGTATAAGGATGGTAAAAAAGTAGATACGTTACGAACAGATAAAACTGGTAAAGTAATTTCTCAGAAATTAGAGCCAGGAACATACAAATTAAAAGAAACGAAAGCACCACAAGGATATAAGTTGTTAAAAGAAGAAATTGAAGTCGTTGTGGAAGCAGACAAAGTAGTAGAAGTACAAATAGAAAACGCAAAAGAACTAGGAAGCTTACAAGTAATCAAAAAGGATGCAGAGAGTGGAAAAGTTCTAGCAGGTGCGGAATTTAAATTAAAGAACGAAGCTGGTCAAGTAGTTGGAGAAGCGAAAACAACGAATAAAGACGGCGTTGTGAAATTCGAAAGCTTAGTGCCAGGAAGGTATACGTTAGAAGAAACGAAAGCGCCGGAAGGTTATAAGGCGTTAGAAGTAACAGTAGAAGTAAATGTTGTAGCGAACGAAGTAGTAAAACAAGAAGTTATGAATGAAAAAGTAAAAGAAGAAATTACAGGTCAATTAGAAATTACAAAGGTAGATGCTAATAATACAAATAAAACATTAGCAGGCGCAGTGTTTGAAATTTGGAAAGACGGAATAAAAATCGACACATTAACAACAAATAAGAGCGGTAAAGCGACTTCTAAGAAGTTAGAACCAGGAGATTACACTTTAAAAGAAATCCAAGCGCCAGAAGGATATACTTTATCCGATAAGGAAATGAAATTTACGATTTCTAATGAAAAAATTGAAGTTGTAAAGCTTCAAATTACAAATAAAAAAGATACAGATAAAGATCCGGAAAAACCAGGTGAAGGAACAGGAAAACCAGGTGAAGGAACAGGAAAACCAGGTGAAGGAACAGGAAAACCAGGTGAAGGAACAGGAAAACCAGGTGAAGGAACAGGAAAGCCGGGTGAAGGAACAGAAAAGCCAGGTGAAGGAACAGAAAAGCCAGGTGAGGGAGTAGAAAAACCTAATTTACCAGAACAAGGACAAGGTTCTTCTAATAATCAACAACTCCCAGCTACAGGACACAATACGAATTACGTTCCATTCATCGGTTTTATGCTTCTGTTACTAGGAATACGTTTAAGATTCATGGCTAAAAATAGTTAACGGATGTATAAAAGGCATCAGAGATATACAATCTCTGATGCCTTTTAAATTAATACAGATAAATATTTTAAGCTTCAATTACGCTAAGCATTCTGTTTATAAATGCAGCTGCGTGAGCACGTTGTGATGGTCCTTTTGGTACGAATTGATTCAATTCATTACCTTTTACAATTCCATATCCATACACTCTTTGTACTTCTTCTTTAGCGTAAATTAAGTTTTGGTCTACGAATGGTAGTTCAACTTGTTTTGCAAAAATACCAGCGTGTTTTAGAGAACGATCGATCATAATAACAGCTTCTTCGCGTGTAATTGTAGTATTTGGGTCAAATGTATTATCACCACGTCCGCGGATTATGCCTGCGCTTGCTGCACGATTAATACCGTCTCGTAACGATGGGTGTACTTGTTCTAAGTCTGTGAAATTAGCATTTCCACTTGGTAATTGTAAAGCACGAGTAATTAATGTAGCAAATTCAGCACGCGTTACAAGACGTTCTGGGAAGTACTTGCCGTTTCCTTCTCCTTGCATAATGCCTCTAGCTGCTAATTGACGAATGTCTTGTTCATACCAGCCACCTGTAATGTCATCAGTTACTGGATTTTTTTGATTTTCTTTATAGTATGTTTCAGTTCCTTTTAAGAAAGCATCCCATTGTCCGCGTTGAATCATAAACGCAGGGCAGTTTTTTCCTGACCAAAATTGGTGTTTTTGGACCTTATCTAGAGAAATATTTAAGTCGTTCATTAAATAAGCTGCCAATTTACGGGCATTTTCTACCGCTTTTTCATAGTTTCCATCTTGATTAACGGCAATTTCAATTCCGATAGATTCATAGTTTCCAGTTTTATTTCCAGCATGCCATCCAACTTCATTTACCGGAAGATGTTGATAAATTTCTTTATCATCTACTGTGAAATGCCAAGATGCGGCGCGATCAGCTGTTCCGCGTGCTTGATTATCTAAGAATTTTGCATGATTTAGAGCATTAGCACCTTTCGCTGTATTAGCCGTTTCGTGAATCGTAATATATTTAGGCACCATCGGGTAGCCAGGTCGAATATCGTCATTTCCTTTTGGGACAATCATTTCTTTAAATGTAACGCCATAAATATTGTTTGTTTGTAGAGCTTCTGGCGATCTCAATAAACTGTTTTTAGCAGTACGACTGTTTTTTAATAATGAAGCTTTTGTACCTTCAAATGTAGCAGAAGGTGCATAAATCCATTTTGCTGTTTCGTTTATTTGGACTTTAAACCAATTTCCAGCTTGTTCAGTAGGAGTAATGACTTGTGGCTCTAGTTTCCCTTCTTCTTTAAACGATTGGAACGGAAGTGCATGTATGGAAGCTTCTTCTTTTACGATTAATTTTTGGTTAGATAGTTTATGAATCTCTTGAACTTCTAAGCTATTATCATTGTTATCTATCCATCCAGCGCCAGTTGGCGTCGTTATGTAGTAAGCATTTCCTTTTTTCTTTGTCGCCGTTACGACTTGTTCTGTAATCTCGATATTCGATTTGTTTTTTAAATCATTCGCGGTATATAATGAATGTTTTTTTGAAGTGTATAGTAGGAATTGGCCAGTAACCTCGATATCTTCTTCATGAGTACTATGCTCATTAACATGCTCCTTAATACTTTTAAAAACTTGATCCTCCGTATATACTTCGGCGGATTTTTCAGCACTCTCTGCAAATGAATAAGTAGGTGCAAGAACAGTTTGTAATGCAAGAGAGAGAGTTAATACACTATAAAATTTCTTTTTCATATTTGTTTTTAACACATTAGATTGTGGAATCTAGTGTTAACAGTCCTCCTTTTTATATTGTATTTTCACTATGTATCGATTTTAACACTAATAAATTTTAACAAGAGAAAATCATGATGTCTATATACATGAGCAATATTCATAAAAAGAATTATTTGAAAAAATGTAAGAGAAACAGGTAAAACCTTCTGTATTGACCTGCAAACGCCCTTCAAGTAAACTAAAGAGAGTTTGCAAATGAAAAGGTGATAATGTTGTTAATTTCAATTAAAACGTTACAAGATGATCGTTTTTTACGTCCGCTACAAAATATTGGCGGCTTATTTTTTGAAGAGAGTACGATTGGATTTGAACAAGAGGAAGCAAATCTTATCGTTGATATACACATTGAAGAGAATGTGAAAGCATCTGCTCGTTTAACAGATGTTGCGACTGGAAATGTGTATGAAGAAACATTCGCAAAAGATTTATCTGCTTTTACAGATGAAAAAGAGCGTATGAAGCAAGTGAAACACGTTGTTTCTTATGTATATCTTTCTGTTCTTCAGCAGTTAACTGGTATTGAACAAAGCTGGGGTATTTTAACGGGAGTACGTCCGACGAAACTTCTTCACAAAATGCTTCAAAATGGTATGTCAAAAGAAGAAGCGCATCAAGAACTTCGTGAAAGTTATTTAATTCATGAAGAGAAAATTGAACTTCTTCAGCGCATTGTTGATTGCCAATTAGCAGTTGTTCCGGATTTATACCGTTTGAAAGAAGAAGTAAGTATTTATATCGGTATTCCGTTCTGCCCAACGAAATGTGCATATTGTACATTCCCGGCTTATGCAATTAATGGACGCCAAGGATCTGTTGATTCGTTCTTAGGTGGTTTACATTATGAAGTTCGTGAAATTGGTAAGTTTTTAAAAGAAAAAGGTGTAAAAGTTACGACGATTTATTACGGCGGCGGTACACCTACAAGTATTACAGCAGAAGAGATGGATATGCTGTATGAAGAAATGTATGAAGCGTTCCCAGATGTGAAAAATGTGCGTGAAGTAACAGTTGAGGCAGGTCGCCCAGATACAATTACGCCAGCAAAGCTAGAAGTGTTAAATAAATGGAATATTGACCGTATTAGTATTAATCCGCAGTCATACCATCAAGAGACACTAAAAGCAATTGGACGTCATCATACTGTAGAAGAAACAATTGAGAAATACCATTTAGCTCGTGAAATGGGAATGAACAATATTAATATGGACTTAATTATTGGTCTTCCTGGTGAAGGGTTAGATATCTTCAAGCATACGTTAGATGAAACAGAAAAGTTAATGCCAGAATCATTAACAGTTCATACGTTATCATTTAAACGTGCTTCTGAAATGACGCAAAACAAACGTAAATATAAAGTAGCAGGTCGCGAAGAAATTACAGCGATGATGCATGAAGCAGAAGAGTGGACGCAAAAGCATAATTACGTACCATATTACCTATATCGTCAAAAGAATATTTTAGGTAACTTAGAGAACGTTGGTTATGCAATGCCGACGCAAGAAAGTATTTACAACATTGTCATTATGGAAGAAGTACAATCAATTATCGGACTTGGTTGTGGTGCATCAAGTAAATTTGTTCACCCGAAGACGGGAGCAATTACGCACTTTGCGAATCCGAAAGATCCAAAATCATATAACGATGGCTTTGTGAAATATACAGAAGATAAACTGAAAATTTTAGAAGAGCTATTTGCATAAGAAGAAAGAGGTTGTTCCGACTCGGAACAACCTCTTTTTTATCCTGCAGTAACGGGCGGTCCGATTATATCTTATCAGTTTTTGTCGGTAAGTCGATATATTCGAAAAATCGCTGATATAAATTGAGTTGTGGTTGATATATTTCAAGTTACGGTCCATATATCTGGAAAATCTCCGATATAATTTCATTTACTGTCTAGCGGTATCGTATGTAAAACTATGTCGATAATAATCAGAAAAATTAGTCAAATCATTAGAGGACAATGTCTACTTATGGACGAAATGATAGATTTATGAAAGAGAAAAGGGGGAAATTGTTGGCATGTATATGACGATAGGGAGAATTTTTGATTTATCAGTTGGTAAGTATCCAAATAAAGAGGCGTTAGTGGAACCTGAAAAAAATATTCGCTGGACGTATAAACAGTGGGATGAACAAATAAATAAAACAGCGCACGCTCTATTAGAAGAAGGGGTAAGAAAGGGAGATACGGTATCTGTTTACTTATATAATTGCCATGAATTTGTAAACGTTTACTTAGCCTGTGCGAAAATTGGAGCGATCTTTAACCCGATTAATTTCCGCTTAAAAGCAAAAGAAGTATCTTATATTCTTCAGGACGCATCCTCGAAAGTCGTTGTCTTTGAAAAAGCAGTTGAGTCAACTGTTGCTATAATTGAAAGAGATTTTCCAAATACATCTTTTTGGTCTATAGAAAACGATAAACCTTCCTATGCAAGTTCCTACCATGAAAAAGTGAATGAAGCATCTTCTGAGAAAGTAAATATCGAAATTGATGAAATGGATTATTGTTCTATGCTGTATACGAGCGGTACGACAGGTCATCCGAAAGGCGTGTTACACCGCCATCGTGAAATGGCTGAGCATAGTATGATTTGTACGTATTTCCTAAAATATAATAGAGATAGCGTTGGGCTTGTTGTTGCACCTTTATATCACTGTGGTGAATTAAATGCCGGAATCATACCACGCATTCAAGTTGGCGGAAAGAATGTTATTTTGCATCATTTTGATACAGAAACAGTATTACATACGATTCAAGAAGAAAAGATTACGACGTTCTTTGCAGCGCCGACGATGTGGAATATGTTGTTGCAAAAAGATTTAGCTCAGTATGATTTAACGTCAATGAAAATCGGTATATATGGCGGAGCAGCAATGGCACCGGCGTTAGTGAAGGAATGTAAAGAACGTCTTTATATTGATCTTGTTCAAATATACGGAATGACAGAAATGGGGCCAGTTGTTGCATTTCTCGTAGAGGAGGATCAAATTACCAAAGCTGGTTCAGCAGGCACGCCATGTTTTAGCCATGAAGTTCGTATTGTGAAACCGAACGAGGATGCACCGGCAGAACCAGATGATGTATTACCTCCTTATGAAGTGGGAGAAATTATTTTACGCGGCCCAACTATGATGGCTGGCTATCATAATCGTGAAGAAGCGAATAAAAAATCGATGTATAAAGGATGGTATCATTCTGGTGATCTAGGCTATTTTGATAAAGACGGTTATTTATTCGTTGCTGATCGCGTTGATGATATGGTAATTAGCGGTGGCGTAAATATTTATCCTCGTGAAATTGAAGATTTCCTTCATAGTCATCCAGGTATATTAGATGTGGCGGTACTTGGTGAGCCAGATGAATTATGGGGAGAGCGTGTTGTGGCAGTTATTGTGAAGAAAGATGAAACAATAACAGAAGCTGATTTAGAAACGTATTGCAAAGAAAGTGATGAACTAGCAGATTATAAACGTCCGCGTCATTATTTATTTGTAGATGAACTCCCTCGTAATGCGAGCGGGAAGTTGCAGAAGTTTGTACTGAGGGAGTCGTTGAAAGGTGCGAAAAAATAGAAAATGCAGGATGCCCCATATCTATGGGGTATCCTGCATTTTTCTGTATTAAACAGAAGAAACAATATCTTTGTTAATTCTCATTTTTTCTTGGTGAAGGTTAATTAGCGCATTTGAAATAAGGTGGAAACACAAAGTGGATGTAATACAAAAAGAAAAGACACCCTAAGGTGCCTTTCTCCGACTTGAACCATTTCATTTCATACGAATCGGAATCTATCCGTATTACCATTACCCCTTTGTTATGAGTGTAAACACACACTATAAAGCAGAATCGTCTATATACACTAGATTGTTAGTTCACAAAAGACAAGAGATTTGAGATCAATATCGAAGTGACGCCACATCCCCTATAATAATTGATATGTTACGCCTTTTAAAAGAATCTGCTTTATAGAACGTGCCCACAAGTTATATTTTACTATATGTAATATTCATTCAGTGTATTTTTTGATGAATATGTATAATTACATAAACTGTATGAAAAAAAGAGAGTATACTCTGATGTTGTGTAATAAAGATAAAGCCCGCCTATGGAATAGGGGGCTTTTCTTACTTTTTATAAATATTTATTCCAATTATATTATCAGATGAGTCTAAACGAATATAAACGTCAGCTGATAAAAGGTGTGCATTATATATTCGTTGTTTATATGTTGATATCTCGAAGCGTTTTCCATTTAATTCACATTCTAGAATAATCATATCGTCATGTTCTTTCCAATTTATTAATTTAGCAGTTGTATTCATATAAACCTCCTCTGAATCATTTTATGAAAATTAATAGAGATAGTGTGAGAAAGGAGTTTATATAACAAAAAAAGACACCTTAAGTGTCTTCTTTGATTACTATAAAAGTCGTTGAATGAAATAGGTTTCTATTTTTATTTGCGTGAAAAGCCTTCTTCATCAAGGTATTCCGCAGCTTCTGGATAAGAGTTGAATGTACCGTCTAAGTTTACACCAGCGTACACGTTCCACATGTCATCCTCTGAAATAAGAGTAAGAATATGACCATCTTCGTTCTGCCATTCTTCTTCTTTCGCAGGTTCTACAGGTGCTACTACTTCTTCTTGTGATAGAAGGTCAATTGATTTCTCAATTACTGAACGTAACTCCTCTGCTGAAAACTCACGGATGTTAACCATGCCTTTATCATCTGTTTTATAACCTTTAATACCGCTTGCATATACAAATCCATTTCCATTTGGGTGTAAATGAAATACAACGTTCTTTTTATCTAAACGACTTTCTTCAAAGTGGAAGTTTACACGTTTTAATGATACGTTCTTTCTTTCTAGTTCTGGGAAAGATTCAATAATCGATAATTTTTCTTCAAAAGTTAGCATAGTGCCTCCAAGTATATAGTAAAAGATTTAATTTGTTCATTATAGCATAGTTGCAATTGTTTCCAAAGATAAGGGGAAAACTTTTCGTTGAATACGTTTACGTCACGAGAATGTAAAAAGTGAGCTAACGAATGTATCTTTTTAGGTGTACAATGGAACATGGACTTTATACAAAGGTGGTTTTTTTATGTTTCAAAAAATAGCAAAGGAATGTTTAGCAGGATTTACTGTTGCGATTGTTGCGTTACCACTTGCGATTGCATTTGGTATTGCCGCGACAGGAACGTCTGAGGGAGCGCTTGTTGGATTGTATGGTGCGATTTTTGCAGGTTTATTCGCAGCGTTATTTGGCGGGACACCTGGGCAAGTAACAGGGCCAACTGGACCAATTACCGTTATTGCAACAGGAGTTATTGCGACGCACGGGTTAGAGGCAAGTTTTATTGCCTTTATGATGGCAGGGTTATTTCAAATTTTATTCGGTGTATGTAAGCTCGGTTCTTACGTTCGATATATTCCGTATCCTGTCGTTTCGGGATTTATGAATGGTATTGCATTAATCATTATTTTAGGCGAAATAAAGCACGTACAAAATAGTTTTTTACTTGTTGTGTTAACGATTATTGTAATGATTGTTTCTGGTAAATGGATTAAGGCGATTCCGTCTAGTTTAGTAGCACTAGTCGGTGTGACAGCTTTGCTTCCTTTATTTTCTTCCTTACTCGAAGGACTTACAGTAAAGTTACCGATTATCGGAAATCTTTCACTAAATAAAGTAATTGAAAAGATTGGAACCATTCCAGAAGCGATGCCTACGCTTCATATTCCATCTTTAAGTGGAACAGGAATAGCAGCACTTATTTTGCCAGCGCTTAGTATTGCTTTATTAGGATCGATTGACTCGTTGTTAACATCGGTCGTAATGGATAATGTGACAGGTACACGTCATAAAAGTAATAAAGAACTGGTCGGACAAGGTATCGGTAATATGATGAGCGGATTGTTTGGCGGATTAGCAGGTGCAGGTGCGACTGTAAGGTCTATCGTGAATATAAGAAGTGGCGGTAAAACGGCACTTTCGGCATGTATGCATAGTGTTATCTTATTTATTTTTATTATGGGTCTTGGTTCGGTCGTACAATATATTCCACTTGCTGTATTATCAGGTATTTTAATTTTAACTGGTATTGGAATGTTCGATTGGGGAAGCATGAAAAAGATGCATGTCGCTCCTAAAGGTGATGTCGTTGTTATGCTCGTAACGATGATTGTAACGGTGAAGTTCGATTTAATGATTGCTGTTGCATTCGGTATTATTCTTTCGTTCATCATATATATGGTGAAATGTAAAGAACGCAAAACTTCTATCGTAAAAGAAAAAGAAGAAACGTACACAATTCAAGGACCGCTCTCTTTCCTATCAGTAGATCGTATTTTCTCTACTTTACAAGATGTGAAGCCACCGGTTGTTTTACGTATGAAAGATGTGCGTTATATGGATGTATCAGGAGCTATGGCATTATTAAATTTTGTTGAGCAATCAAATAAAGTAGGAGCAAGTGTAAAGCTTGAGCAAGTACATCCGAGTATTGAAAAAACAATCGCAGTAATGGCAAGCAATGAACAGAAAGAGCAATTGAAAATTTTAAGTGTTTAGATGGTAATTAGAATATCTCACAATCTTACATAAATTATAATGTAGAGTTGTGGGATATTTTTATAATGTTTTTAGTAATATGTATCGCAGTGATAGAGAGGAAGGGCTCTTTTGAGTAATAGAAACGGTTATAGTGTGTACATATATAATGGAAGGAATTAGAAAAAATATTGTGAAGAGACAGGCTTAAATGGGTTCTCTTTTCTATTTTGAAAAAAAAACCAAGTATTCAACCTATAATAAATTTGTTATGATAACCAATGGGATAAAGTGAATTCCTATCGTTTAAAACAATATGTTTGAGAGTATATGTATAAAAGAAAAGAGAAAAAATATGAATAAAACATTTGTAAAAGGAGCAGCAATTTTAACCATTACAACTTTTTTGTCGAAATTGCTGGGTAGTTTTTTTCAAATTCCATTACAAAATATTGCAGGAGATGAAGTGCTCGGTATTTTCCGCCTTGTTTTTCCTGTATATATGATTGCTCTTACATTATCGGTAGCCGGAGTTCCACTTGCAATTTCGAAACTAATTGCAGAGTTGAACGAAAAAAATAAGCAAAAGGAAATTGCGAAATTATTTAAATCAGCGTCAATTATTGGGATAGCATTTGGCGTTTTCGGCTGTTTAGTCATTGTATTATTTTCTATTGAAATTGCAAATATGCTTGGTGGACAAGAAACTAGAATGCCGTTGCTTATTACTTCATTAGCGTTACTCATTGCGCCATACATGGCGGTGTATAGAGGGTATTTTCAAGGTTTCGGTGATATGAAACCAACAGGGGTATCACAGGTCATTGAGCAATTTGTACGTGTGTTTTTTATGTTAATAATTGCTTACATACTAGTATCATGGGATAAGAGTAATACTGTTATTACTAGTGGTGCGATGGTTGGCTCTTTTCTTGGAGTCATTAGTTCGCTTATATATTTGCGTATAAAATATAATAGAAGTCCATACTACAATAAAAGCAATTCCTATTCGCTCCGAGATTTAAGAGAAAACGGCAAAAAGATATTGCGGGTATCGATCCCAATCGCTATTGGAGCTTTATCAATGCCACTTTTAAATTTAGTAGACTCGCTTACAATACCGCATGTATTACAAGGATCATCAACAGAAATTCAAGAACAATTTGGAATATACAGTCGCGGTTTTGCATTCACGCAAATAATTGTTATTTTTGCAAGCGCAATTGTATTTCCGTTAATACCACTCTTAACTTCCGCATTGGCCAAAAGAGATATAAATTTGGCGAAAATAACAATTCAAAATACAAATCGACTAGCGCATGTTTTGACAGCACCGTTAACAATATGGTTGATGGCATTAACAGTACCGTTAAATGTCGGATTGTTCACAGATGTAAAAGGCAGTAGTATGTTAACAGTTATGATTGGCAGTTCGTATTTTACTGCGGTTATGGTATTATCAATAGGTGTTTTACAGGGCATTAACCGTTCTGCACAAGCTGCATGGATTGTTATTGGTGCGAGTTGTGTGAAAGTCGTGTTAAACATAATGTTCGTGCAGAAGTTTGGCATAGATGGAGCGGCGTATAGTACATTCATTACTTACGTATTGATTTGTATTGTAAATCATTTGTATATTCGAAGCTATATTGCCTATTCTATTCATTTAAAAAGCTTTTTTGGTGTGCTAGCAATAGCATGTATTTTGGGACTAGGATTGTATGAACTATGTAATGTGATAAATATTACATCTTCAAGAATTATGACGTTATTATTCAGTGGTATAGCATTAAGTATTACAACCATTTTGTATGGTGTATGTGCTTTGAAATTAAAATGGATATCAATAAACAAAATACCATTTTTAAAAAGATAAATATAGAAATTTAATTTTTTATTATAATTCATATGAACTGATAAAGAGGAAACTATGTAGGGTATCAAGTGTTTAGGTAAGGAATGGGTACTAGTTTATGTTAGATGAAATAAACGGTTACCTAGTTTTGGAGGAGATTTAGGGTGCGTTTAGTCTTATCAGGATATTATGGTTTTTATAATGTTGGAGACGAGGCGATTCTACAATCAATTATTGAATCGTTAAGTAAAGAGAACCCGGATATAGAACTAGTAGTACTATCAAATGATTCTAAATATACAAAGGAAATGTATGGTGTAGAATCGGTAGATCGCTGGGATATAAAAGCTGTTTATCATGCAATCAAAAACAGTGATGGAGTTATTAGCGGTGGCGGGAGCCTTCTTCAAGATCAGACAAGTACGAAGAGTATTCTATATTATACGGGTATTATGGGACTCGCTCGATTATTAAAAAAGCCGTATTATATTTATTCACAAGGAATAGGTCCAATTACAAAAGGATATAATCGTCTATTAGTAAAATGGAACTTGTCAAAAGCTTCCTATGTATCAGTTCGAGATGAGGATTCGTTTTTATATTTAAAAGAACTTGGCATAAAAAACGATATTGAAATTGTTCCAGACCCTGTTTTAACATGGAAACGGACAAAACAATCGGATTGGTTGCAAAAGCATTCGATACATGGAAAAGTAATTGCGGTTAGTGTACGTTATTGGAATGCAAAAGAAGATTATATAAAAAAATTAGCTGCGGCATTAAAAAAATTAAAGCAAGAAGGATACCAAATTCTATTTGTTCCAATGCATGAGCCATTTGATCAAAAAGCTTCGCGTGAAGTAGTAGACTTAATGGGGGAAGAGACGTATATGCTTCCATATAAAATGGATATCGAAGAGAAAATATTCATTTTATCACAATGTTCATTACTAATTGGTATGCGTCTTCATGCACTAGTTTTTTCTGCTGTAGCCAAAACTCCAATGGTCGGGATTTCATACGATCCGAAAATTGATTCGTTTTTAAGTCAAGTGAATCAGCCAGTTATAGGAAGTGTGGATGGCGAATGGAGTGCTGAATATTTATATGAAATTGCGAAAAAGCAATTAATGCAACAAGGAACTGTGCAGCAAGAGTTACAATTGACAATAGATGAGCTTCGGTTGCAAGGCAAACAGGCAACAAAGAAACTCATTGATCATATGGAAAAAGGCACTTTATTAAAAAAGTAAAGTGTCTTTTATTTTGTTTTGAATGTAATGAAAATTCTAATTAAAAAACGTTTTATTTTAATTCCTATTTATTATGCTAAAATGATTGTGATTATTATATAATCAAATTTGTGATAATAAATTCGTAGATTACGAGGAGGATAACCTTGAAGACTTTTTCAAAAGGTATAACAGCAGTGGCATTAACGGGATCATTACTTTTAACTCCTATTTCAAGTTATGCGGCAAATGATGATATTACAGGACATATGTTTGAGACGCATATGCGCTCACTTATTACTAAAGGAGTTTTAATGGGGTATGGAGACAATGTATATGCGCCTGATAAATTAGTAACAAGAGCAGAGTTTGCTACATTCATAGCAAGGGCTTTAAATTTACCGAAAGCTGATTCGAATTTCGAGGATGTGCCGAAGACTTACGGTTTATATGATGGTGTAAGTAGAGCATATGGAGCGAAAATTATTAATGGTCGTACGAACGAGACGTTCTCACCAAATGATGTGATTACACGTGAAGAAATGTCGATCATGGTAAAGCGAGCGTTAGACTATAAAAATATTAAAGTAGCTGTAAGTCCGCTTACCTTTACTGATAAAGATAGTATTAACTATAAAGAGCATGTGCAAGTTATGGTGGCTACTCAAATTATTAAAGGGTATCCAGAAGATAATACATTTAGACCACATTTATCAGCTACAAGAGGAATGGCTTCAGCTATGTTGGATCGCATGCTTCAGACGATTGAAAAAAACGGAAATACCAATCCTGTAGAAACTAAGAAATATGTTGTGACAAATGTAAGAGAAAACGGAACAGAGCAAGAAGTAGAGCGCTATAATACGTATAAAGAAGCGGTTACGGCTGCTCAAAATAAAGGTATGAATGCGGTAAAATATGAGAACGAATTTTTATGGATTAAAGATGGTTTTGCAAGTGCGAAAAGAATAACTGGGCAAAACATCATTAATATTTATGATGAGAATTTAGCAACAGTATATACGTATATTCAGTATGGAACAGAATTGAAAGTGTTAGAAGTTGGCGAAGATCGTGTGAAAGTTCAACTTTCTGGTTTGACAGGTTATGTGAAGAAGAATGAAATCACTTTAATTCCTACCAATGAAATGAAACAGTCGTCTTATTATGTGAAATCAGATGGATATTTATACCATAAATATTATACATATAATACAAGTTCACCTGGATATACAGAATTTAGATATGGTGTGGCACCTTCTTTCATGAAGCAAGGACAGCAAATGTATAGTGTAGATGGAAAGACATTCGGAGACGAAACTTTCTATCAATATTTCAATTATTTATCATTACGTTCGAAAACAGATTATACAGCTGAACAACTAGATAGTTATGTGAAATCGATTAAGCCAGACTCTCCATTAATTGGTTTAGGAAAGAAATTTAAAGAAGTAGAAAGCAAGTATAATGTAAATGCATTATTCTTATATTCATTAGCAATTCATGAAAGTTATTATGGAACAAGCGCTCTTGCAAAAGACAAAAATAATTTATTTGGTTTAAAAGCAACAGACGATAGTCCATATGGTAACGGAGAAGCATTTAATTCAAAAGAAGATTGTATTGAACATGCAGCAAAATTATACATGAATGAAGGATATTTAAATCCAGGACATTGGCGTTATACAGCAACATATACAGGTGATAAAGCTGCTGGTTTAAATGCGAAATATGCATCTGATGCGAACTGGGGTAAAAAAGTAGCGGGGCATATGAACCGTTTTGATTCTTATTTAGGTAAAAAAGAATACAACAAGTACAAACTTGCACGTGTGATGAATAACGTGGAAGTGAAAAAGAATCCTAGTATATCAAATGAGCGACTGTATCGTTTAAATACAAATGTAGTTGTCACAGTTACTGGTGAAGAAATAATAAATGGAAAAGCGTGGGTTAAAGTTATTTCAGATAATCCTACTGTAACAGAAGCGTATATTGCAAAAGAAAGCTTAGAGTACGTAAAACATTAATTAAATAAAAAAGAAGGTGCTACTAATATTTCGTAGCACCTTCTTTTTATTCAATTTCAAAATCAACAATGATATAGGCGAGTATAACAACGAAGAAAATGCTAACGGCTGGCGCTGTTAATACGTGGCCAGACATAAAGCCAATGCCAAGTGATAGAATGAGTGTGCTCGCTAATAGCATATACTTTACAGTCATGATTTTCTTAAAGTTTGTGATCATGCGGATGAATAATGTAATACCAAAGTATAGAAGTGGTATTAAGTAAATAAGGAAACCGATAATTCCAAATGCGAAAAATAGGTCATGGAAGTCCATTTCAATTAATTTAATTTTATCTGTGTAGTTACCAGCGTAACCCATTCCGAATAGTTTTTGTGAAAGCGGTGCGTCTTTATAGTACTGTTTGTATGTTTTTAAGAATTTGTCGCGATCGCTGTAAATTAAACTTTTTACTTCAGAATCTGTAAGTTCACCTTTTGCATGTTTTTTTGCATCTTCTGGATCTTCTTTAATTACTTTTCCTTCTTTTCGATCTTTCTCTTCTTGTACTGATTTTTTGTATTCGTATATTTGCATGTGAATGCCCATATTTTTTGCGATAGGAGTATGCGGTGTAAGAACAATTAAACCTCCTAGTATAACAGCGGCAACAACGGTATTTACAATATGTGTGAATCCTTTTCCTTCTTTTTTACGATTTATCATGTACTCAAGGAATGAGAAGAAAAGTGCTACGCCTAATGTAATAACAATTGCGCCATATCCGACTTTCGTTCCGACCATAATACTTGCATACATCGCAAGTATTGTTGGAATCCAGTAATATATTTTCGAGAAAGAAGTTGTTTTATGAATTGAATATAAGACAATGATTGGGAACATAATGGCGAAAAGAGAACTTAAATCATTTCCAGCGAAGAACCAACCTCTTGAACCGATTTTTGAATGAGGATAGCTTGGGAAATCCGTTCCAGTTTGCATTGCGACAATCATTGTGATGCTTAAAATTAAAGTTGCATATAAGAAATATGTAATGATTTTATGAAATACATATTCTTTATTTTTTAGCTCTTTAAAGGCGATAATATATCCAAACAGTAGCACAATTGGATATACGCTCTTTAAGATAAATTTAACTTCTTCTCCAAATGAAATTGGAGATTTAACCATCATATTATTTACAAGACCGATTGCGAGTGCGATTCCGAGTAAACATAAATAGAGGATGTACTTTTTCGCATCTTGTTGTTTGTGATGAAGAAGTAGGTATCCTAATGCAAGAAGCATAAAGGCGAAACGGACTACAACTCCAACTGTTGCGCTCATGTGTAGTATATAGATTGAAAAAGATGTTAATAAATCTAAAATTGGTTGAAACACAATGAATAGCAATAGGAAATGTGGGAAGTAGTTATCCGTTTGTTTCAACTTATTAACCATATGTTCCTCCAGTTCTTCATTCCTTTATTACAACACCCAAAAGATGGGTATAAAGCCTTTTTTACATAGTAAGGCGAATGAATTTCAATATTTGTTTTTTTATCAAACTTAAGAATACACCATTTCATTGTAATGGTAAATAGATGAAAAGCATGGATAAACCGACTTTAATTTCTATATTTTTCAACGGAATTGTATGTTTTATACGGTATATGTACAAATTGCGAGATTATTAGACAGAAAATTGAGAAAAAAGAAGGATTTTTCAGTGGTTTTCTATAATTATATAAGTATAATCTTTATGGAGAAAAGAGGGGTATATATAATGGAAATAACAAGTAAAACAGAATCTGTCGTTGTGAAATATGAAGGCCACGTTGCAACGGTTATGGTCAATCGCCCAGAGGTGTTAAATGCGTTGGATGAGCCGACCTTAAAAGAGTTATTACAAAAGTTGAAAGAAGTAGCGGAAAGTTCTGCGCATATCGTTGTGTTATGCGGGAACGGCCGTGGTTTTTCTGCGGGTGGGGATATTAAATCGATGCTTTCAAGTAATGATGAAAGTAAGTTTGATGGCATTATGAATACCATTTCTGAAGTTGTCGTGACATTATATACGATGCCAAAGCTTGTTATTAGTGCAATTCATGGACCGACTGCAGGTCTTGGGTTAAGTATTGCGTTAACAGCTGATTATGTAATGGCGGATATATCATCTGTTATTGCAATGAACTTTATTGGAATCGCTTTAATTCCAGATGGAGGCGGTCATTTCTTCCTTCAAAAGCGTGTCGGTGAAAATATGACGAAGCAAATTATTTGGGAAGGTAAGAAATTATCAGCGACAGAAGCGCTTGATATCGACTTAATTGATGAAGTAATCGGCGAAGATTTCCAAACGGCTGTGAAGCAGAAGATTAATGAATGGTCACAAAAACCGATTAAAGCAATGATTCAAACGAAGCAAATTTTATGTGAAGTAAATCGCTCTAATTTAGAGCAAACATTGCAATTAGAAAAGCGTGGTCAATATGCAATGAGACAAACAGCGGATCATAAAGAAGGTATTGCTGCGTTTTTAGAGAAACGTTTACCAGCATTTAAAGGGGAATAAAGTTTGTCCATTCCTCACTGATTATTAGCTCGTTAATTCGGGATAAAGGGGAGAAAGTGCTAACACATTTTAGTATAATTGTGTTAGCACTTTTTTTAGGAGTAATACATGAAGAGAATGATTGGTGTTATCACTATTATTTTGCTTACATATTCTGCTTTGCATAGTACACCATCTTTGGCAGTTCGGACTGCGTTATTTTTTGAGGGACATCCAAGTGTTGCATTTTCTGACGGGGTGACGAAAGAAAAAGATGTGAAAAAAGAAGCGATTCCAGATGAGTATCAAACTCTATATGGTAAGGACAAAGACTTAGAGCACTATTTCTTTCCACATGTAAGAGCACATGGATCAGGAATTGATATGTTAAGTGCATGCGTGAAGAAAAAATGGTTTTTCTATAAAGCAGAGCTCGGATGTTATTAAATATAGGAGGATGAATGATGTCAGCATATAACAAGTTAGTCAGAGATCGTGTTCCAGAGAAGATTTTAATGTCTGGAAAAACATATACAGCACAAAAATTAACAGGTCAAGCCTACATACAAGCTTTAGCGAAAATTGGAACGGAAGAAATTCGTGAATTTGCTTCTATGAAAGAACGCGAACATGCACTAGATTCTCTTGCAGATGCGCTAGAGGTTATCATTTCATTAGCACGTGCAGAAGGTGCATCGATTGAAGATGTGGAACGCCTTCGTAAGCAAAAAGAGATAGAGCGCGGTGGATTTGAAAGAGGTATTTATTTATTAGATGTTTCAGAAGAATAGTTTTATAGGAAAAGCATAGCGTTAATGAGTAACACTATGCTTTTTTGTTGCAATGAAGCTAATAATGAAGAAGATAGCTGTTAATATCCAGCCGATTGTAATAGAAGTAGTAGTATGAATGGCATAAGAGATTTGTAAACAAAATAATGATGCTAAAAACCAAATGAGTGCAATGTGTATATATTTTTTTGATATATTCATATTTCAGGGCTCCTTTTGTATACTAAAAAGAATTTTACTACAATTTAGAAAATTAGGCCATATAAGTAGAGGTTTTCTGGCGAATTTTGTATACTGAATAGTAGAGAAAATGAGGAGGAAACGACAATGGCACACCATACGAAAGAAACGATGGAACTGATTAAGGAGCTTGTCTCTATTCCAAGTCCATCTGGAAATACAGCAAAAATTATTAATTTCATTGAAAACTATGTCAGTGAGTGGAACGTAGAAACGAAACGTAATAATAAGGGAGCTCTTATTTTAACGGTAAAAGGGAAGAATGATGCGCAGCACCGCTTATTAACGGCACACGTTGATACGTTAGGTGCGATGGTGAAAGAAATTAAGCCTGATGGTCGCCTGAGTCTTTCTATGATTGGTGGATTTCGCTGGAACTCTGTAGAAGGGGAATATTGCGAAATTGAAACATCAAGTGGCAAGACATATACAGGAACGATTTTAATGCATCAAACATCTGTACATGTATATAAAGATGCAGGTGAAGCAAAACGCGATGAGAAAAATATTGAAGTTCGTATTGATGAGCGCGTATTTTCAGCTGATGAAGTACGCGAATTAGGAATTGAAGTAGGAGACTTCGTTTCATTTGATCCGCGTGTTCAAATTACAGAGAGTGGATACATAAAATCCCGTCATTTAGATGACAAAGTAAGTGTTGCGATTTTATTAAAATTAATTAAAAGATTACAAGATGAAAACGTAACATTACCATATACGACGCATTTCTTAATTTCTAATAATGAAGAGATTGGATACGGTGGTAATTCTAACATTCCTGAAGAAACTGTTGAATACTTAGCAGTTGATATGGGAGCGTTAGGTGATGGACAAGCATCTGATGAATATACAGTATCTATTTGTGCAAAAGACTCTAGCGGCCCGTATCATTACGCACTGCGTAAACATTTAGTAGAGCTTGCGAAAACGAATCATATTGAATATAAAGTAGATATTTATCCATACTACGGATCTGATGCATCAGCTGCGATTCGCGCGGGATTTGATGTGAAACATGCTTTAATTGGAGCGGGTATTGATTCTTCTCACGCATTTGAACGTACACATGAAAGTTCTATTGCGCATACAGAAGCATTAGTGTATGCATATGTAATGTCTAATTTAATTGAAGAATAATTTCATAGATAATAGAGAGCTGATTAAAGATATTATTTTTAATCAGCTTTTTATTTGGCGAAGCGATTAGGAGACATGTTCTAATCGCTTTTTAATCCCGCTATTTGCCGAGTAGTAAGACCCCTACCTCAAAATTCAGCGAAAGCAAAAAAGTTAGATGGGGACCGGGCTGCCTGTAAAAGCCCGATTGGTGAGGGCTGATTAAAGTTTTTTATATACATTCATTATAAGTTATATATATGCGATTTTTGTTATACGACCGGAAACGTATTTACTATAGATATATAATGTTATACACTATGAAAGGAATTAATTAATAGTTAATATTTTTTAGTTAGCTTGATTAAAAAAATTGTATGAATATGAAGTTTTGAGAGGAGATTTATTTTTCATGAAGTACAAAGCAATAGCCGCAGGTTTATTAGCAGCAAATTTACTAGCACATCCAATTAGTAGTTTAGCAGAAACGAAGAAATTTCCTGATGTTTCAGATAGTGCGTGGTCGAAAGACGCAATTTATTATTTAGTAGAGAGAAATGTAATTAACGGTATGCCAGATGGTAACTTTATGCCATACGGAAATTTAACACGTGCCCAGGCAGCAAAGATTATCGCAACAGCAATTGGTGCTAAAGTAGATCCAAATGCAAAGCCGTCTTATAATGATGCGAAAAATAGTTGGGCAGCTTCATTTATTGCAGCCATGGAAAAAGAGAATATTATTAAGGGACGAGAACCAGGAGTATTTGATCCTGAAGGAAAAGTAACTCGTGCTGAAATGGCAGCTATGCTTGTAAGAGCATATAATTTGAAGAGCAAAGTAACAGGACCAGTTCCTACAAAATTTGCTGATTTAGAGAATCATTGGGGTAAAGAAGAAGTTAATATTTTAGTAGAATTAAAACTTTCTTTAGGTACAGAGAATGGCTGGAAACCGAATGATTCTATTACGCGTGAACAAGCAGCTCAACTTACTGCGCAAACAGATAAATTTAGCAAGAATAGTGATCGTCCAGTAGAAACAAAGAAAATGTACATAGATAGAAAATTCATTACATATCACGCACCATCATTAAGTTCTGGGATTAGTGCAAATCAGCATAATCCACAAATGGTTGAAATTAAAGAAGAACGAGATGGATGGATCAAAATTGCAACAAGTAACGGTGATAAATGGACACCTTTAGTAGAGAAAACAGAAGTTATTAATGAAGGGTTCACTACTTATGCAGAAGCTTCTTCTTCGTCAAAAGTAATGGGAACACATAACGCACAGCAAGTAACTGTTATTGAAGAGAACGGCAGCTGGATTCGTATCCGCATGGGCGCTGGTTTCCAATGGGTTAATAAAAATCAATTAAATCCAGTGAAGCAAGGTAATTTCTTAGAAGGCAAAGCGATTATCATTGATCCAGGTCATGGTGGAGCGGATTCAGGTAATCCAGGTTATTATGAGAAAGAAAGTGAAACTGTATTAGATGTATCATTGCGATTACAGAAAATATTTGAGAAAAAGACACCATTTACTGTGTTATTCACTCGTACAGATGATACACGTCCAGGAACAAGTGCTTCTGATTCTTTAAAGAAACGTGTAGAATTTGCTCAAAAAAATAATGGGGATATTTTTGTAAGTATTCATGGTAATGGCACGGAAGAGAAAAATGGACAAGGTACAGAAACGTTCTACTATGAATCAGCGACAGCAAGAGGAACAAATCCTAATGTATCAGAAAGTCGTTTACTAGCAGAAAAAATTCAAGAGCGTCTTGTAGATGCACTGGGAACAAAAGATCGTGGTGTGAAAAAAGGCGATTTATACGTAATTAGAGAAAATACAATGCCAGCTGTATTAGCAGAATTAGCATTTGTAGATAATAAAAGTGATGCAGATAAAATAGCTACACCAGCGCAAAGACAAAATGCAGCGGAAGCTATTTATCAAGGTATTTTAGATTACTATGAAGAAATGGGTAACAACGTGTCTTCTTTCCGTTAATAAATAATAAGAGATTGCCATTGGCAGTCTCTTTTATTTATTAAAGTTTCTCTTTATTTCCGGCATATGATATCATTTAATTTTATATACAAAAGTATTTGAGTAATTGTAATTAGAACAATTTTAAACGATAAAGGATGATAATAGATTGAGTAATCATAGTAAAACACCTGCCTGTATATATACGTATGCATTTCGTGAGGAGGAGCGTGCTTTATGTTACTTGGAAATGCGCTCGTTCTTTGGAATGGAGTCCCACGTTAATATTTTAAAAAGTGATGTCAAAATTGACCCGAGTAGAAGTGCGTTTATTAAAGAGCGAATTGAAGTTATGTATGAAGGAGACGACTTAGAAAGTATCTTAAAACAAGTGGAACAAATTGACTTGGCAGGAGCGACGTTCAAAGTCATCTTCGTTAAAATTAATGACCTTGTTGGAGAGAATAAAATTGAATATGGAGAAAGACGTCTTATTGAACGAGACCTCGGCATGCATATTGAAGGAGAAGCGGATGTTCGTAATCCAGAGCGTGTATTCGGGATTGTTCCTCTTGGAGGACGCTGGTACTTCGGGCACTATGTAGAAAGCGAACCCGTTTGGTATCATCACATAAAAAAACCGCATAGTTATTCGACATCTCTTAGCACACGTGTTGCGAGATCAGTTGCAAATATCGCTGTACCAAATCCAGAAGGAGTACGAGCAATTGACCCGTGCTGCGGTATTGGAACAGTAGTAGTAGAAGCACTTTCTATGGGGATTAACATCGTTGGTAGAGATATAAATCCACTTGTAGTTCTTGGAACGAGAAAAAACATCGCACATTTCGGATTTGAAGGAACAGTAACAAAAGGTCCAATTGAGGAAATTACTGAGAACTATGACGTTGCCATTATCGATATGCCGTACGACTTATTTACGCATGCCACACCAGAAGACCAGCTCTCCATTCTTTCAAGTGCGCGCCGCATCGCTAAAAAGGTAGTCGTTGTAACGATGGAGACAATGGACGACATGATCCATGAAGCAGGATTTGAAATTACAGATCGCTGTATTACCAGAAAAGGGTCATTTACTAGACAAATTCTTGTTTGTGAATAGAAAAAGGTCACCCGTTTGGGTGACCTTTTTCTATTGTAGTTTGATGTGTGATTGGTTGGTGGTGTAGATAGATGAATTAGCGGAATTTGTCGGTAAGTCGATATTCCATGGCGAATCGCCGATATCGTTACATGAGAATGTTACTGTTCTTTTAATTTTTCTTGTTGTGCGATTAATAAATTGCGTAATATGTGTCCGCGGTAACTTTCTAGTTTTCTTCCTTCATGATAGCGCACACCTAATTTTTTTAGTTCAGCTACGTACCAGCCCTTTGTTCCGTAATACATGGGATCACTTCCTTTTTGCTTTTGAACAGTATATGTTGGGGAGCGAAGTAACTTTACATTGAAAATAATAAGACTGGTTGTATCAAGGGGGCCCCCATAACATAGACTCTGGACAGTGTATAAAAAAATAGACAGTAGTGTATGTTTTTCTAAAAAATGCATACAAATTTATACCCTATGCGTTGGCATGATATTTGCAATGAAAAGAGTATCAACGTATAGGGGAGAGATCGAAATGAAGGTTAGTAAAATATATACAACGATTGATGCACACGTAGCTGGGGAGCCGCTTCGAATTATTACGGGCGGAGTGCCAGAAATAAAAGGAGAAACGCAGCTGGAAAGACGCGCCTACTGTATGGAACATTTGGATTACCTTCGTGAAATTCTGATGTATGAACCGAGAGGGCATCACGGAATGTACGGTTGTATCATTACACCGCCAGCAAGTGCCCACGCTGATTTTGGTGTTTTATTTATGCACAATGAAGGATGGAGTACGATGTGTGGTCATGGCATTATCGCTGTTATTACAGTTGGAATTGAAACAGGCATGTTGGAAGTAAAGGGTGAAAAACAAAAGTTCATTATTGATAGCCCAGCCGGAGAAGTTATTGCGTATGCAAAATATAACGGGAGTGAAGTAGAATCTGTATCATTTGAAAATGTTCCTTCATTTGTATACAAAAAAGACGTTCCTATTAAAATAGATAACTATGAATTTCAAGTAGATATCGCGTTTGGAGGAGCATTTTACGCTGTTGTAGACTGTAAAGAATTTGGTTTGAAAGTTGATTTCAAAGATTTATCTGCTATTCAAATGTGGGGCGGTAAAATTAAACATTATATAGAGAGCAAAATGGAAGTGAAACATCCACTTGAAGAAGGATTGAAAGGAATATACGGCGTTATCTTTTCAGATGAACCGAAAGACAAAGGTGCTACGCTACGAAATGTAACGATTTTTGCTGATGGGCAAGTAGACCGTTCTCCTTGCGGTACAGGAACTTCAGCGAGAATCGCAACTCTTTTTGAAAAAGCTACCTTGCAAAAAGGAGAAGTATTCATCCATGAATGCATTACTGATGGGAAATTCCAGGGAGAAGTATTATCCGTAACCGCAGTAGATACATATGAAGCTGTCGTTCCAAAAGTAACGGGGAATGCCTTTATTACAGGATTTCATCAGTTCGTTGTAGATCCGAGAGATGATTTGAATCGAGGATTTTTGTTAGGATAAGAGGAGGGGGTGGAAAGATATGCTTGTCATAAGCGCGAACGAACAAAGAAACTTAGTAAATATGAATGAAGTTATTGAATACGCGGCGCTTGCTTTAAAAGAATTTTCCGCAGAAAGAACGATTACACCAATAAGAGGCTCATTACCATTTGCGAACGAGCAAAATACGGCATTAATTATGCCTTCAGTAGCGGAAGGACTTGAGGCACTTGGAGTAAAAATAGTAACGGTAGTCCCGCAAAATAAACAGATAGGAAAGAAAACGATCAATGGGATTGTGATGCTATCAGACTTTCAAACGGGAGAACCGCTCGCACTTCTAGAAGGATCGTACTTAACGATGATCCGAACGGGCGCCTTATCAGGAGTAGCGACAAAATATTTAGCTCGTCATAACGCAAAAACTTTATGCATTATCGGCACGGGTGAACAAGCGAAAGGAATTGCCGAAGCAATATTTGCGGTTAGAGATATCGAAAAAGTCATCTTATACAATCGCACAGAAGAAAAAGCGTATGCATTTGCGCAATATATACAAGAGAAATTTGGTAAACCTGCTTACGTTTACAAGGATCCAAATGAAGCAGTACGTGAAGCAGACATCATCGTCACAACTACGAACGCAACCACACCAGTCTTCTCAGAAATCTTGCAAAAAGGCATCCACGTAAACGCCGTCGGCTCATTCAGACCGAGCATGCAAGAACTACCCTCACATGCCATAGCTAAAGCAAACAAAGTAGTAGTCGAATCAAAAGAAGCAGCACTAGACGAAACAGGAGACCTTCAAGTTCCGATAAAAGAAGGTCTATTCAAAGCAAACGCCATTCACGCTGAACTTGGTCAAATTATAAGCGGAGAAAAAGCTGGGCGCGAAAATGATGAAGAGATTACTGTTTTTAAATCGGTTGGTTTGGCAGTAGTAGATATTATTGTTGCAAAGTATTTGTATGAGAAAGCGGTGGAGCAAGGAGTAGGGAATAAGATTGAGTTTTGAGACTGCCTTTTGGTGGTCTTTTTGTCAGGATGGGTGTGCTAGTATTTATAATTGAAGCCTTTTAATATTATGTTGAAATATATGAATTCTGCGCGGACATCAAATCATTCATTCGATTGGTATATGAAAAAAGTTGCACCTCTAATTATTAGAGATGCAACTTTTTACCATTCACGCCATTCTTCTGTTATATCTTCCTCGGATTCTAAGCCAGCTATTCGTGCTGCTGTATCGATAAATTCATAGAGATCTTCTCTTTCCATTGTTTCGATAAAATGGTCATGTTCGATATTTAATTCATTTAATTTAATAACTACCTCTTTAACAACTTGCATTACTTCGACTTCGGTTGGATTCTCTCCTAATCGCTGTAAGTTGTTAATGTAAGTGTCAAGAACTGTATTTGTTGCACTTATATTTTCTTCAGTAAAAAATTCCCCATCTTCATCATACTCAACCCATGAGGTTGTTGGTTTATTTTTTTTCAATTCATCAAATGTCATGATAACCTCCTAAATGTGTTTTTTGTCTTTAATCCCATTCTATATTTTCGGTCATATATAACAATCATTTTAGAGGTATTTTCTGTAAGTTTCTAGTTTTTTTATTCATTTTAAGAGGCCATCTATTCGAGGTTTTTTATTTTATCATCCTTATAAATATAGTTTATCGCAAGAATACATTAATAGATTTCAAACTTTCTAGTTTTACAAAAAAGTTTGACTTTACATACAGGTAGTGGTAATTTAAAACTTATAAGAAAACTCGGGATTAATTCCGAGTTTTCTTATGGGTATAACTAGTTTGAGGGGGCCGAAAGATGAAACAGAAGTTATTTGCATTACCATTTGTTCTAATACTACTTATTGCATTAGCGGCTTGTTCTGGGGAAAAAGATTCTTCAAAGCAAGCGGGCACTAGTAAATCAGGGACTCCGAAAGATGGAGGAACGTTAACGATTGGTGTTAGCGATAATCCAGATACGATGAATCCGCTTTATGCGAATGATCGTGTGTCATTAACTGTGCAGCAAGCTTTATATGCGCCGCTATATCATATGGAAGATGGTAAGAAAAAGTTTGTTCTTGCTGAGAGCTTTACGCCTTCAGAAGATCAATTAACGTGGACATTGAAATTAAAAGATAATTTGAAATGGCATGATGGTAAGAAAATTACATCAGACGATATAGCATTTACATTCCAATCTATTTTAGATGAGAAGCAAAATAGCTCAAGTCGTGAAAACTTTATTTTTAAAGGAAAGCCGCTTGAGGTGAAAAAGGTAGATGAGTTAACAACTCAATTCGTTTTACCACAAGTAAGTGCATCTTTTGAAGGTGTGATGAATGATTTCTTCCCAATTCCGAAACATGTATTTGAAGGGGAAGCAGATTTAGCGAAGAGTAAGAAAAACTTACAGCCTGTAGGGTCAGGTCCGTTTAAGTTTAAAGAATATAAATCAGATGAGTACGTTGCATTAGATCGATTCGATGATTATGTAGGTGGGAAAGCTAAATTAGACTCTATCGTATACCGAGTTGTAAAAGACCGTAATACAGCAAATGTTTCACTGCAAAATGGTCAAATCAACATGAAGATGATTGAGCCGCAAGACTTTAAGAAACTAGATAGCACTGGGAACTTCTCAATGGTGACATTCCCTGAAGGTAGATTATTCTACTTATCTTATAACATGAATACAGATTTGATGAAGAAAAAAGAAGTGCGCCAAGCAATTGCGCATGCGTTAGATAAAAAAGAAATGATTAACTCAGCATTCGTTTCGGGTGAATTTGCAGAACCAGCAAATTCAATCTTAACGCCAGACGCTATGTATTATGCGAAAGATATTAAAGACTATAAGTATGATAAAAAAGAAGCGAAAGATTTATTAGCAAAAGCTGGCGTGAAAGATAAAGAAAAAGTACGTGTGATGTATGTAACGAATAACAAAATCATGGAAAGCTTAGCGCTTTATACACAACAAAAATTAAAAGAAGTTGGCTTAGAAGTTGAACTAAATGCATTAGATGCTAGTGCAGCAAGTGAAAAAGGCTTAGATAAAGAGAATAAAGAATATGACATTACATTTGGTGGTTACATAATGGGACCTGAGCCAGATTCATATAAGAGCTTATTCCTAAGTAATGCTGAATACAATTATGCACGATATAAAAACGCTGATTTCGATAAGTTATGGGAAGAAGCTGCAGTTGAAACAGATAAAACAAAACGTGCAGAGCTATACCATAAAATTCAAGAGACAGCGAGAGAAGACGTACCTTATCTACCAATCGCGTATCCGAAAGCAGTTATTGCAGTAGATAAAAAGTTTGATGGATTAAAAGAAGCGAAAGCAATTCCTGTCACAATGTTTGAAGATCTATCTAAGATTTATGAAGTGAAATAAGAAACAATAAAGAAGCTGGTGGAAATCAGCTTCTTTAGCTTGAGGGGGGAAGTTTGTGTATAAAGTAATTGCGAAGAGGCTTTTAAATGCAATTCCGCTTTTATTTGTTATTTCTATTATTTCTTTTCTATTAATAAAGCTAGCGCCGGGGGATCCCGTTCGAAACTTTGTAACGCCAAACATGAGTCCAATTGATGTGGAGCGTATTCGCAAAAGTTTAGGACTAGATCAACCAATTTACGTGCAGTATTTTTTATGGTTAAAAAACATTTTAACAGGAAACTTTGGTTACTCACTTCAAAATCATCGTCCTGTTTTGGAACTTATCACAGAAAGATTACCTGCAACAATTGGGTTAATGGGATCATCTTTACTCGTCTCATTCGTAATCGCAATACCACTTGGACTATTTACAGGTGTGAAAAAGAATTCATTCTTTGACCGCATTGTAAACTTTATTTCATACGTTGGTATTTCTATGCCGGTTTTCTGGTTTGCACTACTATTAGTCTACTTATTTTCTTTAAAATTGAACCTACTTCCGAGTATGGGTATGCGCACCGTAGGTAAAGATTCTGTCTGGGATATTGTGCAACACGGTATTTTACCTTGCATGGTGTTAGCGTTCCAAAACGTATCTGTTTATATGAGATATATTCGTTCAAGTACGATTCAGCAATTAGAAGAAGAATATGTACAAATTCAATATGCGTACGGCGCTTCAAAGAAAACAGTTTTATTTAATCACGTACTTCGAAATGTATTAATACCGATCATTACAATTTTCGGATTATCGATTCCAAGTTTAGTAGGCGGAGCGTTCATTACGGAAACAGTATTTTCATGGCCGGGTCTTGGTTCACTTGGGGTAAATGCTATTTTTAGATTTGATTATCCGATTATCATGGCAATTACATTACTATCATCATTCATGTTAATTCTCGGTAACTTAATTGCTGATATTTTATATGGCGTAGTAGATCCGCGCATTCGAATGAGGGGGTGATTTGGAATGAATAATAGGAGATTTCAAACGATAAAAAGTAGTTTTACGAAAAATAAGTTTGTACTAATGGGAGTTATAATACTTGCGATTTTAACGGTTGCATCAATATTCGCATTCGTATCGCCGTACGATCCTAGCAAAATGTCGATTCCAGATCGCTTACAAGAACCAAGTATGAGTCATCCTTTCGGAACGGATGATTACGGAAGGGATTACTTAACGAGAGCGTTATATGGCGGACGAGTTTCACTTGCGGTCGGTTTCCTTGCGATGGTTGTTTCTATTACAATCGGTACTGCAGTTGGAACAATTAGCGGATATTTTGGCGGAAAGTTAGACAACTTTTTAATGCGAGTTGTTGAAGTACTGATGTCAATTCCATCATTCTTTTTAATGCTACTATTAAATGCGTATTTAAAACCAGGAATTACGACGTTAGTTCTTATTATCGGATTACTAACATGGATGGACACCGCGCGCATTGTAAGGGCAGAAACGTTATCTGTAAAAGAGCGTGAGTACGTTTTATACGCAAAAGTATCAGGACAAAAATCACTTATGATTATTGTAAGACATATCATTCCTAACATTTTATCAACCATTATTATCGCCGCGACATTAACAATTGCGACATCGATTTTAATGGAATCATCACTTAGTTTCCTAGGTTTAGGTATTAGAGAACCAGATTCTTCTTGGGGCAGCATGCTAAACAATGCGCAAGGATATATTGGTGAAGCTTGGTATTTAACGCTCTTCCCAGGATTCCTTATCCTTTTAACGGTACTGAGTTTTAACGTAATTGGTGAAGCATTGAAGAAAGCTTTCGCACCAAAAGGAGCCGGACATGAAAACTAAAGTGTTAAGTGAAAGGAGTGAGAAGCGTGTCTGAAAAACTACTAGAAGTGAAAAATTTAAAGACTTCTTTTTTCATAGAAAGTGGCGAAGTTGAAGCGGTTCGCGGCGTTACATTTCGCTTAAATAAAGGAGAAGTAGTCGGTATCGTTGGGGAATCTGGAAGCGGGAAGAGTGTAATGGCGAAGTCTGTTATGTCTCTCGTTACGTCACCAGGAAAAGTGAAAGAAGGGGAAATCTTTTTTCATAATGAAAACATACTTTCTAAATCTGAAAAAGAATTACGTTCTATTAGAGGAAATCAAATTTCACTTATCTCTCAAGACCCAATGTCAGCGCTAAATCCGGTCGTGAAAATTGGGAAACAAATGATGGAAGTAATTATACGTCATCAAAAAGTGAAAAAGAAAGAAGCAGAGCAGATCGCGATTAACTTGTTAAAACAAGTCGGTCTTTCGTCACCAGAAGAAAGGGTAAAACAATATCCGCATGAACTAAGCGGTGGTATGAAGCAGCGGGTTATGATCGCAATGGCGATGTCTTGTAACCCAGACCTTCTTATTGCTGACGAACCGACGACTGCACTTGATGTAACGATACAGGCGCAAATACTAGATTTAATGAAAAACTTAAAGAACGAAACGAATATGGCGTTACTTCTTATTACGCATGACTTAGGAATTGTCGCGCAAAACTGTACGCGCGTCATCGTTATGTACGGCGGGCTTATTATGGAAGAAGGACCTGTACTTGATATTTTCCAATCGCCGAATCATCCATATACGAAAGGGCTATTAAACTCTCTGCCAAAAATATCGAACGGCGTAAAAGAAAGACTCGCTCCTATTCAAGGTGTAACGCCAAACTTATTAAATCCACCACAAGGTTGCCCATTCGCAGAGCGTTGCCCGCATGCGATGGACATTTGTGAAAAAGAACGTCCGCCATATTTTGAAATCGGAAACGAAAGACGTTCCATGTGCTGGTTAAACGATAAGACAGTAGGTGATTCACATGCATGAAGAAAACTTAATTGAAGTTCGGAACTTAAAAAAGTATTTTCCTATTAAAAAAGGACTATTCGGCAGAAAAACAGAGCAATTAAAAGCAGTCGATGACTTAAGCTTCACTATTAAAAAGGGTGAAACATTCGGGTTAGTAGGAGAATCTGGCTGCGGAAAATCAACGACAGGAAGAAGTATCATTCGCTTACACGATGTCACTTCAGGTAACGTTTTATTTGACGGAAAAGATATCGCAAGTTTAAAGGAAAGTGAACTAAAAGAATATCGAAAACGAATGCAAATCATTTTCCAAGATCCATACGCATCATTAAACCCGGCAATGAACGTATTCCAAATTATTAGTGAGCCAATGAACATTCATGGATCTTATGAAAAAGAAGAACAAAAAGAAATCATATTAGACCTGCTCAAAAAGGTAGGCTTAAAAGAAGAACATTTATATCGCTACCCGCACGAATTTAGCGGGGGCCAGCGCCAGCGCATTAGCATCGCGCGCGCACTATCTGTAAAACCAGACTTTATCCTATGTGACGAACCAATCTCAGCACTAGATGTCTCAGTCCAAGCGCAAGTCGTAAACATGCTGCAAGACATTCAAGAAGAAACAGGCGTCACATATTTATTCATCGCACATGACCTATCGATGGTAAGACACATATCAGATCGAATCGGAGTCATGTACTTAGGAAACATAGTAGAAATTGCCGACAGCGAAGACTTATACACAAAACCGGCACATCCATACACACAAGCACTACTCTCATCTATGCCAGAACTAGATCCAACAAACACAGGTAAAGAACGGATCATCCTAGAGGGGGAAGTTCCAAGCCCGCTCAACTCACCGTCCGGCTGCAAATTTAGAACGCGCTGCAAATTCGCCACTGAAAAATGCGCACAGGAAGTACCGAAGATGGTTGAGATTGCGAAAGGGCATGAAGTGGCTTGTCATTTGTTTTAGAGGGAGAGCACTAGGGGGGACCTGGTGCTTTTTTCTTTTGTGTTGGGGTGTGGGATTGGTTGTAGACTAATGGTCAGTGATTGTTTATAGTTGCATTTCCTGTTATATAATTTTCCTTATTTTTCAACTATAATTGTAATGATATGTTAGATTGTATATTTTATCCTTAATATATTTAATGGAAGGGGGACTCTCTATGAAATTGCTTCGTTCATTTCTCATTTTCACTCTTGTTGTATTGTTAAGCGCATGTAATACAGCAACAAAAGTCACAAAGGTTCAAAAAAATGGCGAAACGACTTTAACAATTGGTTCTTTGCAGGGGTATTACGATGTACAAACGCTTAAAGCTGAAAAAGGAAATGTGGAAATTCCTTATGAGGCAGCAGTTGAAGAAGGTACGATTTTATTGCAAGTCACAAAAGATGATAAGGTCATTTATGAAGAAGAAGTCACTTCTCAAAAAGAAGGTTTGCTTTCTTTTGAAGCGCCAAAATCCGGATCATATGATTTAATTGTACGTGTGAAGGGTGAAGAAGAGAAAGCGAAAGGAATTCAAATACATACGAAGCTATGAAAAAACGGCAAGCGGAGTATACTCGCTTGCCGTTTCCATTTCCAGTTGGTTCTAGCATAACAAATGCTCATCAATTCCAAGAAGTGAACGTAAAGTAATTCCGAAGTATACAATATTTTACTTTCAGCGATGTAATCCCTAATAAAAGATTCAATAAATTTTATAATATAAATATTTAATTCTAATCATTAAAAATCCTACTTTTTCTTACTTTAATTGTTTCTAAAATATAAAGAAGAATACCTAAACCAAATATTTTTTCAGCATTAGAAATATTATTACCTAATCTAATAATCGGTACATTTAAGCCAAATCTTTCACTCCATTCTAAAGGCATATATCCCCTCTTGCAGTTTATTAATATACGATCATCCATTGTACGAAAAGACGTTTCGAAAAAATCAAATTCCACTTCTATCTCAGAAATTTTTATCTCTTTTTCATTCATCAAGGAACCACGTACCATTCCAAATCCTTGTATCATATTTTCTTTAAACATACCTACACAATTATAATTCGAATCATAAATAGCCCAATCATAATTTTCAACTTCACTTTGAAAATATGCAAGGATTTCTCCATCACTTGCTTCCAATCCAAAAACTTCTTTATTTTTTAAAATAGGTAATGTTGAAGAAATCATCTTTGTTCCTGCTACATATCTTCCATCAGGAGTATATAAACCTAAATGTTTATTATTGCCGGGTAATTCTAACAAAACATAAGTATCAATATCCCAAAATGTTAAATCATTTTTAATTATATTTTTTTCGAGTAAATTTCCTTTTCTTAATTGCCAAAATCCAATACTAAAAAATACAAGAGAAGCTATAATAATTAAGATTACTGGTCCCCAATTAATATTACCCCAAGTATTATACATACCAATTAATCCATAAAGAAAAAGCCCAGTTCCAATTAAACATTTCAACTTTCCCTTTTTTTTATAATACTCAAATAATTCCACATAAACACCTCTATCAGTTGGTCTTAATATTTCAATTACCTTTCAAATAGGGGGCACATTACCGAAAGTGAAAAATTGTATGCTAAGGGTGTAAAAACCTATTATAGCAGGTTTTATAGACGTTATATTTCCCTTTATAATAAAAGAGGACGTGGAGTAACTTGATTATTCTTAATCATTCGACAAGATACAACAATTTAAGATCATATTTTTTGCTATGATAAGTAAGAAATTTACATATCGTGTTATTGGGGGATAAAAAGAGATGTTGAAAAAATTTACTACATGTATTTTAGGTGGCGCTTTAGTATTCAATTTATCTGGTTGCGGCAATACATCCGACAAAACTTCTTCAGAATCTAAAGAAACCAATTCTAAACAAGAAGAAAAGAAAGTGCAAACAACTGATGAGGCGAAAACGAAAGAGAATACAAAGCAGAAAAATACAGAACAAACAAAAGAGAAATCAAAAATAAAAGAAAAAGAGTATGCTGTAAACAAGGATTTTCATACACCTAAATTTGATGTAACTGTAAAAAGAGTTGTAGAAAGAGATAAGGTTGGTAAAGAGAGTATAGGATTCCAAAAACCTGAAGATGGACATGTCTTTATTGTTGTAGAAGCAGAAGGGAAAAATATCACAAACGAACCGATGAAATTAGCCGTTTTACCATCAGTGGATTTAGTGGATGAAAATGATAATGCTTATCAAAGTGATGTGTTAGCAGCTAGTAGTTATGCGGTTGAAAAAGGTGAGACCTCTACTATTACTAAGGAATTAAAACCAGGGGAGGTAAAGAGACAAAATAAAGTTTACGTGATTAATAAAGAAAAATTTGATACAGGAAAGTGGTATGTAGTTGTTAACCATGAGTATAAGGAACAAATTAAATAGTGTTTATTTATGAAGAGGAGATGGCTCCTCTTTTTTTTTACAAGTTAACACAGAATTTCGTTATAATGTAGAAATTTAATGTTTTCGAAAAAAAGAATTGACTTCTATATTAGTTGTAACTAAAATGGTTACATAAAGATGTAATCAATTTAGTTACAACTAATATCTGCTAAAAATATGATTTATATATTTAATTAAGGATGGTGGTCCATACGTTGCCACCCGGTGTAGAAAGTTACTAACACATTCAAATCGATGCATATTCTAAGCTTTAGTACTTTCTGTTACGGGGCAATAAGGTGAAACGTTATCTTTTGTTAAAAACCTTGGTGGATCTTTCTTTGGAAATATTAGTTTTGGGGAAATATAGTAAGGTATCTAAAAAGAATAAGGTATAAAAAGATGTACCTATATAAACCAAAAATTTAGTTGAGCTGGATAATAAAAAAAAGGTAGGAGATTTAAATGGAGACGAAACAAGATAATCTTATTTACGTATGGGATGCATATTGTGGATGGTGCTATGGTTTTTCAGAAAGTATTAAAGGATTTTACAAAAACCACACTGAAGTACCATTAACGGTTTTATGTGGAGGGTTATTTTTGGATAATTTACCAATGAAACACTTCTCATATATAGAAGAAGGAAATAAAAGAATTAATCAACTTACAGGTGCTGAATTTGGTCCTTCCTATCAAAAATTGGTGGAGGAAGGGACTTTTAAAATGAATTCGAAAGATGCTGCAATTGGTTTTTCAGCTTTACGCTCATTAGCGCCAGACCGTTTATTAGAATTCACTTCGGCTATGCAAAAAGCGTTTTATTATGAGGGCCAAAGTCTGAGTGATCCTGAAACATATCGTAAAATTGCAATCGAGCATGGTTTGGACCCTGAACAAGTATTAGAACGTTTAAACGCTCAAGAAACAATAATAGATGTCCAAAATGATTTTAATAAAGTTCGACAGCTTGGTGTTAATAGCTATCCTTCCTTACTTTTACAAAAGGATAATCAAATTATTCCTATTGGTGGTGGCGTAATGACGCCGGATAAAATTGAAGCACGTTTTAAAAATTTATATTAAGAAAATTTAGGATATAGTAGCAAACATGTTATCTTAAGCCACCTGACATTCATCTCCGGAATATTCGCCAGTACTATTACACTTTCAGATAAATGGGAGTGGGAGATTTTATCCCGCTTTAACGGGCAGTAAGACCCCCAGCTCAAAATTCAGTGGAAGCAAAGAAGTTAGGTGGGGGATCAACTGTCCGTAAAAGTCCGATTGGTGTGGGCTAATAATCAGTGGGGGATGAACAAAACCCCCACTGATTAAAGTTTCACTTTATCGGAACAAGATAAAAATATGATAATTAGTTAATAACTTTAACAAAAGGAGAATAACATACTATGTTTAAAACAATCGATACAAATCAAAAAGATGTGAAATTAACGGTGTTTAGTTCGGACGAAAAAAGCTTTATGGTCACAGCAACATTAGTTGAGAAAGCAGGACATGCATTTTTAATAAACTCAAAATTTACTCAATCTGATTCGAAAGAAATTGTGGAGTATCTGAAAAAAAATAACTTATCTTTAGATAAAATCTTTATTATTCATGGGGATCCAGACTACTACTTTGGATTAGAGAGCATTAAAGCCGTTTACCCAGAAGCTATAGCGTATGCAACAGAGTCTACTGTTGAACATATCGTTCATTCTGTCTTAGGGAAATTAAAAGTTTGGAAAGACGCCCTTGGAGAAAATGCACCAAGTAACGTGGTATTACCTCAAGTGTTTAAAGAAAAAGTGATTGATTTTCAGGGGTTAACATTTGAACTAGTAGGCTTAGATCATTACAGAACTAGCCTATTTAATAAAGAACTAAAAGTATTAATTGGTGGTATTGATGTCTTTAACGAAATACATGTATTCTTAGCGGATACTAGCTCAAAAGCGACTATGGAGGCGTGGATTGAGAACTTGAAAGTATTACAAGCGTTACATGCTGACATAATTGTACCTAGCCATGGATCAATTGAAAAATCCCTAAATAATCAAGCACTTACTGCGACAATGGATTATCTAAGAACTGCGGTTCAAGCTTCTGAGGAAAGTGGAACTTCAAAAGATTTTGTGGCAAAACTTGAAGCAGCATATCCAGGCTATGCAAATAAAGGTGTATTAGAATTAAGTGCAAAAGTTGTAACAAAAGAAATGCCTTGGGGTTAATGATATGAATAAATATCAAAAGCTATTACATGAAACGTATGTGTTAACTGGCGAAGGAAAATTGGATGCGTTCAAAACGTATTTAAGTGAAAATGTATCTTGGACAGAAGCTGCTGGGTTTCCATATGCAGGTACTTATATAGGTCCAGATGAAGTAGTGAAAAACGTACATGAACGTCTTGGCACAGAATGGGATGACTATAGCGCTAAAGATGAAATCTATGCTTTTAATAACAATACTGTTATCGTGTATGGAAAATATAGTGGGACATATAAAGCTACAGGGAAATCGTTCATAGCAGATTTTTGTCACCTTTATAAGTTTGATGAGAACGATAAGGTTAAGAAGTTTATTCAAATTGTGGACAGTGCAACTGTTAATGAGGTATTAAGTTAGAATGAATCGTTTCTAATATGCCTTGTATAGGGGGAGGTTAGGATAAATGAAATTCCTAACATTACCTCTGACATTACATTTTGGGGAAGGTTTCTCCTTCTTCAAGCTTTTTATAGAAGAAAACTTATTTAAGTAGAAGAGGTAGGTATATATGAAATTAGAGAAAAGTTTAATCATAACAATTATTTCTGTATTTATTTTAGGAGTAGTTTCGACTTTGGTATATCAAGCTTCCACCGGTAATAACAAAGGGAACTCAATTAAGAGCGAAAATGTCGCTTCTGCATCAAAAGAAGTAAAAGAAAATGAAAAGAATAAAAAGATGGTAGTTGATTTCTATAATGAAGTTTTTAACAAACATAATATCGATATTATCCCTAAATATGTTAGCGAAGATTATAAGCAACATAATCCTTTTGTTGCTGATGGACGAAAAGCCTTCATGGATTTCTTTAAGGAGGATTTTGTTAAAAATCCTAATTCCTCTGCAGAGATTAAACGTGTAGTAGCTGAAGGGGATACAGTTGCTCTTCATGTACATTCTCGTACTAATTCTCAAGATAAGGGAGTTGCTATAGTGGATATATTTCGTATCAAGGATGGAAAGATTGTCGAACACTGGGATGTAATTCAAGAGATTCCAAGTGAAGCAGCTAATGATAATACGATGTTTTAGATAGAAGATATATTTAATAATTGTTTAATTGATAGTGCTTTGTAGAATTTAGATAAGTAAAGGAGATGTCCTAGTACCATGCCTGGGACATCTCCTTTTTGTTTTAACGATATTTAATTTATTGTTATTTGTATTTTTTATGTACTACTATTCAAGTACATATCATTTCAGGCGGTTTTCTTTTATCCCGCATTAACGGGCAGTAAGATCCCCACCTCAAAATTCAGCGAAAGCAAAGAAATTAGGTGGGGGCTGATTAAAGTTTCAATTTATGCTTCTATATCTTTTCCCTCTTCTACACCAGCAAAAGCAAATCAGATAAAAATGTAGGGCTTAAGTAACTAAAATAAAGAAAAAGCCATACAAGTAGTATGACTTTCTTTGCGGAACAATTAAGCTTGTGGTGCAGGCGGTCTTCCATGATCGTAAGTAGGTGCACCAGTATTACCATCAGCTATACCCCAAGGCTCCCCGTGTGTGTAAGATGAAGACCACCCTTCTCCATGTGTATATTCTGGAGAAGTACCGATATGCCCATCACTAAATGCTAAATCAGGTCTTTGTGGTGCAGGTGTGTCACCTTTGTTTAATGCCGAAAATTCTAAGTTGTTACTTATACCAAAAGTCATAATTCCAGCTAACGTTAAACCTGCTATTGTTAATCCAAACTTTTTCATTACTTTAACGCCCCTTTAGCTAATAGTTTTTTCTTTGCTTCATTACTCATATAAAAATATTTACTAGCCTTCACATGATGTTCCTCTGCATAAAATTTATTCGCTAATCGTTCTGCATATTCTTCAATGCAATCCCATAACTCTTCTTTTTTAAAGTATGAAACTCCTGCTAATACAACAGCTTCTAATTCTGTAGTGTTAGACGTGTTGTTCAATTTTTCTAAGATTTTAAAGCGATATTGATATTCTTTATTTGCTAATTCATTGCAAATGTTTAAGCCCTTTTCGATGAGTTGAGATGCTACTGTCGTTTCGCCTAATTTTAAATTTTCATCTGCTTGTAAATATAGGGCTTTAAAGTGATTTGGTATATTTTCTGTAACCTCTGATAAGTGACGAATTGCTAAAGAGGATAGATTTTGATTTGCATATAATAGTCCAATGTTATTTCTAACACGTAGTAACAATGTTCTTTCATTTTTACTTTTTAGAATATCTATGGCAGTGTTAAAACTTTCTTCGGCTTGTTCAAATTGCCTTAAATCTATACAAGCTAATCCAAAAACATTGTCACATAATGCTACATTAATTTTATAGCCTGTTTGTTTAGAGAAAATATCTTTAGCTATTCGTATGTAATCAATAGCTAAAAGCGGTTTATAGATTTGATAATAAAATGAAGCTAAACGGTAATTAAATTCAGCTTCTTCTACTTCATTCATTGCGTACATTAAAAGTTTTTTCGCCTTCTCAAAATATTCTTTTGCTTCATTATAGTCTGCAAGAATTGTGCTGTGAATAGCTTTGAAGAAGTGATAATAATAGGATGAAAAACTACTATCAGGTATATCAAAGGAGTTAATTTCATTAAAGCTATCTTTTGTAATGTTAAGTCCATCGGTTAGTACTTTATATCTAAAGTCTAATAATGAATAGTATAATAATAAATTTTTATCTTCTTTTATACTGGAAAGCTTATCTTCAACTTCTTGTTTTAAGTTTGTTGCTTGTACATTTTGATGTTGTAGTATAGCTTGATACCAGTCATTAAATAATTTTGAAATCTGTTCATTCCCCTTCACTGGAACACGCATATAATCCCTTCCTTTTCTGAATAGTCTTACATTAAATAATAGCAAATATAGAATATAATGGAAATTGAAATTTGTTATTTCTCAACATTTGTTTAACAATTTTATTTTCAATTATATAACTAATCGTATTCATTCTAACTGTTTAGTAAATTCGAATATTTGGTACAGTGAAATAATTCTACACAGTACAATTTTTTTATAAATGCTATGAATGCCGTTAAAGAAAAAGCAAAGAAAGACTTCCAAGATGATTACATGACACAGAATTACGTAGCAGATGAACAATCTAAGGTATTTGATTATATAAATGGTATTGAACTCAAATCTCAGGAAGAACTAAACGTTATGAAGAAAGTGATCAACGACTTCCCTAATGACTTCATGACTACTGAATATGTTTATAACAGATAAAAGCTATGAACAAGCAGTAATAAGATATTATGCTTTTCATTTTTTCGCAAACAAAATATGGATAAATACGTTAAAACAATATTCGGATGGGAGTCCAATACATATTATTAAAATTAAAGTGGTTCAAGTCGGAGAAAGGCCCCTTTTGGTGTCTTTCTTTTGTATTTATAACTTTTTTTAGAAATTATTTGAAATATTATACAGTGAATTATATTATTATGTGTGTATGATTTCTGGTTTTAAAAATTACAAAAATTAATAGGGGGGAAACAATAATGAAGTTAGGAAAATTAGCATTAATTGGGGCGTTAACTTTTAGCGGTTTTACTGCAATAGAAATGAGTAAGCCTACCTCACAAGCAGCTGCAGCTTACTCAGATCCACTTAATGATGATTGGGGATTTAAAACCATTGTGGATTTACAAAATTCAGAGGAAAGTACATATCAACCAGATTGGAAGATTGGGAATTTAATAACTGGTGATACATTTTACTTAACACAGCACTTTGGTAGAGAACATTTTGGTGCGCAAATGAAAATTTTTAAAATCCACACAAATGGTACCCTAGAACGATTCCAAACAATAGAACCAGAATTTATTCCTGGAACAGAAATTTGGCAAACCCCTATCACAGATAGCTATACAAGTGGTACTTATGTAGCTGCAATTAAATATCGTGGTGAATTCACGTATTCAAATCAATTTACAATCAATTAGGGATGTAATAAATTGAAAAAAGACTCACTTGGGTTTCTTTTCTTCTGTACATTATATCTATTACGTGCTCATTGATTTTTTATGTACGTTTGATATAATTACTGTAGTAGTATTACAGTAATAGCTTGTGTATATAATAAAAGAAGAGATGCGCTAACATCTCTTCTAATAACTGCTACCGTCAGGGTGGTGGTTATATCATTTATTTTTTACGAAACCCACCCTTTTGCTTCCGACGGCGACGAGGAGTGGGTTTTTTGTTATCTTTTTCTAAAATTTGTTTCCTAAAAACATACGCAGACACTTCACGTACAATGGCTTTCACAAATTCTTTTAGAAGCTCAAACAAAAACTCCATAGGTATATCACCCCCTTTCCTTCCAAATGGAAAGAAGGGATAACCAATCACCCTCACAATATACAGTTAATCCTATTCTATCATACTAGTACAATCTCACCAATATAAAAAAGGACCACCATTACTGGCAGTCCTTTTTTGGTAGTTTTAGAAATTAAATTATAACATATTAATATACAAATTTTAAATATACTTTTCCAAAAGATACTATAAGTTTTTTATAATTCTTGATTTCTCAATTTTCATTGCATAATGAATTTTTCTATGGGTATTAACAACTAACCTTAAAATTATCAATGCACTAGATTATTAGAAAAAATTAGTTATTCATATGATTATTTGGTAAAATATAGATATAATTTAAGAGGGTAAAGTTAATATAGATCAACTAAGTAATGCTAAGAAAATGTTTTATTGCATAAAAAAGGCTCCATTGCTGGAGCACTCAAAATAAACAAACGAATTAAAACAAGAAACAGACAATTTAACTATATAGATAAAACATAAATAAATCTATATATATGTAAAAATGCATATAAAAACTCTATTTATTGATGCTATAATAGTTTTACTCGATGATTGTTATATTTTTTTATGGTTTTTAAGCAATAAATACCTTCTTAACACCAAGTGTACAAGTAAAAGAAGACATCTTAAGCGATGTCTTCTTTTCTTATATAATAACAACACAATAAAATTAAGATGGTTCAAGTGGGAGGAAGGCACCTTTGGGTGTTTTTTCTTTGTCGAATTTGCCTAATAGGGGCAGCACCACATTGCTATCAAGTTAAAAATTTTTTTCACCCAAAACAAAAAAACGAGCTAAATTCACATAAATAACGATGGAAGAAAACAAAAACTTATGGTTAAAAAACTTGTGATGTATGACTATATTGGCTGTTTTTATCCAGAAGGATACATGAATCCTGATTATACATTTGTATTTAATCATGAGGATATTGAAGGAATTATATTTGTAGGTTTTATAAATGAGGAAGAAGAGGCATTTATAGGATTGCTTAATTGAATAGGATCTAGAAACAGGTGATTTTCAAATTTTGATAAAACTAGCAATCTCCACGCCGAAATTGGTTAAATTATAAGGGGGAAAAGCTGGTCACGAAAATGATGAAGAGATTACTATTTTTAAATCAGTTGGTTTGGCTGTAGTAGATATTATTGTTGCGAATTATTTGTATGAAAAAGCAGTGGAGCGCGGGATAGAATTGAGTTTTGAGGGACTGCCCTTTGGTGGTCTTTTTTGCATAAAATCTTGTAAAGCAAGAAAAAGTAGAATGTTAATATTCTAATATTCAATAGAAAGATAAAACATTCAAAAGTTCAGAATAATACATTATAATATATTTAGTAAAATTAACCAATATATATTTTGCTCATTATGTATTAAGGGGGAAATGAAAATGGCTGGACAAATTCGTATGTCACCAGAGGAGCTTAAATCGAAAGCGGCTCGATATGGACAAGGTGCAAATCAAATTGAGGATATTTTAAGTCAACTACAAAACTTACAAAATGAATTAAGAGGAGAATGGGAAGGACGTGCTTTTGAAGGCTTTGACCAACAGTTCAATCAATTAAAGCCAAAGGTACAAAACTTTGCACAGCTATTACAAGAAATTAATATGCAGCTTAATAAAACTGCAGAGGCTGTTGCTTCTCATGATGAAGAATTATCACGTAATTTCGGTTTGAAATAAAAATTGTCATACTCTATATAACAAGCATTTTAAATGAGCCATACAGCTTATATTGTATGGCTCATTTGATTGCATGCCCAACTTAGCTGGACACACGTTTAAAAAGAGTGATATTGATAGGGAATTTTCATATATTTATTGGGATTTCTTTGGCATGTTCTGAAAATTAGAGAAAGGATTTGAGTGATGGGACAATTTCAAAGTAATTTTCAAACGGCACAACAAATTGCTACGCAGATGAGAACAGCTTCGAATATAATCCAAAGTGCAACAAATCGTTCTATAACAAAGGCGACGCGTACAACACTATCTGTTAATTCCAAAGCACAAGAAGCGAATCAACAAATGTTAGATTTTACGAAACAATTTTCCACTGCCTTTCAACAAGCGGTCGATAATATTCATTCAGTAGCCCAAGAGTTTGAGAGAATGGATAACGAACTTCACAACACTTTTCGCTAATGTGAAAACCTACGTAAAGGTAAAATAGTAGGAGGAATATAATGAGTCAAGATATTGAAAAACAAATCAATCAAGTAAATCAAAAGTTAAGAAGTGTATTTGAAGAACAAGACCGAAATCAATCCGCGATTCACATTCAGGAGCAAGCGGAAGCAGATTTTTATGAATGGAGAGGTCGAAACCATCGTTTGTTTGATCGAATTTTAGGAACTTGGCATGGTGATAGAGAAATGTCTCAGTTTTTTATGAATACATATCAAGAGGCACAACATATTGAAAGAAAAGTCACATTTGAATTGGAAAACAAAAAAGAAACGTTGCTTAAAGAAAGACGAAACCTTAGTGATTTAGAAAACGACCTTTCCTATCAACAACAACAATTAGCGAGGGAGGTCAATGCATGAGTTTAAATATGTATTTAGGAGAAGTACAAAGCCAAACTCAAAGTATGAATGCTGTATGTAACGCTACTATTCAAGGTATGGAACAAGTCATTCAGTCAATTGATGCCTTTGCAATTGATACTGTTCTACAAGGACAAACTTATAGCAGTGCAAAATCATTTTTTGTACAAACCTTTCGTCCTTTAGCGCAAGGAATCATTTATCTGTGTGAAGAGTTAATTCGCCAGAACGATGCTTTTCCAAGTCAATTTCAATCACAAGTCGCTTCCACAGATGTAATTGAACAAGAAATATTAGAACAAATTCGAGAAATTGACCGAATGAAAGCAAGTATGGAAGCCATCAGTCAAGCTATGCCAATCCCAGGTATGGACGCTATGGCGAATCTTTTTACTCTGATGAGGAAAAAACTGCAAGAAAAGCTAGATCATTTGTATCAATTCAATCAGACCTCTAGTAATAATTATAGTACAGCCCTTCAATTAGCAGCTAGTATTGCTGCAGGTCTTGCGGAAGTTCAAAGTGGGAAAGGCTTTAGTCCTGCAAGTGGTACATTTAGTACGCAAGGGTTGAATATGGAATGGACAACTTCTATTCAGGCGATTAATGAAGATAGGAAGCGTCAGGCCGATAATCATTTAAATGGTAGTTCAATTGAAGAAGGAACAATGTGTGGTCCGTTAAATAGTGAGAAAAAAGATGAATCTTTACTAGATACGTTTAAACATGGTGTCGAAGATATTTATGAAGGTGCTTTGGAGTTTATACAAGGCGCTGGCAGTGCAGTAGCTGAAGACTATATTGGACTAACACCACTTGATAATGATAAATTAGAAAGCAAAGCAACTTATCAAGCTGGAAGATTTACTGGACATGTTATATCAACGGCAGGATCTATTGTAGAAATTTTTGAAGGTATTTCAGTCATAGGTGGGGCTAATTTCTTAACATTCGTCGCAGAAGTAGGAAGTGGTGGGTTAGCATCACCAATTGTTCTTCCATTAGATGCAGTTGCTACAGTGGCTGGTGTTGGTGTTGTTGTACATGGTGGATTGGTTTGGGATAAATCGATTCAAAATGCTAAGGATACTCTTCAAAAATTCGAGTCTTCTCCATCTTCTGGTGAGCGTATTAATAAAGTTAAAGAGAATGGTAAACTTAATAAAGAGGAAAATGCTACTAAAGGGATGGATAATACCAGTAATAAAACCAGCGGAGATAATCCAAAAGTAATTGAGGAATTAGAGGGACCTGTTATTGATGGAAAGCGAGTTGGAAGTGGAGAAAAGGTTGATAAAGTAAAACCTATTTGGGGAAGAGATGAAAAAGGAAAGCCTATCATAGTAAAAGAGTTTCCTCATGTCCCTAAGGAACATGGCTTTTCTGATATTGTTGATAATTACTCAAGATTTGCTGATGAATTTCCATTAGTGGGAGGAGATCGCATTAGTAGAAGATTCTTCCAAATCGAAGGAAGCAATGGTGGTAAAAAAGGCGTCTTTGAGTGGATTGTTGAACCAAATGGAAATGTAAGTCATAGAAGATTTATTGAAAATGGTACTGTTACAGGGAAACCAAATCAAGTTCCAAAAAAGTAAAAGGAGAATTATATGGATTTAATAGATTTTAAGAACAAAGGTCTTAAGTATGATTGGAAAACTATTTATACCGGTGTAAATAAAAAATATTTCGAACCGAATGTCATTTCTGATTATGCGGTGGAACTAATGGAAGCCGGTGATGATGAAGCTTTTGTTAATGAACTAGCTTGGGGAATAGATTCTAGTGATTTAGATAAAATTTTGTTTGAAATTAAAGATTTCCACTTTCCTAATCTAGAAGAAAATAGTGAAGAATTACAGAATGAGATAAGTAAACTCAGATTCGTTTACTTATCTAAGTTAAAAGAAAAGATTACTGATGAGGATGAACTATTAAATAGAATTGCAGAGTTTTATGATAGACATGATTATCCTGAAGATATGACAAGTTTTATTACTTATATGCCCCAAGATACCCCAACTACGAAGGAAGATTTGTTAAATAGGTTTTATAAATTTTTGGATTCAGAGAAAAAATTTATTGAATAGCTACTTTGCTAGATTCTGAGGGCAAGAAATGAATTTTTTGAAGAACAAGCCTTCTTTAAGGTTGAATATTTCAATGAACCATGTTATCTAGCTTGGAGTAAGTGAAGAGAAAGTTACATATGGAGAATGATCAACAAAAGAGACCTAACATTTGCGGTCTCTTTTGTTGATTTAAATTAAAAAGTATCATTTAAGTGGATGCCCTTTTGTACCTCTTACTTTACATACAAATAGGCTTCAATTGCTGATACATAGTATCTTTTATCCTTGCTGTTATGTACTTTGTATTGTGGCGCTCCATTCACAGTTACCTTTACATCAATGGTAAATCCTAATCTTACCTCTAAAGCACCAACAACATCTTTACCTTGCCAAGAAAGAGATTCATCGAGTTCAGATTAACGAAAAACATAGAATACATAATTTTAACTAGACTTATTATTAACTAGTGTATCCCCACCACCAAGCTCTGCCTCAATCTGCGAAGTCTTCGATGACTCATCCATACGCCAATACGTAATAAAGCTGATCGCGATACATCCAGCTACGTAGAAGTAGAAGAGTGATTCCATTCCGATACTTTTTAGCCATAATGCGATGAACTCAGCTGTTCCGCCGAATATCGCGACTGTTAGTGCATATGGTAAACCTACGCCGAGTGCGCGAATTTCAGTTGGGAAGAGTTCTGCTTTTACAATTGCATTAATTGATGTGTAACCAGTAACGATAATGAGACCGACCATCATGAGTAAAAATGCTACGATTGGTTCTGTCGTTTTTTCCATGAAGAAGAAGATCGGTGCTGTTAGTAATGTTCCGAGAATACCGAATGCCATTAATAGTGGGCGGCGTCCAATTTTATCGGATAATAGCCCTGCAATTGGCTGAAGTACGACGAATATAAGTAGTGCGACAAAGTTAATCCAGCTTACAACTTCTTTCGGAAGGCCGACTGTGTTTACCATGAACTTTTGTAAATATGTTGTGTACGTATAAAATGCAACAGTGCCTCCTAATGTTAGGCCGACTACTGTTAATACTGCTTTCGGATGTTTCATAAGAGCGCGAATGGTTCCTGCGCTTTCACGTTTTTGTGATTTTACGTTTGAGAACTGCTCCGACTCATCCATCGTGCGGCGAAGCCATAATACAGCTACTGCGCCCATCGCTCCAATAATGAATGGAATACGCCATCCCCAAGCTTTCATATCTGGTTCGCTTAGTAATTGCTGAAGAACAATTTGAACGCCTAACGCAACCATCTGTCCAGCAACGAGCGTTACATATTGGAAACTTGAATAAAAACCACGGCGTCCACTACTAGCCATTTCAGATAAATACGTTGCGGAAGTTCCGTACTCTCCACCAAGTGATAATCCTTGTAGTAAACGGGCAAGAACTAAAATAATTGGCGCCATAATACCGATACTTTCGTAACTCGGTGTACAGGCAATAATTAAAGAACCACCCGCCATAACCGTAATCGAAAGCGTTAATGCTGCCCGGCGTCCGTGCCGATCCGCATAACGTCCCATTAATAAACTTCCGATAGGGCGCATTAAAAATCCAACTGCGAAAATAGCCGCTGTGTTCAGTAACTGACTCGTTGGATCTCCTTTAGGAAAGAACTCTGCTGAGAAATAAACAGCGAAAGCAGAGTAAACGTACCAGTCATACCATTCAATTAAATTGCCGACAGAACCTTTGAAAATATTGCCGGCGACTCGGTTTGATTTTACTTGAGCCATACTAATTCCTCCTCTTGCTTATAAATAAAATAATAATTATGAAAGCGTGTTCATTGTAGTTGAATTGTACTGTTCTTTAAATGAAATCTCAATATTATGACAATTTTATTCTTTTTGTACTTTATGTACATGGATATTTTTAATAGTTGCTTCATTTTTAGTTTTGTCATAATAATAGAAAAGGAGATTGATAGTTTTGAATATTTTATCAAAGGATATGAAGCATGAAAAAATCACGCAAAGTATCATTACAAACGAAAATAGTAAGCTTAATTATCGCGTTAATTTTATTTGTCGTTCTCCTATTAACGGGAATATTTGTTTACATTCAGTCCGTTGATACGAAGCGCCAAGTGGAGCAACTAGCACTGCAAACGGCTAAATCTCTTTCTTTTATGCCAGCTATAAAAGATGCTTTTCAATATAACGAGCATAAAAGTACTATCCAATCCATTGCGGAACAAGTTCGTGAGCAAGCTGGTGCAGATTATGTAATTGTGGAAGATCGCTATGGGGTTATGTATTCCCATTCTAATTCTGAGTTGATTGGAACAAAGAGTAACAACCCGTATAACTATGAAGCACTCACTTTTGGTGGCTATTATACGCTCGAAGGAAATGGTGTAAGTGGTCCAGCCTTAATGGCAAAGGCACCTATTATTGTTCATAACGGAGATTACGATCAAGTAGTAGGCGTTGTGACAGTAGAGTTTTCAATAAAAGGAATTGAATCTAACATATTGAGTAGAACGAAAGAAATTATCCTCTTTTCATTAGCAGTATTATTAGCCGGCATTGTTGGTGGCATTCTTTTAGCGCGTAGCATTAGGAAAGATACACTCGGTTTAGAGCCGAATGAAATCGCAGCGCTATACCGGGAACGAAGCGCGATACTACTATCTATAAAAGAAGGGATCATCGCCATTGATCAAAATGGTTTTATTACGATGATGAACACCTCAGCAGAAGAAATGCTTCATGTAAATGATGATTATATGCAGCAGCACATTTCAAAAGTTTTACCGAATTTTAATATGGAAAGAGTGCTAGAAAACGATCAAGAAATCGCGTTTCAAGATAAAGTGTTTATTTTAAACATGACACCGATACTCGAAAATAATAGTACGGTAGGCGTTGTATGTAGTTTTAGAGATAAAACAGAACTGCAAAACTTAGTGAATACGATATCTGAGGTAAGAAAGTATTCTGAGGACTTACGTGCTCAAACACATGAATTTACAAATAAGCTCTTCGTCTTATCCGGCTTATTGCAGTTAGGGCATTATAAAGAAGCTATTGAATTCATTCAGCAAGAATCTAATATTCATCAAAGTCAAAACCATATTTTATTCCATCAAATTCATGATGCAAAAGTACAAGCAATTTTATTAGGAAAAATCGGAACAGCATCTGAGAAGAAAATCGATTTTCATATTGAAGGAGATAGTGCGCTGCATCCGTTACCAGACCATATAAAAGTTTCGCACCTTATTACGATTCTTGGAAACATAATCGACAATGCATTTGATGCGGTGAGTGAACGAGAGGAAAAGAGTGTTTCCTTCTTTGTTACGGATATTGGACACGATATTGTATTTGAAGTGATAGATAGCGGGATAGGGATACCGGCAGAAAAAATAACGACCATTTTTCAAAAAGGATTTTCAACGAAAGGAAATAATCGGGGTTACGGGCTAGCGAATGTGAAAGAAATGGTAGATCTACTAGAGGGAACAATTGAAATTCAAAACGAGAAAAATGGGGGAGCTATTTTTACAATCTACCTTCCAAAAACATTGAAAGAAAGTACATGACAAACAGGGGGATGGACATATGTTGAAGGTTGCAATTGCAGAAGATGATTTCCGCGTCGCGCAAATTCAAGAGGAGTTTTTATCGAAAATAAAGAACGTAAAAGTGATTGGAAAAGCATTGAATGCGAAAGAAACGATGGAATTACTACAAAGAGAAGAAATCGATTTGCTTCTATTAGATAATTACTTACCAGATGGGATCGGAACCGACTTATTACCAAAAATCCATGCTGACTTTCCAAGTGTTGACGTCATTATGGTAACGGCGGCGAATGAAAACTATATGCTAGAAAAAGCAATTCGAAACGGCGTAAGCAACTACCTTATAAAACCAGTCACGTTAGAAAAATTTGTTCGCACAATTGAAGACTATAAAAGAAAGAAGCAACTATTACATAGTAACAATGAAGTAAATCAAGCACTCATCGATAACTTCTTCGGGACTTCGCAAACACAAGACATAAAAAACTTACCGACAGGTGTTGATCCGTTAACACTGCAAAAAGTGAAAGGGATTATAAAAGGATTCGAAGAGGGCATTACAATAGAAGAAATGGGCGAACAAATGGGGGCCTCCAGAACAACCGCAAGAAGATACTTAGAATACTTAGTAGCGACAAACGAATGCACAGTAGAGTACAAATACGGCATTATCGGACGACCAGAACGAAAATACCGAATAGGACGAGGACTATGAAAAAACGATTATTACTATGTATATGGATCATGACAGGAGTACTAGTTGGTTGTTCCGTAGAAAAAACGAACACAAATAAAGTAAACATAGACAAAGTAGAAATCGTTGCGCCAAACGTTCAAGGAGCAGGATGGGACTTAACGGCACGAGCGATGCAAAAAACACTAACGGAAGAAAAAATCTTCACAAAACCAATCACTGTCACAAACAAAGTAGGCGGCAGCGGTGATGTCGGTTGGAAATATACGAAACAAAAAGGCGGTCACGTACTCGCGATCAACTCAAGCTTACTCATAACGAACAACCTACTAGGCCACAGTAAACTAACATATAAAGACTTCACCCCGCTCGCAACATTAGCATCGGACTGGGAAGTCGTTGTCGTATCACAAGACTCAAACATAGAAAATGCAAACGAACTAATGGAACAACTAAAACAAAACAAGAAAAACTTCAAAATCGGTGTTGCCCCCGGCCTAGGAAACGACGATCACCTATCCTTCGTACAAGTAAGCAAAGCCTTCGGCATAAACCCTGCCGAACTACAATTCTTCGTCTACGAAAACAAAGGAAAAATCATAAATGCTCTAACGAACAAACAAATAGGCGCCGCAACCATGACCCTATCCGAAGCCGAAAAACAATACAAAGCCGGCAAAATAAAAATACTGGCCGTATCCGCACCAAAACGGCTAGACCGACTACCACAAATCCCAACATGGAAAGAACAAGGAATCAACGTCATCTTCCAGCACTGGAAAGGAATTATGGGCCCGAAAGATATGACGGAGGAAGAGGTTGCTTATTGGGATGGTGTTATTAAGAGGATGGTGGAGAGTGATAGTTGGAAGGGGATTTTGAGGGAGCGGGGTTGGAATTCTTATTATAAGGATAGTGGGGAGAGTATGATATTTCTTGAGCAGAGTAGTCAGGAGTATGGGGAGTTAGTGGGGAATAGTAGGAATTAGTAAATTATACGGTATGGTGTATGACTATTCTTTTGTACATATAAATAGTTTGATGAAATCGTAGTAATTGTAATGGCTTATTAGGGTGGGGGATGGTTAGCGGGAATTATAGACTTTAGTAATAAGCTAGAAAGAGGGTGACAATCAGTCACTCCCTTTTTTGTAAATTAAATAGAAAAATATTTTAATTACCGTAAATACCGCCACAATTAATGTTACGATTTATTTGTCACATAGGAAATTTATCCAATTTCAATTTTTTTGTGAAAATGTATTGAAAGGAAGGGAGATAGTATTGCAAACAAGAGAAATAAAAGAAATGATTTATTTTATTGCAAAGGGGCTGGAGCAATGGGAGGAGAAGGGATGGAGAGAAATTCCTGAGACATTGCATAAAGGGCATTTACTGTTTATGAAAAATACATTGCAGTCTAATATGCATCCGAATAATATTTTTGATTTAATCAAGGTACTTCACGAACCTGTTGAAAAATGGGGAATGGCTGGAATAGAAAAGTTACTCCCGGGTGATTCCACCTTTTTAGTTAAAGGGTTTGGTCTGTCTATTGATATAGAGGATTTTCTTGAAGAATATAAATTCCCAGCAGAATTTGATCAATCTGTAATGAAGGAGATATTAAATTATTGTAGGGACAATAGTTTAGATGAGGAATATAGAAAAATTCGTTCTATTATAGCGAGTCCGGATAATGCAGTTTTAACATATGTGCGACTGCGTAAAATATTATTTTCAATTAAAGATAACGTGTTACATCAGCTGTTTGAAAGGTGTTATGAACAGGTTCCGCATAACATAGATAATTATAAAAAATGCCCTCATTGTGGGTGGACGGTATCATTTGTAAAAGGAAATTGGAGATGTAATAAGGAACAAATATGTGGCCACTTTCAATCGTTTGAGCGTTTAGAATCGTATAAATTTTCGGAGGATGAATCGGTGTATAGAGTTCGGCCGGGTATACAACGGTATGTACTATTAACTGGAATAATAGAAGAGAAAATATGTAAACGCCTAAAAGGGTATGATGCAGTATTATATCCGAACGTTGACGAGTTTGATATAAGGATTAATGTAAATGATACGTTAATAGATTTAGATGTAAAAGATTACAGATCGCCAAGAATGCTTGCGAATGCTTTTAATAATAAGAATTCAGGTTATTTGGAGAAGTATCATAAAAATGCTTATGTTATTATTCCAAATTATCGATTGAAAATGAATCCTAACTATAAAGAATTAGTATGTTCTTCTTTAAGCAAAGAATCTAGTGTCTATATACAAATTATGACGGAGCGTGAACTGTTTAAGTGTTTAAAGGAGGAAACCTTATGCAGCACAAATTAATATATGATCTTCAAAAACAGTTTGAAGAATTCAATGTAGAAAAAGAAGAAGCGCTCCAAATTATTAAAACGGAACTCCTTATATATGGTGGGAAAACAGCAGATCATCAAGTGCCTATTGAGGAAGCATGGGCATTATTAGTTGGTTATAATGAACCAGTATTAGAAAAGTATACAGATAAGTCTATTGTTATGAATCTAAGGTTGTTACTAGCTGAGTTTTCTAATGAAAGAATATGGAGGGACAATCTTGCATCTTATTTTCAAATAGAAAAGAAATACCGTTTATTTCATGAAGAGAATGGAAAAATCATACAAGTAATCCCTCAGATAGTAACTTATAGAACGAAGGTATATGCAAAATTAATACTTGATGTATTAGAGCAAGAAGAGAAAGATTATGAATTCGCTGTGGAGGGAGATTTTTCATATTCCCGGACGGTGGAAACCATGTTACACAAATACACAGGTTCAATTCCAAAAATTAAAGTGAAATATCCTATGTTGCCGAAGTATCGTGAAAAAATTAAGTGCTCCTCAGATTTAAATACTAATTGGGTAAATACAGCTACTGAGATGGAGCTGATATCAAAAAAATCCTATGTAGACCGTGCTAAAAGGATTAAGTTTCAAAGTCTCCACGTATATCAGCAAAATACGTTTGATTATCATGAAACGCAGCATATTGCAGGTGGATTAGCAGCTGGAAAATCAACTTGGATGATGTTAGAAACCTATCATCAAGTGAAAGAAAAAGGGGCCAAAGTTGGTTTTATTGAAAATAGCGTTTTTCAAGTTCTAGATCGTGTACAGGAATTACGTGATCTTGGTATTAAGGCGGTTCCTATTATTGGAAAAGGAAGTCGGGCAAATCATGAAAAACGTTTTTTAGAAAGTTATGTAGATCCCTCTAAAGACGTGTCGCAGTTCTTAACACAGACGTTTCATTCGTTAGCTTCTATCTCGGATTCATGTACATTAAAAGCTTTAGCTAATGATTTTGAACGTAATAATTATTATCCATGTAAGTCTATAAAGCAAGGTGATAAAACGGTTTTATGTCCTTTAGCTAATACATGTGGTGTATATAAGGAGTGGACAGAGCTAATAGATGCCGATGTATGGGTAGCAACAACTGCAAGTTTAATAACTTCTAGTATTCCTGTGGTTATAGATCCCCTTGAAAGAACAATTTATGAAGCAATGTATGATTTATTAGATATTATTTTTGTGGATGAAGCAGATGCAGTTCAAAAGCAGTTCGATGAGCAATTTACGGTTGAAATCGATGCTTTTGGTAATAATAATTCTTTTTTTGAAAAATCACTTTATGCAATGAGTAATAACATTACAGGAAGATATACTGAGTTTGCTAATGATAAGCTTATTCAGCGTTGGCAACTCAATTCCAGGGAGTTAGAGAAAGCTGTTTGGTCATTATATGCAAAATTGAGTCATACACCAAAAATACGGAATTCTTTGAAAAATAAACTGTTATTTCCTAATAAGCTAGCGTATGAATTATCTAAAAAAGTTACAAAAGATGAAGAGGAACAAAGAAAAATTGAAAAACAGTTAAGGAAATTTGGTGTAGATCCAAGGAAAACTGTTCAAATAAAGCGTAAGTTGGATCAGTTACTCGCGAAAGAACCGAATAAAAATCAAATTTTACAAGAAGTAGCTAAGCTCTTTAAAATGGATAATCAAATTACACGTGATGCGGTAGACTTACTAGAATTTTATCTATACTTTTCATACCTAGACTATAATATTAAGTTTCTACTTTCTTATTATCCTGCTGTGCAAAGTAGATTAGGAATTGGATATGATGTATCACCTCTTTTGACAAAAGCAAAACAGTATAAGCCCTTTTTACTTGATGCTATGACTGGAAAGTTGTTTGGATATAGATATGAACAAACTGAAGATGATAAGTTTGGTAATTTTAAAATCCTTGAATATTCAGGGATTGGAAGAAAGTTCTTATATGACTGGTCTAATATGTATGAAATAGCCTTTAAGAAAAAGGGTCCAGCGGTTGTTTTACTTTCTGGTACAAGCTTAGCGCCAGGGTCAGATCATTATGATATAGCAATGAAACCTAAATGGTTAATTCAATCGGAATTACCTCCTTCTAAAATTAAACAGTCATACGTACCAACTTTTGATGAAAAAGATGGAGAACTTCTATGTATTTCAGGAAAACGTGAACAGAAGAGGGCTGAAAATTTAAGTAAACTTACAGCATCTTTAGAAGATAGATTGTTAGTTGAGTTGAAAACATTACAAGTAGAAAACAGGCGGATTTTACTTGTAGTTAATTCATATGAGGATGCTAAAAATGTTGCGAATACATTAGAAATGATTCCGAGATTATCAAAACAATATCGTGTATTAACACGGGAAAATGATAAATTAAAAAATGCCTTTCCTAGGAGTCAAATTGAAATGTTTAGGAAAGAAGAACAGAAAATACTAATTGTGCCGTTAATGTCTGTCGGACGTGGTTTTAATATTTTAGATGGAGGTACAGGTGCTTTATTTGGCTCAGTATTCTTTCTTGTAAGGCCTTATCCGGTACCAAATGACTTTAATTATATGATTCAAGTTTTACATGCAGCATTTCCAGTTTTTATGAATCAGATTGAAAGTAGAGGTCTTCATTACGGTAAGGCTATAAAGCAGTTACGCAAACTTAGTATGGGGCGCTTCGAGTCAATGTATAAACGATCGGATTTTTGGGCGGTACTGAAGCCGAAAGAAAGAGAAGTTTTATCTTGGTTTATTTTTATTCCAGTTTGACAAATGATTGGTAGATTATTACGTGGTGGAAAGAATGCTCGTGTATATTACTGTGATGGGAGCTTCCATAATAAAAAACCTAATGTACCATCGTTACTGGAATTTTGGAGAATGAAGATGCAAAAATACAAAGATGATGAGACTTTTATGGCTTTATATGGACCTTTTGTTACGAGTATAGAGAATATGTGGAAAGTAGAGGATTGATTTATAATGAAGCAACTTCAATTGTTAGCGTTTAAGGATGTAGTATCTGTCTTAGAAAAAGAAAACGTCTTTTATACATATTGGCCTGAGGATTGGATTAACTTACTCAGAAAGCCTGCAGAACAATGGAAATTAAAAAAGAAGTTAGAAGGATTGACGGAGAGATTGTTCGTTATGTTCTTTGACATTTTATTTATTCAAAACGATGCACAAGCATTAATGGGCAAAAGACCTTGGATTGTGACGAAACGTCCTTTACATCAAGAGCAATTTGAATACGTATGTAAGGCATGGCTTAAAGTCCTTGATGAGAATAATGAAATGCCTATGTTAATAGATAGTGAAATGAAATGGCATAATGGTAGTGTTAAGGACGTATTTGAAGGAGATGATAATGCACATTTCAAATGGGTTCCAGCTATAGTTACGGATAAAATATGCGAGGAACCACTTCATTTATCTGTGTCGCGAGAAATAGCGAGTGATGTTACATTCTATAGAATTCAATCCGGGAAAGCCTTTGAAGCGATATCAGAGCCTATTAGAAAAAATAATAGACAAGATTATTTTTCTTACGTATATCGATTTGAGGCCATTACACGCGGAGTTGAAAATAAACCTTTATTAAAAGTATCATTTGGAATTAGACGTTACTATCAAAAAGGAACGAAATTAGTAAATTTAATTCGTAATAGGCAAAATGTCACGGTGTATGTCTCTATTCCGAATCCGTTCATTAATGAGGAAAAAAGAACCTTTGCAAAATTGAAGATAGAACAAGGGAAATCCGGGGTGAAATGGGAGCAGAATTCGTTTAAGTTACTAGATGATTTAATCTTAGGAGATTTTCCAGAATTAAACGAGGTGACGAAGGATCCGAAATCATATATTGAGGGAGCAGATAAGCAAATATTATGTGTGTACAATGAAAGTACATTTTCAATTGTGGGAACAAAAGTACAACGAGGGATTGGATTGCCTGAAAAAGAGGAATTATTAAATGTATTTATGAATAAATTTCCGAATTTTGAAATTGTTAATCCTGGTAAAGAAGTGAAAACTTCATTTAACGATCACATTTTACCTTTATATGCTCCTAGTGGGGTAGAAGAGCTACAACTCGAGATATGTTCTCACCATATGGTAGATAAAGTGAAAGAGGTTTTAGTAAAAAAAGAATTGGCAGTAAAAATAGATGATGATAATTGTTTTGTATTAAAGACAGAGCCTGAAGTGACCTTGAAAATAGTAGCAAAATCACCGGAAGGAATTGTACAGGATTTAGACTATGATCAGTATAAAGAAAAAGCAGCTGCTAGGCATATACAAACTTTAGTACGTAATATCGAGAGGTGTGAACAGAACACTGTATCGTTAATAGAAATAGATGCATATGAAAATAAGAAAATTGATCCGAAACATGCAATACGTGAAGGGTTAGCGCGTACGGGAAGAATTACGCAGTTTATTCATCCGCTAGAGTATGATACTGCGGGGGAAGAAAGAATATTTAAAGCAATACTAGACTTATTGGCTGATAAAGGATTTCGAAAACGAAATTGGAATAAGTTTCATTATAAGGGAACCATTTTAAGCTTGTCATTAATGAGGATTAAAAGGGGAAGAGGGACGGAATTTTTACCTGTTCTCACAAAAATTCAAGGGGAAAAGCTTGAATATAAATTGTATGGTGATGATAAGTGGAGATCACTAGATGATAGTGTTTTAAATGTATACAATCATAAAAAATTCTTGCAATACAAAGAAAAAGAGAAACTAAAACCATTCATTGTAAATGAGTTATTACATATTTTAAATAGAACAGACGAGCAAGTTTGCTTTATTGCAGAAGCTAATTTAAGATATGGCTGGATTCCGGAATTAGCGAATCCTAAAATGAAGTTGGAGGGAATAACGCAATTCGATGATATGCTTGCTACATTCCCGAACCTTCGTGTAATTCGAATCAATCAAACAAGTGATGTACCACAGTACTTTATCCATGAAAAAGACAGCTATATTAATAAAAAATCGGGCTTATATCGAGATGAAACAGGTATATATTATAGCGTTGGCTTACGTCCTTCCACAATGAAAGGTGTTGCCAATACCGCTAAAAAAATTGATGCACCTACAAAAATGATATTCCAACAACGTGCTGTTGAGATTATTGTTTCAGGAGCGGAAGAAAATGAAAGGGATGAACTAGCATGCATGGTAGATTACTTGCGACGGATGGTAGTTACATTTGAAAAGCATACGCAATTACCTTTGCCGATGCATATGGTAAGGTCTATTAAAAAATATATTGCACAGGACGATGTATATATACAACAAGATGATTGGGAAGATGATATAATTTTGGAAGAAGATGGACAGCTTGCCGTTGTATTTTAATATTGTATACATAATGCGAGGGTGTTTATCAATATGAATAATTCAAAGAAAGTTGGCATGAATTTTATGCCAACTTTTTTATAGATAAGGGAGAGATTGATGAGTAAGATAAGTAAGGCCCTCCGTATGATTGAATTGCTACATGCAAGGGGGAAAATGAAAAGTAGTGAACTAGCATACGAATTAAAAATAGATGCAAGAACGGTTCGTGATTATAAAAAGGACATTGCAGATGCAAATATTGATATTAAAAGTGAACGTGGGAGATATGGCGGGTACTATATTTCTAATACATCCCTATTTCCGATTAAGAACTTATCTCCAAAGGAATTATCTGCGTTAACATTTTCTGTTGAGCAATTGGTTGCTAAGGGCAATCCTATCTATTCGAATGATGCACAAGTAGCTCTCGATAAATTAAAAGCCCTGAGGAAAATTGAAGCGGATAAAGCACGTTATATTCATTTTGTTCAGCGATCTAGACCAAATTATGAGTTTTTGGGAGAAAATAGGAAATATTTAAAGCTGCAAGAGGCTTTTAGTAGAGGGAATAAGGTAAGAATTAAATATGAAGATAGCCATGGTAAAAAATCAGAACGCACTATTGAGCCGTATGGATTTGTACATTATAACGAGTTTTTTTATTGTGTAGCTTTCTGTAATGATAAACATGACATTCGTAAGTTCAAATTAGTGCGAATCAAGGATATTCAAGTATTGTTTGATAGATATACTATCCCGGAAAATTTTGATTTGGAAGGGATATGTCCAAAGTTAGGTATAGTAAACGAGACATTTGAAGTAGCATTAATTATTTATCCGCCATTTGCTAATTCTGTACCAGAATCGATTTTGGGAGAAGAGCAGAAAATAGAACAAAATTCAGATGGTAGTATCAATTTCAAAGCAATAATGAGTGGGAAAAGTTCGGTTAAGAAATGGATTTTGGGTATGGGGAGTTCTGTGAAAGTTATTAGGCCTGAAGGAATGAGGGATGAGATTGTTGAAGAGGGGCGGAGGATGTTGGGATTGTATAATCGTTAGTAATTAATCCTAAAAAATTTCTGTATTGGCTAATTAAATAAATACTAATTTATACAAATAATGTGTTGTTTCATGCTAGTTTGATAAAATAACAGTAATTGTAATTAATTGTATCTACGGGGGATAAAGATGCTAGATAAAATAATGATTGAATTTATTAAAGTAAAACAGCGGATTACTCATATCATTGATAGTAAATGTAATTGGATTACGACGATAAAAAATAATGAAGTATATGTAGAAAGGGAATTTGGAATAGAAGAAGAGTTGGATTTAGAATTTAGTGTGAATGGTGAAGAGATCCAACAAATTTGGCGAGACTTAATAAATGTTCAATTAGTTAATGTTAACGATTTTGTACGGCAAGAGGAACGGAATGCTTTTCTTATATCGCTATTTGCAGAGTTACCTTTTGTAAAGGTAACAACGATTAATGGAGAAAGAGCTATTACATTCAAAGAATTCAAAACCGATAACCTACCAAGTGAAAAATATGATAAAGTCATGCTCTTTTTAGAAGAGATAATGAATGGTACATATAATCCAAGTACGTTACGTGAACAAACGGATGAGAATTTATATAGAGTAAAATCGAATGCACGCCAAGATTTGAGATTATTGGGATTTTTGAATGAATCTCATGAAATGAATCAGCTTTTATTAAATGAATATGTTCAATCGGAAGATAAGAATGCTTATATAGCACAGCTAGTTTTAAGGCAGGAATATTTCCGTCATGCTTTATTTGTTCTTGGATTGTTAGAGAAGTATTCAAAGGATGAAAAGAAAGAAGCTTTAGTAGGTTTGGGAATGACGATTGTTCGAAATTCTTTAGGTGATAATCTAATGGTTGAATCGGTAGCGAAGAGGCGTACGGGTAACTTACTAGATTGGCTTGAACAAGTAGGGCTAATTAATGGTGAATGGATTCCTGTTGAACAATATGCAAAAGACGATGGAGAAAAGGGCGGTAGTATGGACAGTAATTTGCGTGAAAAGTTTTTAACGGTTCTGAATGAGTATTTACAGGCAAGAACAGAAAGATTTGCGGGTCATAAAATGGGATCGTTTGTTAGGAATGAGATGACAACGGAAATAACGAGATTACCATTTATTGATCATAGTCAGTATGTTGTTACAGGGTCAGTTGGACAAGGGAATTGGGCTGCTGTTCCATGGCTTGCGATTATGAATAAAGATATTACGACATCTACGCAGAGAGGTTATTATATCGTTTATTTGTTTAGTGAAGATATGGAGCGATTATATTTAACGCTGGCGCAAGGTGTGACAGAAACGACTAAAGAAGAGATGCAAAAAATTAAAGAAGAGATTCGTGAACAAATACATATGTCCCAAAAGGTGAAAAAAGATGATGAGATTTTCCTAGGAACAAGTTCAAAAGCAAAAGGATATGCGAATTCAACAGCGGCTTATATTGCGTATGATGCTAATAAAATGCCAAGTGAAAAAGAGTTAGTAGAGGATCTAGAAGGAATGCTTCGCTATTATGAGGGATTCATAGCTTATAAAGAGAAAGGAACGAAATATGAAATGATCTATGAGAGAAAAGAAGTGTATCTAGATCAACAATCAATTATCGATCATGTGTCTTCTTATATTCAAAGTAAAGGTTTCTTTTATGAGAAAAAGGATCTTATTAATTTCTTCCTTTCATTAAAAACAAAGCCATTTGTAATTTTATCAGGTATTTCAGGTACAGGGAAAACGAAAATTGTTCAGTGGTTTGCGGAGAGTTTAGGGGCTACGGAAGAGAATGGACAATTTACGCTTATTCCGGTTCGGCCGGATTGGAGTGACAGTTCTGATTTGCTTGGTTATGTGAACCTCCAAGGGGAGTTTCAAGAAAGACCGTTAATTAAAGTTCTTGAAAATGCAAATGCAAACCCAAATAGGCCTTATTTTGTAGTATTGGACGAGATGAACTTAGCCCGAGTGGAATACTATTTTAGTGATTTCTTAAGTGTAATTGAGAGTCGTAAATGGAAAGATGGAAAAATTGTTACGTCACCAGTACTTCCAGAAGCAATTACGAATAAGCACATTACTATCCCATCAAATGTATATATTATCGGAACGGTAAACATGGACGAAACGACACATCCTTTAAGTAAGAAAGTATTAGATCGTGCGAATACAATTGAGTTTAATACCGTTAACTTAGATTATTTTAATTTCTTAATGGATATAGAAGAGAAGGAAGCTGAAGTTGTTTCTAATAGCTCTTTAGCAACCGAGTATCTTCATTTAAAAGAATGCTTTAAAGAAAATGAAGACCTTGTGAGAAATATATCGACTATTTTAATAGAAATAAATAAATCACTGGAATCAGTTGGGGCTCAAGTTGGATATCGTATACGAGATGAAATTTGTTTCTATATGGCATACAACGAAAAAGGAAAGTTATTATCGTTTGATGAAGCACTTGATTATCAAATATATCAAAAGATTTTACCACGTCTTGCAGGTAGCGATGGAAGAACAGAAGAGGTATTAAAGCAGTTGTATATATTATGTGCAAATGAGGAATATGATAGTGGCAACAATGATGCTTCATATGCTAAATATCCTCGTTCTGCTAACAAGTTGTCTCATATGTTAAGGAGGTTCGAGTATGATGGTTTCACCTCTTTCTGGATCTAATAATGAAATAGAGCTAGTTAAGATTGAAACAGAGGAGCTATCATTGACGATTAAGGGAAATCCTTATCATGAAAAATACGAGAGTTTAAAAGAGTATCACGCTATGAGTGCGGATGAAATGATGTATTTTCATGTAGATGGGAAGACGGAATCCGTTTCTGTATTTGATGCGGGATTGCAGAGGCTAGATGAATGGAACGAACACCCGCCAATCTTTTTTGAGAATAGAAGTTATCAGCTTGTTGTTGTTCCGAAAAATAACAAGCAACTCTCTTTTTATCATGAACATCCGGGTTTTAGAAAACAAGTTAGTTCTATTCAAATGGGATCACTTCATGTGTTAATGGGGAATCTTTCGTTTCCGAATGAAGTAGGAAATACAATGTTTGAAATTAAAGATGATCAAGATACTTTACTAACTGTTACATTTGAAGTTTTCCCGGCAAAACTTGATTATAAGGATGATTACAGAGCCTTATTAGATGAAGTAAATGATGAAATTTATAATTTAGCGTTTCATTTACTAAAGAGAACTTACTTAGGAGCATCTACAATTTACGCCACAAATCCATCGAAGAGTGAGTTCTATCGTATTTTAAATGATTCCTTTGAGCGATTTATGAAGTCGATTTCTCATATTAAAAGACAACCGCATCATACACTTATGACTAGACATCAACTAGTACGAGGAGAAAAAATTCGTAAATTGGATTCTGTCGGAATGAACTATTTACGAAAGCGACCACACTTGCTGCAAGGAGAAAACAGTATACCGACTAAAGGCATTACAGCTTATAAGGAAGTTTCTTATGATACATTGGAAAATCGATTTGTTAAATGGATGATTCAAAGAGTTATACATAAAATCGATGATTTGCTTAAGGCGCTAGAGGAAAAGTCTAGATATACACGTGGTGAAACTGATGAAGATTTGCTGGAACGTGTAAAAAATATGAAGTATCGAATGAAAAATGAATTGAACGATCCATTTTGGAGAGAAATCGGAAAATTGGATCGCTCAGTCTTCTCACTCGTTATTCAAATGGCAGCAGGATATAGAGATGCGTATCAAATCTTCTTAATGCTATCGCGTGGTTTAACATTACGAGGACAAATTTTCAAAATGTCGGTAAAAGATGTTGCTAGATTATATGAATACTGGACATATTTAAAACTCGGACAAATTTTATCGAAAAAGTATATACCGTTCCATCAAGATGTCATTCAAGTAAAACAAGATGGTTTATACGTAACGCTTGATGAAAGTAAAACTGCAAAAAGAACGTTCAAGCATCCAGTCACTGATGAAGTAATAGAACTTTATTTCCAGAAAAGAAACGGTAGACTACCAACAGTTACACAAAAACCAGATACGATGCTCGCTATTGAGAAAAAGGGAAAGAACTATCAATATCAATACATTTTTGATGCAAAATACCGAATTGATTTTGCTGAAACATCCCATTATAAAAGGAAGTATGGCACTCCTGGTCCAATGGAAGAAGATATTAACACAATGCATCGTTACAGAGACGCACTAGTAGTAGAACAAGAGGGGCCTTTTGAGCGAACAGCCTACGGAGCGTACGTACTATTCCCGTGGAACCAAGAGGAAGCATACGAGAACCATCCATTTTATAAAAGTATCGAAAAAGTAAATATCGGTGGCTTTCCATTCTTACCAAACGCAACAAGACTAGTCGAACAATTTCTAGACCATCTCATTGAAAAAAGCCCAGAAGAAATTATAAGAGAAGGCATCCTTCCACGAGGAACAAAAGAAGAATGGCACTCCTCACTAGAAGAAAAAGTATTAGTAGGAAGTGTGAAAACTAAAAATGACTATGAAACATATAGAAAGAATGGCTTATACCAGCTACCAGTTACACAACTAAAACCAGGATGGCAAGAGGCAAAGTACATAGCATTATATGCACCGAAAAAATGGCACAGAGAAAAAGGTGGCATTCAACACGTAGCTAAAATCAAACACATTCAAATGCAACAAAACGATGAGTATGTACATTTCGAACTAGAGCCATGGAAAAAACTAGACCACCTCATCCGCCCAGTCGGATACGGCATTCAAACATACACAATAACAACTATGTCGCTATTAAAAGAAGTACAAGAACTCCCAGAACTCTTCATGAAATCAAAAGAAGAACGAACTCTTTGGAAAACGCTGCGTCGTTTTACAAAGCAAGTTAAGGTTGAGTTGGATCACCGTAATTTAGATGAGGCTTCTTCTATTAAGAGTTATTATGTGCAGGATGTTCAGATTTGGGTTGATTATGAGAATGGGGTTGTTATGGTTGGGAGAGATGGGCGAATTAAAGAGGTTCCTTTGGAGTTGATTGTTGGGAGAGGTTCGGTGTTGTTTAGGGAGGTTTTAGAAGTATTAAATGTTGGGGAATAGAGTTTAGATGCAAAGGGGGAATGATGGAGAAGAGACTGAATTTATTTTTATATGGAAAAAGTGAGTTGTTGCAGGGTTCTTTTATTTGTTGGCAGAGTGGAAGAATCCGAGATATAAAGAAATGAATCAAGTGTTAACTGAAGAAGGGATGAACTTTATTTAGAAAGAGATATAGTTTGTATAAATATGTAATTAGGATTGATTATCTAAGAAAGATTATTTTTAAACTTTAATATTATAATGTGAAAAGTCAATTTTCATTACTTTAATGAAGAAGTATTTATTGAATATGCTTCTTTCGAAAAGGTGTGTAATTATATGGAGTGGTTGAATGGCAATAACAAAAAAACAAAGGGGGATAATATGTCAAATTTTATTTTCTTAAAGAAAGAATATCCGGAACTAACTAATATCATTATGTTAGCTGAAAATTATTTATACAGTGATCCTAAAGTAGCTCTATTAAAAATTAAGATTGCAGCTGAACAATTAATAGACCTTGTATTTGTAGTATTAGGGAAAGATAGTGAGGGGAATTTAAAGCTATCACAATATCAAAAATTAGAGCTTTTAAAAAAATCTAAAGTAAATCCTGCAATTATTAATGTATTTGATTACATTAGACGTGTGGGTAATATGGCTTTACATGAAGATTATAGTCCTATAAAAGCTGCTGAAAGAAGCTTGGAGAGTTTGTATCATATAACATGCTGGTTTTATTCCCAGATAACGGGAGGGTGTGAATCATTTCCAAATGTTTTTAGTATTTCAACGAATAATTTAACGGTGGTAAACGAAAAGGAGGGCTCTAGGAGAGAAATAGAGCGTCTAAAAAATTCCTTTCAGGAAGAAGCTAAAAGATTAAAAAAACATTTGGATCAATGGAAACGAAATGGAAAAACATTTGAAGGAATTGAAAAAATAGCCATTAATAATTTGGAATTAACAGAAGCGGATACAAGAAAAAAACTTATAGATGTAATGCTCGAAGAGGCTGGATGGAAAGTTAACGATGAAGAGAGTGTAAAACTAGAGTATGAGGTTGAAGGGTATCCAAGTAAATCTGGGAAGGGTTTAGTAGATTATGTGTTATTTGATAAGAAAGGAAATCCTATAGCTCTTATAGAAGCTAAGAAAACTTCTAGAGGTGCTGAGGATGGTAGGATTCAAGCACGATTATATGCAGATTGCATTCAAAGAATGCATGGTACTCGGCCAGTTATATTTTATACTAATGGCTTCGAGTCTTGGATTTGGGACGATTTAGTTGATCGGCCAAGGGAAGTATGGGGAATGTATGCGTTAAACGAACTTGAATTTATAGTAATACAAAGAAATTATAAGAAATCATTAGTAACTACAAAACTTGACTATAATATTGCAGGGCGGCCTTATCAAATAGAAGGTATTAAAAGGGTGTATGAAAAGTATGAGTTAGGAAAAAGGCGTTCTTTAATGGTTATGGCTACAGGATCTGGAAAAACACGTACTGCAATCGCATTAGTTAAAGGGATGATTGAAAGTAAATGGGCTAAGAGAATATTATTTCTTGCTGACAGGGATGAACTAGTTGATCAAGCAATGCAAGGACCAAGTAGTTTTAAAACATTTCTACCGGAAGCCACACGCATGCGCGTGTCATCAAAAACGTATGGGGATAGTTCTAAAAGCTTATATTTTTCGACTTACAGTGCAATGAAAAATTATTATTCTCAGTTTAATGTAGGTTTTTTTGATTTAATAATTGTAGATGAATCTCATCGAAGTATATATAAGAGTTATAGAGAAATTATTGAATATTTTGATGCATACCTGCTTGCGTTAACGGCAACACCTATTAATTTCATTGAAAGGAGCACTTTTAATTTATTTGATTGTGAAAATGGAGATCCAACGTTTCTGTTTTCTTATGAAGAGGCATGTGAGCACAATCCTCCCTTTTTATTAGAATATAAAGTGAAAAATGCAACTACACAATTTATGAGGGGTGGGATCAAGTGGAATAATCTTAATGAAGAGCAAAAAAGAAGTCTTATTGAAGCAGGATACTCTGAATCGAATATCGATTTTGACAAAGAAACTTTAGATAAATTTGTAGCTAATAAAGAAACGACCCAATTTATATTAAGGTCTCTAATGAATGAAGGGATAAAGGTAGGAGACACTATTGGGAAGTCAATTATTTTTGCGAGAAATATAGAGCATGCTAAACGTTTAGTAAAAGAGTTTGATGCAATGTACCCGCAGTATAAAGGGGAATTAGCTACTATAATACATTCTGGACTTGGGAAAATCCAATCTAAAGCAATTTTAGATGAATTTCGTTTCAAAGATAGACCAAGGATAGCTATATCTGTTGATATGCTTGATACAGGAATTGATATCCCAGGAATTGTGAATCTTGTTTTTGCAAAGCCAATTTACTCCAAAACTAAATTTTTGCAAATGATAGGTCGAGGGACTAGACTTTGTAAGAATTTATTTGGAGCAGAGAGGGATAAAGAATATTTTCTTATTATTGATCACTGGAATAATTTTGAGTTTTTTGATATGAATCCTGAAGGATATATAAATCATGCTTCTAAAGTTCCCTTGCAAATTCGTTTTGATTTAAGAGTTACGTTGCTTGAAATATTAATTAATCAAAATTTTAAAAAACAGGCGAGAGAAATGATTGATTTTATTCGTGAAGATATTGCAAATCTTCCTGAAAAATCCATCGAAATAAAGAAAAAGAGAAAAAACCTAGAGAAATTAAAAGAAGATTCGATATGGAATGTAGTAAATAGTAAACTAATTGATATCCTTAGAAAAGAAGTTGCCCCTCTTATGCAGTGGATTGATACACAGAGTCAGCAAGATACTATATGGTTTGATAATGAAGTATATAGAATACAGATTGAGAAGTTAAATAAGGACTATCCAAGGGCCCTTAGCAGAGTGGACAAGTTGATTGGAGAATTTAGTCGATTAAGAATTGAGCTTAATCAATTTGAAGGTAAACGTGAATATATTTCTAGTTGGATGCATAATGAAAAATGGATTACATCACAATATGATGAGATTGAAGAATCACGAAAGAATTTAAGAAGTTTAATGAAATATCGTGGAAAGGGTGTTTCAAGAGGGGTTGTAGAGCTGAATATTTCAGATACAGATTCAGTTATTCAGGATGTTAAAGATCCATTTGTATCCGACATATATGATGTTGATAACTATAGGATACGTGTGAAAGAAGCTTTAGAAAAAGAATTTGAAATGCAGCCTTTCATAAAGAAAATAAGGGAAGGTATTTTGTTAAAGGAGGATGATTTTAAAAAAATTCATGAGGTTTTTGAAAGTAGGAAGCTAGAATTTAATCTATTCGAATTATCTGAGAGAGTAAAGGTCTCAATTGAGGATATACAAGGGTTATTAAGGAAGTTTGTTGGAGTTGATGTAGAAGAGATAAATGAACGGTTTCAAAGTTTCGTTCAAAAGAATCATGACAAGATGTCTGCAACTCAAATTCAAGTACTGGATATGATAAAGCGTGATATAATAAAAAATCGTGGGATTTCTTTTGCAGCTTTATATGAATCTCCATATACATCTATTAGTAGTGACGGGGTTGATGGAGTATTCAATGAAATAATGACCGATGAGATTTTTGCATTGATAGAGCCATACAAAATAAAAATAGGAGAGAGTTATGCTTAATACAGAAAGAAATAAAATTGATAAATTATGGACTAGTTTTTGGTCTGGAGGAATATCTAACCCTTTGACCGTAATCGAGCAGATATCTTATTTGCTATTTATTAAGGGATTAGATGATAAAGATAATATAGAATTTAAAAAAGCTAAAAGGACCGGGATTAAATACACATCTATTTTTCCAGAAGATGTATATAAGTGGTCAACATTTAAGCATGAAGCCAATCCAGAAGTTCTTTTTGAACTATTTTCAAAAGAAATATTTCCGTTTATTAAAAATTATAAAGATGAAAGTTCAGTTTTTTCGCATTACATTAGAGATGCGACGTTCCTTATACCTAAGGCGAGTATTCTTCATGAAGCAGTTCAATTGATTTCTCAATTAAATATGGATAATAAAGATACAAAGGGTGATTTATACGAATATCTTTTATCAAAGCTTTCGCAAGCAGGTGTGAATGGTCAATTTAGAACACCGAGGCATATTATCGAGATGATGGTAGAGTTAATGGACCCAAAAATTGGTGAGAAAATATGTGATCCTGCCTGTGGAACAGCGGGTTTCTTAGTAGCAGCTTCGGAATATGTATTAAAGAAATATACGGATCCTCAAAGTGTTTTTAAAGATGAAGAAGGTATTTTGCATGATAAAATAGGTGATCTTTTAAGTCGGGAGCAAAAGAAAGTGTTTAATGAAAATATGTTTTTTGGAACAGATTTTGACAGCTCTATGCTAAGGATATCTGCTATGAATCTTATGCTTCATGGTATTGAGGATCCTAATATTGAATATGCAGATGCTTTGTCTTCTAACTATAACGATAAACAGAAATACAACTTAGTTCTAGCTAATCCCCCGTTTAAGGGGACATTGGATGAATCTGATATTAACCCCACATTAAAAAAAGTAGTTAATACTAAGAAGACAGAATTACTTTTTATGGCACTAATAAATAGAATATTGGATCTTGGTGGAAGGGGCGCAGTCATTGTGCCGGATGGAGTCTTATTTGGATCTAGTAAGGCACATAAAGATATCAGAAATTTATTAGTTAATGAGAATCAATTAGAAGGGGTTATATCTTTACCCTCAGGGGTGTTTAAACCATATGCTGGGGTTTCTACAGCTATATTGATTTTTACTAAAGGTGGAGAAACTGATAAAGTATGGTTTTATGAAATGCAATCAGATGGTTTTAGTTTAGATGATAAACGGACGCCTATTATTGATAATGATATTCCAGATATTATTGAGAGCTGGAGGAATTGTAAGAAGAATAAAGATTTAGAGCCTGTTAAAGGTGAAAAATGGTTTTACGTTGATAGAGAAGAAATCTTAAATAATGATTTGAATTTATCAATTATCGCATATAAAAATGTTGAGTTTGAAGAGGTTGTGTATGAGGAACCCGATGTTTTGATAAATAAAATTGATTCATTTGAAAAGGGAATTATTGAAGATATAAAAGAAATAAGGGAGATGATGAATCAGTAATGTGGAGTGTGCCTAAGGGATGGAAGATATTGAAGTTAATAGATATGGCCCAGATCATTCGTGGTACTGAGCCAGGAAGTAGTTCTTACACAGAAGATCCAAAACACCATAGATTTTTAAGAGTGGGAGATATCTCAAAGAAACGAAAAAACATCGTATACACTAATAGTGAGAAGATAGTACTTGTTAATAAAGAGGATTTATTAATGACTTTCGATGGATCACCTGGAATTGTTGCTGATGGATTTGAAGGTGCAATATCTTCGGGGATTCGTAAAATAGTAATTACTAATAATGAAGTAGAGAAAGACTATCTTAAATATTTTTTGAAAACTGACTATGTACAAAAAATAATTCAAAAGTATACAACAGGTGCTACTATATTACATGCCAGTAAAAGTATCCCTCATATAACAATATGCTATCCTAGTTTAGGAGAACAAAAAAAGATTGTGAAAATTTTAAGCATGATAGAGAAAACGATCTCAAAGCGTATAGAAGCTAACGCTTTAACAGATGACTATTTAAATGCTGTTTTTTTTAATTTGTTTGGAAACCTAAATGATAACTTATATAATTGGGAAGTGCGTAAATTAGGTGAGTTATCTGATGTAGTATCTGGTGTGACAAAAGGGAGAAAACTAAAGGATAAAAAATTAGTGAAAGTTCCTTATATGAGAGTTGCTAATGTTCAAGATGGCTTTCTAGATTTAAATGATGTTAAAGAAATAGAGGTTTTAGAATCAGACATTCAAAAGTATCGTTTATTAGAGGGGGATGTACTATTAACTGAAGGAGGGGATCCAGATAAATTAGGAAGAGGTACAGTTTGGAGAAATGAAATATCTAACTGTATACATCAGAATCATATTTTTAGGGTAAGAGTAGATCGGGAATTTCTATTACCAGAGTATTTAAGTATGTGTGCAGGAAGTAATTATGGTAAAAAATACTTCTTGAAATCAGCCAAGCAAACAACAGGTATAGCTACTATAAATTCTAAGCAATTGAAAAGTTTCCCTGTACCAGTACCTCCTATTGAATTACAGAGAAAGCTAAAAATGATTGTTGACAGAATTAATGAATTAAAAGTAAAACAAAAGAAATCGCAAGAAGAATTAAATAAGCTTTTTAAAGTGCTATTGAATAGTTTATTTAAAGGTTAAATTTTTAGAAGTTATAGAAGAAAATAGTTATTTCAAAAGAGTTTAAAATAAAAATAGCCCACGAAGAATTTTAATTTATCTTGGTGGGCTTTTCTGTGTATTTCGTAGTTTTAAATAGAATAGTTTTCTTAAGAAAGCTATATATTATGGGGAATTAAAAGTACTACGTTGTTTGAGTTTTGTTTATGTAAAAAATCCTTAGGTATATAGCAAGTCTTAGTTCTTTAGCTTATGTAATTTTAATTTTTTAAGTAAATATTTCACTAGAAGGCTTTTAGCGATTTCCTTAGTAGATTCTAAATAATAGAGAAGGTTTTGCTTATATCTTAATCAAATTATAAAATAAATTAATATATATTTTTAGAAATTTATTTTATAATAGCATTTATTATTAGTGAATAAAGGGTTATTTGGAAATATATATATAAAGAAATGAATGTTGAAATTATGAATGGAGGAAGGCTATGCTGCCAGATATAGTAAAATCAAAATTGGCTAAATTAGTAGATATGATTTGGTCAGGGGGAACAACTAGTCCTATAAAAATTATTGAAAAGGTTTTCTTTTTACTTTACTTGCGTCAATTAGAGGAAGAGAGTTGGGAGTTTAGTAGTAGACCTTGGACGGCATTAAAAGAATCTTATTTTGAAAACGATTTAACAGAATATTTATTTAATGAGGTATTTCATGAATCGTTAAATGGTACCCCCTTAGATAGAGCGCTTGCGGATACAATAATAGACCTTCCTGGTCCAGAGAAGCTACGATTAATAATTACGCTAATTGATGATATTTATAAAGATTTGGAAGATAATAACGCTGAAAATAGGATGGTTTCTGGTATCCTGTTTGAGTATCTTCTGCCTATGATTATAAAACCCCAGGGTGGACAATATGTTACTCCACGTCCATTAATTGAGGAGATTATAAATATAATGAGTCCGAAACCAGATGAAAGGATAGTTGATCCTGTATGTGGGACCGGTGGATTCCTGACAGCTATTCAAAGGTATTTACAAAAAGATACTCAGAATTTAAACCTTACAGGATATGATATTGACGGTTCTATGGCGAGGATTGCTTATATGAATTTATTGCTTCATGGAATAAAAAGTCCAGAAGTTTCGCAATTTAACACGCTTTCTCAAAAATATGTTGAAAATGAGCAGTATGAAATAGTTTTGATGAATCCTCCCTTTGGAAAATACGATGGAGATTTGTCTTACCGCTTTAGCCCTCAAATTAAAAAGTCAGAATTGTTATTTGTATATTTAGCTATAGATTTAATGGTACCAGGGGGAAGAGCGGCAATTGTAGTACCTGCGGGAACATTATTTACGTTGAATAACGATTATATTAATTTAAGGAAAGCTTTGATCGAGGAAAACATATTAGATGCGGTTATTTCTATTCCTAGTGAACTGTCGGATTATTCAACGGGTGTAAAAACATTTATTTTATTTGTAACAAAACCTAAAGAGAAACAACGGTTGACTGAAAAAGTTTGGTTTTATGAAATTGAAAATAAAGGAAGCATTACAAGTGTAGAAGCAATAGGAGAGCTTACAGAAAAGTGGGGTCAACGTGATGATGGATTGTTTGTCTCTGTTAATGATTTAAGGAATAATGAATATAGTTTACTGATGTCATTATATCAGACGGATGAAAAGGAAGAGGTTAATGAAGAAAAAAATCATAATCCGGTTGAAATACTATATCAAATTATGGAGCAAGAAAAAGAGATAGAAAATGATTTTAGAGAATTATTAAGTTGTATGGAAGAAAAGGATTTGAATAGAGAAAGAAGAGATATAGATAATCTAGAGGAGAAAAGAAATGATTTTCAGTCTCTGGAAGAAATCGGGAGTGGGATTCCTGGTTTTTTTAGAGGGTTATCCCGGTTGCAAGAAAAGCTTATAAATGTATTTTATGAGATTAGAAGCCCTTTAGCCTGTCATGAAGCAGTAAAATACGTTAATAACAAATATAAACTTACTGGAGAGGATAAGTTGGGTGTGCAAGAAGCAAAGCAATCGATTGAATTGTTTCAAGCGTTTGGATTATTAGAACGTGTAGGATCTGATCCAATGTGCTATCCTAAAGAGTCTTCTAATGCATTGTTAAGAAAAATAGAAGTCTTCGATCAAGAGCAATTAATTGACTTATGGAAAGTTCCTAGTATTGAAAAAAAGAGGAGCGATGAAAAATGAAATTAAAGAAGATATATATTGGAAAATACAAACACTTACGTGATTTTAAGATTTCATTCGCAAACGTTGATGGTTTGGTCCATAAAACTCCCTTTCGCTTTTTTATTGGAAGGAATGGTGTAGGAAAGTCTATTATCTTTGAAGCAATTGGTTTGATTTTTACGCGTATTTTACATGATGAATCTCCAGGCTTCCCATTTGAAATAGTATATAGTATTAATATTAAAGGAAAAGAATTTGAAGTAACAGTTCGGCCTAATAGCGACCTTGAACAGGATATATCTATTGAAGAAAAAGTTTCAAAGGAATTTGACCTTACTTCAAAAATTATGGTCTGGGTTCAAGATCCTCGAGGGTATAAAAAAAGGTTGGATTTACAACAAGAGAAGTTTAGTCAACGCTTTATGTATCATCCAAAGAGAATAGTCGCGCAGTCTTCAGGTCCTACTAATAGTCTTGAGGATGTATTAATAATTTCACCTGTTGATTCATTGAAAAGTGATATTTATGACGTACAAGAGGGGGCTAGTACAAAGAAAGATTATAATGAAAGAACATATGAGATTAAAGATACGATCGAAAAGATAATGAGATTAAATGAAGAGTCTCAATTTTTATTTATTAATGGGAAAACAGCTATTCTAGTGTTATTGGTCCTTTGTGCTGTCATACCAAAGGTTGATAAGCTGGGGGTTGAAAAATATGAACAGTTACGTCGTAATTTGTTTGAAATGTTAGGGGGGCTGTTGCCTATATCTTTTTCCTTAATTGCGGATGAAGAGAAAATACAAAAGCTTCTTCACTCTGAAGATAGAAAGCTTACTTCTCCTCAAAGGCAGTTCTTAGAGTTAATGTTGTCTCAAAGAGAAGCAGAGAAGTATGGCTATCAATCTTGTAATAATTGGGTGAGCTATCGTTCATGTAGGGAAGAACGAAAAGATTACAAGAAAGACTTTAATTTTCAAACTAATCCGAGGTCGGAGAGGGTAGCGATATTTGATATTAAGCAAAAGTTAGAAAATGATTACTATACTTCTTACTGTCCTAATATTAACGAGGGACGAAATCCAATGGATTTATTAACTGTTCTTTTAATAGCAAAACGTGAAAAATTGCTGCTAGAGGCTCACCTATCTTTTAAAATAAAAAAACAACCAGAACTTCTAATGGAAACGGCATTAAGCGATGGAGAGTATCTATGGCTTACAAGATTGGGATTAATCCTAATTCTTCGATATGAGCAAGACTGTTTATTTATGTTTGATGAACCTGATGTTCATATGAATGAATCATGGAATGTGGATTTTGTGAAAGCATTACATGAGATGACTAATATCAATGAGGAAGGGAGTACCCATGAATTCTTAATTGCCACTCATTCAACTCTACTAATTACAGATGCTGCCCCGGATCAACTGTATCATTTTGTAGCTAATGAAAATGGAGAACCGCAAAGACAATTTGATGACATGTCTTCTTTTGCGGCTAGTCGAGATGAAATATCTATAAGAATATTTAATACTAAAGATTCGATTGGGAGATATTCAAGGGATTTGTTACATGATGCACTAAATAAGGAAAGTGAATTATCTATAGAAGACTTGGAGGAGCTTTATCATAGTACAGGGTTCGGTATACATAAGTTTCGCATAAGAGATAGAATATTAGAAATTGAACGAAAAAATAAGATGCATAAAAAGGGAGAAGACTAATGCTACTTATGACCAATAAATCTGATTGTGCAAATGAAATGGATGCAGTATCAAATTTTGCGCTTAGAATTTTAAAATATGTTGAAAGCAAAGGATCGTGTGATTATGATGAAGAAGATTTTTTAAAGGAATTTGATACGGAAGGGATATGGTTTTTGACCAAAAACACGGCTAATAAAAATAAAGTTCAACAAGGAATGAAAGAGTTATTTAAATTAAAACTGAGTGAGCGTAAAAAAGTAAGAATAGCTTTTGAAAAGGATTATAGATTTTCTGAAATTATAGTAAGTGAAGGAAAGTATGAGTTTGAAACTAGAAAATTAAGTAAGCACCTATTACAAGCTTTAAAGTCTTTTTTAGAGCCTTTTTATGATATTATATTTTCAAAAGGAGCATTTGAAAATATCAAGGGATTAACTGGAAGGCTCAATAGAAAAAGTTTCTTGAGTAGTTATGTAAAAGCAAATCCAAAGCAAACAGCCATTTGTCCAGCTTGTTTAGATGAAATGAAGAATCTAAAAAATATAGTTAATAAAGAAGAAGAGGAAATTATCGAGATAATAGGAGATGTAGATCATTATTTTTTGAAATCTGAATATCCTATTCTTTCAGTTTCTCCTGATAATCTTATTCCTATGTGTAAAGCTTGTAATCAAAGTCTTAAGCATACAAAAAACCCAATTAATGAAAGTGAAAATTACTGTGTTTCCAGCGCTTTTTATCCTTATAAGGGGACTGGAATGAGTCAGATTAAATTAGATTTTAGTGGGAATAATGTTACTGTTATACCTAAAGAAACATCAAATCTTAAACAAGAAGAACGGATTAAAAATATGAACAGATTGTTTAAAATTGAGCAGAATTGGACTAGTGGATTAGAGCGTATTAGACTAATAAGACTTGAAGCTTTTGCTGCGGATTTGCGATCCAATTTTACTTTAGAAGAATTAACTCATAAAATTGAAAGTGAATGGCAGGCTTCAAAAAGATTTGCAACGGTTTTTCCTGGTCAGTTTCTAGCAATGCATTATTGGGAATGGGTATTAAAAAATAACCTTCATCAAGTTATGAATGAAGTCCGAGAGATACAAGGTTTAAAAAGTTAGACAGATAAAGAAAGATAGGTTAATTTGGTATGTGAAAATTAGATTTTTTGGATATATAAATAAAATAGTGATTCTAAAATTACAATTTAACATCTTTGTATTTTTATTTATAAAGGTTTTATGGATATGGTGTGGGAAATTATGAAGGGGCTTGCATATATGGGATAGGATAGAGTTTATCTATGGGGGATAATGTAAAAATACATCGTCACCCTATTTTTTTGTAAAAATTTATGAGTAAGATAGGAAATAAAGAGTGGTTAGAACAGTGTTTTAAAAAGGATATTTCAAGTTTTTATAAAAATTAGGATTGAAAATCGAAGTTGTTTATCCATTTTTAGAGTTAGAGAGAAAGAGGGGGAAAACAAATATTTAGCTCTCCAAATGTTCAAGGTGCTATGAGGGGGGCAATTTGATAGAAGGAATGATGAATCGTATCAGAGTTTTTCAAAAGGATTTAGACAGTGTACATAAAAAAAAAACAACGGAGGAACCCCCATGCCAACCTACAACAAACTAATCCGAAACAAAATCCCACAAATAATAAAAGCTAACGGAAAAACACCAACAACAAGAATCCTATCCGAAGACGAATACATAAAAGAACTCTGAAAGAAAACACAAGAAGAACTAACCGAATACCTAGAAGCAAAAACAAACCCCGATAAACTCGAAGAACTATCCGACCTACTAGAACTAATAAACGCCCTAGCCGAACACGAAGGCGCAACATTAGAAGAAATCAACAACATCCGTAAAAAGAAAGCAGAAGAACGAGGCGGCTTCTCAGATCGAGTCTTCTTAATCGAAGTAACCGATAACTAACCCCTCCGAAGCCCCTTACAAGCCCCTACCAAGTAATAAATCACTAAGAAAAAACATAACAAAAACAAAAACGACAACAAACACCGTAGTAGGAGTCGAAAAAAATTTTGAAATAATACGCCAAAAACCCGGCCATCCTCCCATATATATTATGAAGAGGTTTTTACTTTTGAACGGAGACGGGAGGAATTAGGATGGCGGTGTATCGTAATGTGCAGGTGAATTTTTGGCAGGATGATTTTGTTTTGGATTTGACGCCGGAGGAGCGGTATTTTTATGTTTACTTATTAACTTGTTCGAAGACGACGCAGTGTGGGATTTTTCCTTTTCCGAAGCGGTTAGCTGAGATGGAGACGGGTTATAACAGGGAGACTGTTGATAAGCTTGTGCAGCGCTTCATTGATTATGGGAAGATTCTTTATGATGCGGAGACGCGGGAGTTATTCGTATTAAATTGGCTTCGTTATAATCCGGTGACGAATACGAATGTGGAGAAGTGTGTGCTTCGTGAGCTTAAGGGTGTGAAGAATAAGGAGTTTGTACATATGTTTCTTCAGAAGTGCGTGGAGGAGGAGCTGAATGTTCCGATGCTTTTAGCGCATTTCGGTATGCCGAGTGATTTGGCTGTGGATGATGTTGAGCCAGTTTGTGAGGAGACAGAGGAAGAAGAGGTTATAGAGGAGGAAACGGGGAGTCGTGTGTTTTCTTTTTATGAGCAACATTTTGGTAGTTTGTCTCCGTTTGCGGTGGAGGAACTGAGTGCGTGGATGGAAGATTTGTCAGAAGAGCTTGTGCTAAAGGCTCTTCAAATTGCGTTTGAGAATAATAAGCGGACGATTGCTTATGTGAAGGGGATTCTGCGTGGGTGGCACGGGAAAGGATTTACGAAAGTTTCTGAGGTTGAGGCGGATACGGTTAAGTTTAGGAAGAAGGAGTCGTCTGTTAGTACGGGGGATACGGAGGAGTTTTTGGCGAGGTGTGAGGAGTGGGAGAAGAATGCACCGTCTGAGGAAGAGTTGCAGCGCTTTTTAGCGGAGCGCGGGTGGCGGCCATGAGTATTCAAAATGTGGAGGCGGAGAAGACGGTGTTAGGTTCTCTATTAATTGATGGAGAGCTTATTAAGGAGTGCCGTTTGACGGAGCAGTATTTTTCTATGTCAGTACATAAGTCTATATTTCAGTTAATGCGAAAGATGGAAGGAGAGGGGCAACCGATTGATCTTGTGACGTTCATTTCTCGGGTAGATCCGAAGTTTTTAGAGGGGATCGGGGGAATGGAGTATTTTATAGGGTTAATGGATGGTGTGCCTACTACTAGCAATTTCTCTTATTATGAGGGGCTTGTTCGAGGTGCGTGGAAAATGTATCAGGCCGGTGTTCTCGGGCACAAGATGGGAGAGCGTCTTATTGCGGAGAAGAGTGAGAAAGTTATCGGTGAGACGATTACGGCACTTTGTGAGTTAGAGGAAAAAGACTCTGTATGTGAGTTTGATTTGAAGGATGCGTTAGTTGATTTGTATGAGGAGCTTCATCAAGATGTGAAAGAGATTACTGGTATTGAGACTGGTTATACATCGTTAAATAAGATGACGTGTGGACTTCAGGAAGGAGATTTTGTCGTTCTTGGTGCGCGTCCTTCTATGGGGAAGACTGCGTTTGCGCTTAATGTTGGACTGCATGCGGCGAAGTCTGGAGCGGCGGTTGGATTGTTTTCGTTAGAGATGAGTAGTAAGCAATTGTTAAAAAGGATGGCTTCTTGCATAGGTGAAGTGTCAGGAGGTAGGCTGAAAAATCCGAAGCATCGTTTTGCGATGGAAGATTGGGAGAAGGTAAGTAAGGCGTTTGCGGAGATTGGTGAGTTGCCATTTGAGATTTACGACAATGCAGGTGTTACGGTGCAAGATATTTGGATGCAAACCCGTAAGTTAAAGCGGAAACACGGTGATAAAAAGCTTTTAGTCATTGTAGATTATTTGCAGCTCATTACGGGCGATCCGAAGCATAAGGGCAATCGATTTCAAGAGATTAGTGAGATTTCTCGTAAGCTTAAGTTATTAGCACGTGAATTAAATGTTTGTGTAGTAGCACTGTCACAGTTATCTCGTTCTGTAGAGTCGCGGCAAGATAAGCGTCCGCTTTTATCAGATTTAAGAGAGACCGGACAAATTGAGCAAGATGCGGATGTCATTATGCTTATGTATCGAGAGGATTATTACGATAAGGAAACAGTGCAGAAAGAGATGACGGAGATTCATGTGGCGAAGCACCGGAATGGGCCTGTGGGGAGTTTTAAGCTGAGGTTTTTGAAGGAGTTTGGGCGGTTTGTGGAGATTGGATGATAAAATAGAAGAAGGCATATAAAAAGGTAAAGGAGTGGTTACGGATGACAAAAGTAGGTCGTTTATATGAACAAGAGAAGCAAGAAGAAATTGATAAAGCACTTTCGGCAGCTGGAATGCTTTTTAAAGGAATGAGTGTAGAAGAAATAGCTAAAAAATTAGATGTAACAATTGAAAAGGTGAAAGAGTGGGAGAAGCGTTTATCTCATTAATCGCTGGGGTAATGGCAGCGTCTGTATAAATTTATACAAAAATAGCCGAATATTTACTATATAATAGTCGGCTATTTTTGTACGGAGAAGTTGTTAGGTTTAATACGCAAAATTTTTTATTTGCTCTTGAATATGTTTCTTATTTCCCCATAAAGAAAGACTTTCTCTCTGCAGTAATCCACTGCTGCAAATCATCTTGGTTACGTCGGACAAGTCGATTTACTAACACATCATGCCATACATAATCCTCTAATAAGTATATATGGACGGGGTCATCTGTATAAAAAGCAATATTACGCTCTGCAAGTGATGGTCCATAAATCATTTCTTTAGAATCTATCGATACAATAAACCAATGTTCTGTAGACAAGGTTTCTGTATAAGGTGTTATGCGATGGGCTTCTAGATTTTTAATGGGATTTTCAACATGCAAGGTAATACCTTGTATTGTAACTTTATCAGCTACTTCAGATAGATCTTCTTTTAATGCTTCATACATCTCATCCCACATTGAAATGACAATACGTCGTTCTGCTTTTTTTATTAATGCCTGACAATAGCTAATGATTGTTTGATTGTCTTTTAAAGTAATGACTCGATTATCCGTTTTTTCCTCGGAAGTTTCTAGTTTTTTTAATGAATCACTTATTCCTTCGTAAGTAGACTGCCATTCTGATTGCGCCTTTTGTAAAAAGATTTCAACAGGTAGAGGTGAATAGCGAGTGGTGTCATTTATTTCTTCCTTCATGACAATTCCTTTTTCTACAAGGTTACCTAAAATCTCATAAATTCGCGCTCTTGGGACACCCGAATCCTTACTCACTTGATAGGCTGTGACAGGCCCCTGTTTAACAAGAGATACATAAGATTTAGCTTCATATTCATTGAAACCAATTTTTTTAAGCTGTTGCACTATGTAGTCCACTTTTTTCGTCCTCCGATGTTTGCTTTTATCCCGCTTTAACGGGCAGTAAGACCCCCACCTCAAAATTCAGAGGAAGCAAAGAAGTTAGGTGGGGGCGGGCTGCCCGTAAAAGCCCGATTGGTGAAGGCTAATAATCAGTGGGGGTGAACAAACCCCCCCACTGATTAAAGTTTCACTTTATATTTCAACGTTACAATAACTATTTACATTTAGCAAATTATTAGTTACTATTCGAATAGTGACTAAAGGGGAGGTTAATAGTATGGATTTTTATTTAGACCCATCTGTATTAATGATTTTGATTGTTTTTGGATTTGTAGCTGCATTTATTGATTCAGTTGTAGGTGGTGGTGGACTCATTGCTTTACCAGCTTTATTATTTACAGGACTGAATCCAGCAAGTGCAGTAGCCACAAATAAACTAGCATCGACAATGGGAAGTGCAACTAGTAATATTGTGTTTTATCGTTCTGGTAATCTTGATTTGAAATCGGCGTTTAAATTAGTTCCGCTCACTTTCATAGGTTCCATAATAGGGGCATGGACCGTTCATTTAATGAATCCAGAAGTACTGAAGCCATTGATGTTGATTATGCTTGGTGTGGTCGCTATTTATACGATATTCAAAAAGGATTGGGGTAGTATTTCCACTCATAAGAAATTGTCTGGTCGACACGTCATTATTTTTACCTTTTTTATTTTTGCTATTGGTTTTTATGATGGATTTCTAGGTCCTGGAACAGGCTCGTTTTTAATGTTTTCTCTTTTATTTATTGGATATGATTTTTTAAAAGCAGCAGGTAATGCGAAGCTTCTTAATTTAGGAAGTAATGTTGGTGCATTGTTGATGTTTATGTATGTAGGGCAAGTAAACTATGCATATGGTTTTATAATGGGGATTGCTCAAATTGCTGGAGGGATTGTTGGCTCCAAATTTGCTATAAAAAAAGGAAGCGGGTATGTTCGTGCTCTTTTCATTACAGTAACTTGTTTATTATTAGCGAAGAATCTGTATGACTATATTCTGTAAGTAATTAAAGAACGTAGAAAAGGTCAAAGATGCCTACATAGAATATAAGAAGATACCAGGAGAAAATTCCTTTTAACATTTTTTAGATGCTACCTTATTTGAAGATAGCATCTAAAAAGAAAATCTAAGTGAAGAGAATGAAAATAATATAAACTCATATTTTTCTGGGGTATGTTTATTGATTATATTGAAATGTTTACTCTATATTCTTCTTATAATTAGGCCTCAACAAACTCTTAAAATCCAACTCAGCAATTAACACACTCAATAATATAAGCGTAGCCCCTAAGTATCCTTTCCCTGTCAGCGTTTCACCTGTGAAGACGAAAGCAAAGCCTGCGGAAAAGACAGGTTCTAATGAAAAAATAAGACCTGTATGGGTAGGTGTCGTGTATTGCTGGGCAATTACTTGCACGATGAATGCGACTGCGGTGCAAAATATGCTTAAAGCTAATATGATTAGCCATGAGTCGATCGTGCTAGGAAGTTTTGGTGTTTCTATAATGAATGAGAAAATAAGACTAAATAGGCCGACGAAACCGAGTTGCACTACTCCAAGTGCAATGGAATTCACATGTTTCGTTACGCTTCCAGTAATGATGACGTGGATGGCATAAAACAGGGCAGACAGTATGCAAAATATATCGCCGTTACCGATTTTGAATTCGCTAGTTAATGTTAATAAGCCGATTCCTATTATCGTTAAAATGATTCCTACTATAACTTTCTTTTCTGGAATGTGTTTTAAAAATATAGCTGATAATATCGGAATGAAAATGACTGTGAGACATAGTAAGAAACCAGCATTAGAAACACTTGTATACTTTGTACCGAAAGTCGCGAAAATGTAAACGATAAATAAGACAGAAGCGAGTATAAATGCATATTTTACAGTTTTAAAATCGATCTTAAATAAATGTTTGTAAAATATTAAACCTGATAAAAGAAAAGCGATAATAAATCGTAATGCGATTAAATTATATTCTTCTATGCCATCAAGTCCAAGCTTTGTAAGTAGGATGGATGCACCCCAAAAGAATGTAACTAGTAGTAGCCCTAAATCCGCTTTTAATTGCAGTTTCATTTTTATTCCCTCGTTATGTATAAAATTTATAATCCCATACCCCTATCCTCATTTTTTATTTTAATATTAATTCTGAATATTTGTAACTTAAATTTATCGACGTTTTATTTCATTGATTTAATGTTATCCGCCGCGAAAACATTAGCGGAGTTAAATCCAAACATGACGTTTATTTACGTATCTGGTAGCGGAACAGACAGTACAGAATCAAGACGTACGATGTACGCGAAGTTTCAGCGTATTTTTTGCGGAAGCAACTTCTGGGTAAGGACAACAAAAAACCCACTCCGCGCCGTCACAAGCAAAAGGGTGGGTTCCGCAAAAAGAAATAGCTTATAATAACCACCACCCTAAGCGGTAGCAGTTAAGGAAGAGATGTTAGCGCATCTCTTCTTTTTATTATATGCCAATTTATTCGCTGTTACACTTATATAGTATTCTACGGAAAATATATCATATTCCTATTTTGTGGTCAATTTGATCCCGCTTTAACGGGCAGTAAGACCCCCACCTCAAAATTCAGTGGAAGCAAAGAAGTTAGGTGGGGGGCGGGCTGTCGGTAAAAGTCCGATTGGTGAGGGCCGATTAAAGTTTCACTTTATTGCATGATTGAAAAGGTGTAGTCTTATTCCTTTTCAAACTGAAAAATATCCCGATTAATAAGTTGATGGAGATACCTATCCATTTCAGCAGCAGAAACTTTTCTTTCACTTTTAAACCACCATGCGCTTAATGAGGTGATTGCCCCTGAATAAAATTCAATGATTAAATCATTGGGCATCGTATGATTTTTGTGCAGTTGATTTAACGCTTCTATTTCTTGTTTTCTCGTTTCGTGACTTAAATGCTGTGTTCGGTTAATAAATTGTTCATCAGACATTTGCGTTTCTAATATTTTACCGATTTCTTCATGGTGTAGAAATTGTTCCATTACTTGAAATGGTTTACTTAATCGATCTGAAACCGGTATTTCAGCAATCATCTTGCTATATCGTTTAAATCCAAATGCTAATAAAGCATCTTTATCTTCGAAGTGTTTATAAAAGGTTGTTCGGTGTACCATTGCGCGGTCACATATTTGGTTAATCGTAATCGTACTATATTTCTGTTTTGATTGCGTCATTAATTCAAATAAGGAATCCCACAGTAATTTATGTGTACGTCTAATACGTAAATCAAGTTGTTTTTCATTATCGTTCATCTACAATTCTCCTTTTTTGTAGATTAAATATACAGTGGCTGAAAATTGATTCTCCCTTTTTAATCTACATATGTATATTATATTACATGTGTTCCGGTGTATTTAAAGTTTTTTAAGTAAGAAACAGGAGGAGAATCTGTAAATGAATATGACAACTAAGAGCCCAGCAAGTGGCAAAGTTGATACTTCTAATTTGAAACATACCCCCATTTTAATTGCATTACTTTTAGGTGCAATGGTTGCATTATTAAATGAAACATTACTTGGAAATGCGTTAACGGTATTAATGAAAGAATTTGACGTAACGGCTTCAACGATTCAATGGCTTTCTACAGCATACATGTTAGTAGTTGGGGTTTTAGTTCCAATTACAGCGTTACTTCAGCAATGGCTCACAACGAGACAAATGTTTTTGATCGCTATGGTAACGTTTTTAGTCGGTACATTAATTGCGGGATTCGCACCGACATTTTCCGTTTTATTAATTGGCCGTATCGTCCAAGCTGTAGCGACGGGGTTAATTACACCGTTATTAATGAATACGATTTTAATCATTTGTCCACCTGAAAAACGTGGTGCGACAATGGGATTAATCGCACTCGTGATGATGGCAGCTCCGGCAATTGGCCCTACATTATCTGGAGTAATTGTGGATTCATTAAATTGGCGCTGGTTATTCTATATTGTTATTCCTATCGTGATTATTTCCATTATGATTGGGATGAAGTACATTCAAAATGTTTCAGAGTTAACAAGGCCAAAAGTAGATTACCCATCTATCCTTTTATCGACATTAGGATTTGGCGGGCTTGTGTATAGCTTTAGTGCATCGGGTGATTTAGGATGGTCCGATGCAAAAGTGTATGGCACTTTAATTGTTGGGCTTATCTCATTATGTATTTTTGCCGTTCGACAATTGAAAATTGAGAATCCAATTTTAGAATTACGAGCATTTAAAGTTCCGATGTTTACATTATCAGTTGGATTAATTGTCATTGTGATGATGTCGTTATTTTCAACGATGACTTTATTACCGATGTTCCTGCAAACCGTTTTACTCGTTACAGCTTTTAAATCAGGAATTATCATGCTTCCGGGAAGTGTTATTAGCGCCATAATGGGACCAATCGCAGGTAAACTATTTGATAAATTTAGTCCGAAAGTTATTATCGTTCCCGGCATTGTCTTAGTAGGAATTGCAATGTTCTTATTTAAAGGCATTACTCCTGATACATCAATGGTACAAATTATTATCATGCATAGCGTATTAATGGTTGGACTCATGTTTGTCATGACAGCACAAACATACGGTTTAAATCAATTAACACCAGATTTATATCCGCACGGAACAGCACTATTTAGTACGTTGCAACAAGTAGCTGGTGCAATTGGTACAGCTATCTTTATTTCGAAAATGTCTTCAGGAACAACTAAGTATATGGAAAGCTCCGCAAATCCACTGGATCCAGTAGAGAAGTTAACCGGTTTAACTTCAGGGTTCCAAGGTGCATTTGCACTTGGGTTAGTCTTTATCATTGTTGCATTTATCGTATCGTTATTCTTAAAAGAAGACAAAGAAGGAGTAAAGGAAGCGAGAGTTTTACAGAACGAACATTAAGGTTTATATAAAAAAGACATCTTTTCCTAGAAAAGATGTCTTTTTTATATTTTTTTCGTAACATTTGTTTTGGGTGTCTTCATACATAAGAATTGGTATGTACAATAATTATCCTTTTTGAGAATAAGGATGCAAAGCCGTACTAATAACTAATAGTTCACCAGATGATTTAGTGACATCGTATATAGATCCTGTTATGAGAATAGGCATAGTCATGATTGTGAAGTTGTTATATTGGTATTAAATGATTTATACGTTTTTTATAGTAAAAATTAGAGACACTTCAATAAAAAGGAATTAAATATGGTACTCTTTAGTTAAGATATTTAAACGAAGACAGGGGAAATGAAGATGGACAAAAAGCTAACGTATTGGCTAGCATCTATTATAGGGGGAGTAGTACTTGCAACTGGTATGACTTATGGAATGTTACAGTTTGCTGAAGTCCCGCTTGAGAGTGAGGACCATGTTTTTGCAGAGGTTAATAAAGAAGACACACTATCGAATGAAGCAGAAGTGAAAGGCTCAAATGCACAACTTCACATTACAGTAACTTCTACTGAAGAAGAAGTTATTTCAGCTATGCATAGCATGACTCATCAAAAAGTAAAAGCGTGTGAAGGAAAGGGAGCAACCCCTATGTCCAAAAAGAATGCAGAGAAAGTAAGAAACATTCTAAACGGAAACAATTTCAAGAACAAAGAAGAGCTATTAGCAATTACTGAAAGATGGTCAAATAGAGATTTTAGTGAAATTTTAGAAGAACATAACTATTTTATTAAACTTCAAGGTGGCAAGATAGGTGAAGCTACAGTAATGGATAAGGTAGACAAGCAAGTATTCTGTTTCAATACTTTCGGTGATGATGTAACGGCCGCATTATTTAAATCAGGAGATCTTCAAGCGCTGTAAGGTGTTTTTTTCTTTGATATAAAGAAAGCCTCAAGTATTCATATACTTGAGGCTTTTCCAATGGAAAGATAGGAATGATCCGAATTCCTTACATTAAGAACAAAGTGGAATTACTCCTAAACCAATTAATAAAGCTGCAGCAACTGCTGGAATTGGTACAGGAATTTGAATACCTTCTACAAACAAGAAATACTGACCACTCACTATTTTAAAACAAACTACTTGCATGGCTATTCCTCCCTTCTTTTAGAATTAATACATTATATTAATTAATCTATTTATTGATATAGTTAAATTATTCATTTTTAAAAATATAGTTAATATGTGAATAGTTTTCGAAAGGACCTGCTCAATCAATGCGGAAAAACATAAGATGAAACGAATCCATTAAAATACATGAGTGAACCTTAGTTTTCCCCTCTTATCTAAAGGAGGAACTATTATGGGTTATGGTGGTAGTTGTGGCGGTTGTGGCTTCTCGGGAGGCTTTGCTTTATTAGTCGTGTTATTCATTTTATTAATCATCGTTGGAGCTTCTTGCTTCTGCTAAAAACTATTGGAAAAGACACTCATATGGAGTGTCTTTTCTTTCGTGCAAAATGATTCCTGATAATATCCAACTGTATATAGTATACGGTATATTTTTTCCTCATTAGATATATAAAAATGTTGGAGGGATGTTATGAAACTAGTAGGGAAGCACATTTATATTCGGCTTTATAAAACTGCTGATGCTAACGAGTTAGCTAACTTACATATTAGAAATCGCGAATTTTTTCAACGAGTTTGCCCGTTGCTCTCAGAAGTTTTTTATACAGAATAACATCAAAAAATACGTCTTGAACAAGTATTAAAAAGAAAGCTGAAGGGCAAGTATATCCTTTTGGAATCTTTTTAAGAGAAAATGATAAACTTATCGGAGACATTTCATTAACTCAAATTGTTAGGGGAGACCTCCAAAGCTGTTATACGAGATTTACTTTAGATAAGGAGCATAATGCAAAGGGCTATACAACAGAGGCTCTTCAACTTGTTGTAGATTTTGCTTTTAGGGAATTAAAGCTACATAGAATTGAAGCAGGAGCGATGCTTGATAATATAGCATCTATTCGCGTATTAGAAAAAGTGGGATTTAAAAAAGAAGGTATAGCGAAAGAAAATATAAGGATTAATGGCAAATGGACAGATCATCAAATATTAGCTATTATCAACGACTTGGATGTGTAAGCTTATTTTGATCTCAATAAAGATAATCATGTAACTCTTCAAATTTTACCAACTGTTTTATAGAGACCTTTACAATGTTTGGATCAGAAACTAACCCTACAAGTCTTGAAATTCCATTTAACTCTACGATTACTCTATTTGAAAATTTTACAACTAACCACAATAAAACTCTTATTCGCTTTAGTTTTAGCCCTATATTTGCTGCGTTCGTCACATTGACTAGTAGAACATTTAATTTCACAACTCCACAAACAATTAGATTAACACCAGAAGATATAAGAACTTTCTTAGCCTTTAACTCAGTTATCTAATTGTTTAGAAGCATCAACAGAAGTACTCATCAGTTCTGAAGGACTGAATCAACGGTTTAATCGAACAGCCGCCCAATTTTTACAATATATACCAGCTGAACTACTAAACCAAAAATTCTCCTCATCTATGTCTATTTCTTCTCCATATACTTTTGTTTTCAAGCGTATCAACTGAATTTCAACTCCCAGATCTCTTTTCATTCGTTTATCCGGGTGCAGGAGGATGCAGCCATACAGTGGGAGTGAAGAATCAGCCTGAGTACCCGCAAATTTTTTAATCTCTGTCAGAGAATCATATACTAACCCTATATACTCTAATCAATGATCATCTATATGCATTGCCTCCGTAGTTAGATATTTAACATCTATTGCTCGATATCCAGGGAAAAACTACCCCGTTAGCAGCAGAGTTAGAATCTATTTCAAACTTTTTATAAAATTTTGTATTTCCATATTGCTACCCTTGTTCTATCGTACAATATGATATGGATAATTTTGTATTAAAGTTAAAATTCTCCTAAGTAAATGCAGGGATTTATTGGTATAATTAATACTACATTTTATTTTATAGATTGGGCTATGTTTTATGATATATATAGAACTACTTATTTAATATAAAAATGATTAGGCATAACAAAATACATAGCACCTTCCTTTTACAATTTAAAAAAACATATTAAAGTAAGGAGTTATATTATAATGGCAATCTTTCAAAGTAATGTTCAAAAAGCTGGACAAATTGCTACTCAAATGAGAGCAGCTTCTGACGCAATTCAAAATGCAACAAGTAAATCAATAACACACGCAACACGTACAACTTTAACCGTGAATTCCAAAGCACAGGAAGCAAATCAGCAAGCATTAGAATTAACTAGACAATTTCTTACTGCCTTTCAGCAATCAATTGACAATATACAGTCTGTAGCAAAAGAGTTTGAACGAATGGACAACGAACTTCAAAAGAATTTTTAGCTTTTTCAACAAATTTTCATTTATCCCTTCTGTTAACTTATATATAAGCAAAAGGTAGGCGGAAAAGAATGGATCAAGAAATAGAACAAAAAATGAAGGTCTTAAATCAAAATCTAATGAATATATCCGAGGAACAATACCAAAATCAACGCGCAATACAAACACAAGAACAAGCAGAAGCAGACTTTCAAGAATTAAAAATGCGCAGCCATCGTTTTTTTTATCGTATTTTAGAAACATGGCATGGTGATAAAGAACTCTCTCGCTTTTTTACCAATATACAATTAGAAACTCAACAAATTGAAAGAAAGCTCTCTTATGAATTAGAAGGACGAAAAGAAACATTATTTCAAGAGAAACAAAAATTATACAATCTAGAAAATGACCTCGCCCATCAAAAACAAAAACTTGCTAGGGAGGCCCATTTATGAGTTTAAATATGTATCTTGGAGAAGTACAATCCCAAACAAACACTATGCATGCTTTTTGTACTGCTACTATACAAAGTATGGAGCAAGTAATCCAGTCTATCGACAGTTTTGTTGGTGATCCTGTCCTACAGGGTCAGACTTATGATAGTGCGAAAATGTATTTTGCAGAAACGTTTCTTCCTTTAGCACAGGGAATTATTTATCTATGTGAAGAATTACTCCGTCAGAATGAAGCTTTTCCTGCTGAATTTCAATCAAGAGTCGCCTCAACAGATGTAGTTGAACAAGAACTATTAGAACAAATCCAAGAGATTGACCGAATGATAGCAAGTATTGAAGCTACGAAACAAGTTATGCCACTACCGGATATGGATGCAATGGTTAACCTTTTTATTGAGATGCGCCGTAAAATCCAAGAAAAGTTAGAACATCTATATGAATTTAATCAAACATCTAGTAATAACTATGCTACCGCGATTCAATTAGCGGCTAGTATCGCTTTAGGCCTTGCTGAAGTTCAAAGTGGAAAAGGCTTTAGCCCTGCAAGCGGTATATTTAGTACACAAAGAATAAATATGGAATGGGCAGATTCTATTCATGAATATTTAGACAATAATATTCGATTAGATAATAGTATAAAAACAAATAATCTAATCGAATCTGGTATACTATTAGATAGTTCTTCGGAAAAGAATTTACTAGAAAAGTTTATAAAAGGGGTTTGGAATGGATCTGGAAAATTTATTGGTGGTTTAGTAGAGACATACAATTCGTTAGACGATACAGTGACAAAGGAGAACCTAAAGTATGCTGCAGGTCATCCTATAGAAACCGCATATACCATGATAAATACTTTTTCAGACACTTTTATGAATGAATTTTGGCATGGCGATGCTGAAAGTCGTACACAATGGGGAACAAATATTTTTATGGAGTTTGGTTTAGGATGGATGGGAGATAAAGGAGCAGGCCAAATTGGAAAAGTAACTTCCCTTGGAGACTCTGTAAAGTTAACGAAATTTTCAGGTGATATACCTTATATTTCAAGCCACTTACCATTAAAAGATAGATTTGCTTTTGCTGGTGGATATAATATACGCTCTAAATTTGGTATATCTGATTTAAATCAGGCACTATCAATATATCAATTCGCTAAAAGTAAAATTGATTTAGGAAAAATTAGCGATTTATTGAAGAATAATAAACAAAAAATGACAGACGGCAGAACCGTTACACCAAAATACAGTTCTTATGAGGAAAGACTTAAAGTATCAAATAAAAACCATGGTGAATGGGAAGGTGACCGTGGAGAATCTAAATTTATTTCTAACAAAGAAAAAGTAAAAAAATATCTAGATAAAATTAAGATTGATGGAGTAGAATATAAAAATGCAATGCCAGATTTTTCAGCTTTATCTAGAGCTGAAATAAAAATTGATATGACTGAAATTCGTGATGGAAAAAAAGGGAATTTCGCAAAAGCCGATGAAGCATTGGCCAAGAAACTATCAACTGATGAATTGAAAATAACCAGAACAGATATCAAAAAATGGCGAACTGAGAATCGTTACACATGGCATGAACTTAACGATTGTGAAACAATACAGTTAGTACCTACAGATATAAATAGCACCTTCAAACATTTCGGTGGAGTTGGAGAAATTAAGAAAAAAAATAGTTTAGGAGAATAAAATTATGAAAAAAATAAACCATGAATTATTTGGTGAAATTGTTCACGATTTATATTGGAGCGGGCAACAAAAGATAACTATTTTTGGACAGGTGAAAATTGTTTCTCTAACTATTGATGGTGAAGAAGATGATTTAATTCCTAAAATTCAAGAAGAAGCATATAAGAAGTTCATTACCAATATAAACAAACTTACAAAAGAAGCTGAACAAGCAATATTCGAGTATTACAAAGAGGAATACATGGAATATAGAGATATGGCAGGTGATGAATCTGCTGATGAAATAGCACCGATTATTACAACTATTCAAGAACTAGGGAAATTGGTAGAACCTGTTGGACTAATTATACTACCAGATTTTGAAGATGGAATTAGAAGAGTTGGATTAATATTCAATTGTACCTGGGAAGAGGACGGTGTTGGGGTGAAATTTGAAAATGAACAAGTTGTAGAAGTTGGTTATCAAGATATTGTTATTTAAACTTTTATTATTATTTCATATGTATATAAGCTTCATTTTTCTGTTACATATCAATAGCTTGTGAAATGAAAAATGCCAAAACTGTCTTAATAAAGACAGAAATAGTAATTTCATTTTAACAGGTTATTAATTTTACCAATAAGAGGAAAAAATATATACAATTAAAATAGAATCCAGAAGATCCAGTTTATCAGTTCTTAGCAGCAACGTTTCATCAAGATACATTTTACGAAGAAGAACTCCAAGAGTTACTTGAAGAATTCAATACGGAATATTTACAATATACTATCATTTTTTACTGACTTTATTAAAAGCGATTATGAAGATAGTGAAAAATATCTACATTCAGCGTTGTGCAGATGGAATTCTTTTGGGGATTTTAGATATGACACCTATAGAATGGTTACAGCAAACCCTTAAAATACTAAAAGAAGCTATAAAAAGGAAAGAGTAAAGTTGCAATTAACAAAGCTGACTCATATCACGTTGAGTCGGCTTTACTATTACTTTACACTTACTTCTGGCTTGCCGTAATATAGCAAGTTTCTTTCTTGAATTATGCACGCAATAAATTTTGTAAAGGACATTTCGATATATTACTTATTAGCTTACCTGAAGAAATTTCTTTAGTTGGTGATTTGCCACCCTTTCTTGTTTACTATCCAATCAATTAAAAAAAGAAAAAATTTCGTTTTGGGGCAAATATTATATAAAATAATAGCTATCTCTAAATCACTAGCTTCAAAAAAGCCTTCACGCAATAATGATTGCATGAAGGCTTTTGATGTTTTCTTATTTTTTTGTCTCGTTAACCCATGTAATAATGTCCTGGATGACGTACTCGGGAATATTAGCAGGGATTTCATATTCACTAGGGAGGCTTAATTCCCCGTCACCCTCCGTGAAGAAATGATTCAATTTCGGGTATTTTTTGAACTGAACATTCCTGCGGTTTGCAAGCCCTTCTTGCCATTTTGTATATTCATTTTTTACTGTTACTTGATAATCACGTGCTCCTTGCAGAATGAGTAAAGGCTCTTTTCGTGATTTTGCCTCTTCAACTGGACGCCACCTAGAAACATCATACATAAAATGAGGTGACCCAAAATTGTAGCCAGCTGGAGGATGGTCAGGATTGAAAGTAGGGTCCTGAATAAAAGCAGCCTGTCTTTTTAGTTCATCGATTTCTTCCTTTGATGCCCCAAGGTATTCATACTGATCAATGGCAATGTCAGTCAAAGGGCGTGCAGGTGGTGCGAGTAAGATACTTCCTCGAACAAGTGAGGAAGGCGCTTTGCTCAGTATACGCGGCATTGTGCCAGCTCCTTGGCTATGTCCGAGAATGAAAATATTATTTGGATCAATGCCTTCCTGCTGCGCTGCTGACTTTGCTGCATATATGGCATCATCTGTAGTATCACGGTCTAATGTAACAGGTTCTGCACTCATCTTTAATGCATGTTCTAAGGTACGTTTTTCATAGCGCAACACTGCAATTCCGTTGGATGAAAGGCCCACCGCAAGGTCTCGTAAGATTTTTGTTCCCAAATAGGTAGCATCGCGATCATGGATGCCAGCACCATGCACAAGAACAACGACGGGTACCTTTTCACCACGCTGATGCTTCGGAACTGTTAATGTCGCTGGTAACGGATAGGTAGAATTTCCAATGACGATTTCACGTTCTTGATAGGAGTCAGGTTGATCATAGCTAGGATGTGGGATGGTATAAGATTCTTCGGGTGGCCTTTCTCCAATTTCATCTACTTTCCCGCCAGGTGTGAATTTAAGGAGTAGCGGTATGGTAGTTCCTTCGGTAGCTGCTGGAATTTCTACCGTCTGATGGACCAAGTTTCGTTCTTTTATCACGGGGGTTCCCATGCTTTTTATCCCGCTCCAGCCACTTTGTGTCCACCAGTTTTGTAATGTGGTTGCTGTAAACTTGGATTGAAAAGCAGTAGACGTCAACTGTAGTGCCTCTGCATACTTACCTTGCTGGAGATATTCAAAAAATAATGATGTACGCTCCGTTAAAGAGACTAGTTTCTTTTCAGCAGATTGTTCTTCGCGTGTATCTGCGTGAATAGTTGTTGTAAGCGGGAAAGATGAAACGCCTAAAGAAAAGAGTAGGGGAAAGGTAAGTACTGATCTTTGTATTTTCTTTTTTTTATTCATGTTTTAACCTCCAATACGTGATGGTACAAAACAGGTATGGTAATTAGAATTCTGGTGCGAAAACTTCAAAATATTTGCAAGCAATCTCCAAAACTTGGACATACTCATATTATTATTCTAAAAAAACGTAGCTTTCTTCTCTTGTCACATGCATATTAATCCCAGAAATAATCTTTCTTCCTTCACTTTATATTTTGATTATACGAAACAAAGCTCTCGTTTTTCTTACTTGATACTTACAAATTCCTTAAGTAAAGGATATTTTAAAATCTTAGCTTGATGAATATGTAGCGGTACTCCTATGTTAAGAGATAGCTTAAGGACCGAGGATTATATTGTTTTTATAAAGGGTTGATGTTATGTTTGTTTTGTAACATATCGTGTTTTATGCATGTAGGAGGATTTATTGAAGAAATTATTAATATTGTTTTTATTAGCTACATTTTGTCTACAGATTACAGGATGTTCTAATAATATGGGTACACTAAGGGAGAAGTCTAAAACTTCAACAACTGTGAAGTCTAAACGCATCAATAAAGGGTGGTACAAACATATGTAATAGTTTGTATCACCCTTTGTTGATGATAGAAGTCATAAAGAAAAGACACCCTAAGGTGCCTTCCTTCGACTTGAACCATCTTAATTTTAATAATATATTGGACTCCCATCCAACTATTATTTTACCATGTTAAATTGTTTTATTCATTGAGAAATATGCTTTAAATCTATATTTTTAAAAAATATATAGATTTGAACAATATGTATACGAGCCACATATCAAAAAAAGACACTCTCAAGAGTGCCTCTCCTTAGCAGCCGAATCCGCCGCCCCAACAGCTAGCGCCAACAATGATTAATAAGATGAAGAGCACAACAAGTAAGGCAAATCCGCCGCCGAAACCACAGCCACCACCACAACTACCGCCATAGCCCATATTAACTCCTCCTTCCATAAAGACCATTTATTAATGGATTTAATTTAATTTATGTTTTTAAGGGTGAATGGAGCAGGTCCTTAAAAAAATAAAAGGATTTTGGAAGTTAAAAAGAGTTGACGATCTTATTTTTGTCACCGGAATTTTGTCTTCTACATATTGTATTTTATTCTGTGTATTGGGGGAAGGAGGATCTTATGGCTAATTCTGAGATGATTTTACGTTTACTTACGGATTTAAAGATTGAACAACAATTGTTGAAAGAACAGTTAGAGAAAATGCAAACAGCTGTGACTATTCTTGAAGAAAAATCAGTGACGCTTAAAGAAAAACCAGCGACTCTTAAAGAAAAAACAATGACTCCTGAAGAAAAACCATCTGTTACAAAGCAAAGAGCTTTTTCTGGACGCCCAACATCTTTTCGTGATTGGAGAGCATCTAGTCAAAAAAATTAGGGAATGTTATGTGAAATGATAAATAAAAAAGTACAGTCTGCTGTAGAAAAGACTGTACTTTTTTATGTTAGTAGAGAATGTTAAGGGAGACGTATTTATTTTGCCTATTCCAATTCCACTTTTAATTGGAGCTCTTTATCTAACTTATCATTATTAAATTTTAAAGTTAATCCTCGCGTGTTTTTCGGTACATCGAATACAATGTTTCCGTCCGAATGTTCATCAGGGTTAACAATACCAAATTTAAATGTAGAGGTATTTGCAGCTTTAAGTACGGATTGATGTTCATTGGAAATGTGATATTCTCTTCCAAATCCATCAATTAATTTAAAGTTGTTGATATCTAGTGTAATGGGTTCTTCTTTACGATTATAAACTGCGATGTCTAATACTTTAAAGACACCTTGTGCTTTAACTTCTCCAGTCCCTAGAACATCTAATGACTCGGCAGATCCCATTGACATGTATACATCAGAGGAATCTACATTGGTAGGAAGTTCTTTTTGCGAATCCTTGTTGCTAAGTTTGTCATTCTCTGTTTTTTTAGAAGTCGCCTGCTCATTTTTCGCAGGCGCATCATGTGAACTGCAAGCTGATACTCCAAACAAGAATGTGCTACATAATAATGATGCTAATAACTTTTTGTTCATCGTTTGTTTCTTCCTTCCAAAATAGAAGCACTTTTAATGAGTGCTATATATATTTGTCTTTATATGTATTACATTTTATATCTTATTATATTAATTTTGGAAGGAAAAGGGAAAAATGCACATTTCTCTGATTCGAATTATTTATCTGTCTAAAAGTTGAAATTAAAATGAGCCCCATAAATGATAAACCATTCCACTGACAAAAAATGCTAGTCCTACAAATAAAACAATTAAAGCAAGCACTCCATTTTTATTATGTTCCATAAAATTAGCTCCTTTTTCATTTACTTACATACAAAAAGCCTTTAGTCGTAATTATGGCTAAAGGCCTTAATCTTCATACTTTGTAGTTTATAAAAAAGTTGTACTTCTGTATTAATTTGGAATATGATTATTTAAAGAGAAGGTGATGAGTACATGCAGGAAACAAAACAATTCCCGCTTATATCGGGAAATCTCTCATTAGATTTAGTAAATACAGAGTTAGTTAGGCGTGGACAACGTTATGATTTATTAATAACAGATGAAGATGTATTAGAATGGCTACATGTAATAAAGGTTAATCTTCCTTTTTGGAATGAAAAAACACTTATAGGAATTCAGAAGCGAATGGATCAAGTTACATCTAGCATATTAGAGGTAAGAGAAGTATTGAGAAAACAGTTTGAGGCAATTGCTGATCAGCAAGAAATTTCTAATGATTTTATTACGTATTTAGAAAAACAAATTGAGAAGGCACCATTTACATATAAAATCATTGAACAGCAGCTAGTATCTATCCCAGTTGGAGAAATCGAGGATGTACTCGCATCGTTAATTGCATTTGACGCTTTAACGTTAATAGCAGAAAATAAGCTTATTTCCCTTAAAAGGTGTTCAAATCCTGACTGTGTTTTATTATTTATAGATAAGAGTGGAAAACGAAAATGGTGTTCTATGAAAATATGTGGGAACCGGAAAAAGGTAGCAAAATTTCAGGATCGAAAATTTGAGGAAGTTTAGAGAATCAACTTATAACAGTTGATTCTTTTTTTGTATTTTAAAACTAACCCCTTAAATTAATATTTACAGGTTAGTTATGCCAGGTTATAATTGTTGGTAAATAAAGGAGGAGAACGATGGATAATATAACAGCAACTAAGCAGAAAGATCCTCAACCAATAAGTGTACGATATTTTACAAAAATGAAAGGGAAAGGAAGAAGCCCATTACAAGTAAATGTAAAGGACTCTTTAACGGGACTACTAGGGGGATTTTTAACAATTCTTACCTTAACATATTTAACGAGCATAACCTCTACAGAATTATTAATGGCTCCATTTGGTGCGAGTTGTGTATTAGCGTTTGGAGTTTGGAATGCGCCATTATCTCAGCCGCGTAATATTATTGGAGGACATTTGATTTCAACTTTCATTGGTCTATCAATGTATCATTTGTTTGGGAATGAATATTGGACAATTGCTTTAGCGGTGGGGATGGCAATAGCCGTTATGATGTTAACGAGAACGACGCATCCTCCGGCAGGCGCCGATCCGATTATCGTTATTTTAGGAGCAAATAGTTGGAGTTATTTAGTAACACCAGTTTTAATTGGCTCCGTTGTTATTGTAGTTATTGCTTTATTTATTAATAATATGAGTAGTAAAAGAAGTTATCCAACTTTTTGGATGTAGTTTGTGAAGTGAAAAATAATTTAAGTGAGTATTCTATTCTTACTATGTTTTATTTTTTATATAGTAAAAGCCTTAGTCGTAATTGTAGCTAATGGCTTGGGTCCTCATACTTTGTAGTTCATAAAGAAAAGACACTTTAAAGTGTCTTCTACAGATTTGAATTATTTAATTCATGTAATTAATATTCGTTAGCATAAAACTCTTTTATTAATTTTATTTCATTTGTATCTGGATTAAACTTAAATATTTTAATTTGATTCGATTCGTCTTTGTATGCAAATGTATTCTCACCAACTTGGGTCATATTGCTGGTGTTTAAGATAGGATCGCTACCGTGATCAGTAATTTCCACAGTTTTCTCACGATCCCAGAATGCAATGACAATAATCAAAATGATAAGACATACCCGTATAAAACGTAATTCTCTTGCAACAGGATGTTCCATCTGTTTGTCTCCTTTACTGTTTGATAGAGTCTGTTTATAAAAGAGATGATTCCTAGGAATATAAATAAAAAAGACACCGTAAAGTGTCTTTTTTATTTTAGTTATGCGCATTACTTAATAAGACGCTAGTTCCTCAGTCTGGCTATGAGTAACTATGTAGGGTAATTCCATTATAACATTTTAACCAGTAATGGGTCTATATGGAATTTAATTGATTTTCTTTTTGATTATTCAGAACGATTAATCGGGTATTTGGATGAAGGAAGCGGTGAGGAAGAAGGGACTTAACTTGTTTTAGAAGAGTGTCTTCTTTTTTGTATCATTGTGAGTAAAGTGTAGAGTTATATTTCCCTTTACACGAACATAACGGTATAATATAGTTAAGTTAAGTAAACTTAACTATTAAACAAAACGAAATAAAAGCATGGAGGAATAACGCTATGACTAGAACGTATAAAGAAGTAATTAATGAAATGAACCGAGCTTATAATGAATTCTACATTTTACTATTCCAGGAGTTAAAAGATGAATTCGGTCTTACAGGACAGCAAGAGAGCATGCTATTTCATATTAATTTAAATGAAAACACGACAGCAAATCACATTGCGACTACTTTTAATATATCAAAAAGTGCCGTTAGTCAAGTTTTGTCTAAATTGGAGAAACAGAAGATGATTTCAAAACAAGTAAACCCTAATAATAAACGGGAGTATTTTCTTACACTTGGTCCAAACGGTAGTAAGTATATAGAGCGGTTGTCGGAGTTAGATGATGTATTAATTGAGAAATATTTTTCTAAAATCGATATAAACGCCCTAGAGCAAATGACAGATACGTTAACGAAAATAAATAAAGTCATATTGGAAGAAAAACAGAAAGATCTTGATTGTAATGAGTAAGAACGTAGATGAAGCAATTAGTAGAAAGGAGGAGAAGTGTATTATGAGTTTCATACCAAATATGATTACGATAGCAAATTTTGTATGTGGGCTTTTAGCTATTTACGCTGTTTTCGTTCACGATATTTATTGGGGAGCAGTTTTTATTATTACAGGTATGTTGTTTGACTTTTTAGATGGTATGGTCGCTCGGAAACTTGATTCTGTTTCGGAAATTGGTGGAGAGTTGGACTCATTTGCGGATTTAGTTACTTTTGGTGTGGCACCGTCTATTCTTGCATATAGTGCCTCGTTAAAAGATTTGCAGTCTATCGGGATGATATGCGCGCTCACTTACAGTATTTGCGGCATGCTTCGGCTTGCAAGATTTAACACACAGCAAAGCAAACTCCCGACCTTTATCGGCATGCCAATCCCATTCGCGGCAATGTGTCTCCTCATTTTATGTTTTTTAAAGAATCCAGTTTCCGTGGCGTTTGGTACATGCGTACTCGCTTATTTAATGGTAAGCAAAATCAAATTCCCTCATTTTAAAAAAGATATAGCTGAAAGCTTGAAGCCTGGAAGATTGGATTGATGATACGGGATTACAATGAGAAAGATAAAGGAGTATAACATGATTCGTATGGCATTAAGATCATTCAACATACAAATGTATTGTTTGCTAGGCGTAATGTTATTGGGATGGCTTGTGACACCTTTTTCAGCCCAGTTCGTAGGGATAAGCATTGGCCTTTTGGTGAGTATGTACTGCGCCTGGATTTTAGGAAGGCGTATTGAAAAGTTCGGAGATAGCATTGTAAAAAAAGAAAAAGCACCGATGCTTGGAATGATAAATCGGTTCGCAGCCGCAATACTCGGCGCGATTATTATGTATGAAATTGAACACCATGAATTCATGTGGACATTCGCTGCTGGAATTATGGGTGGGTATTTCTTGGTTATTATTAATTTGGGGTATTACAGTATGAGGGATGAGAAGGGATAAAGTGAAACCTAAGTTTCAGCATACTGTTGCCTAACAACGAATAGCGGATTAGTAATTAGAGTAATAATAAAATCTAACATAAAATTTAAGGAAAATTTTATATTTCCCCCACTTTTTATTTTAAAAGTTTTTCCTATCCTATAAACAAGTTACATCAAGGAGGAGACTGAAAATGAATAAGTGGGGATTTTTTTATTTTTAATATATTCCCTATATTCGAAGACAAAGTAAAAGATTAAATATATGAACAAAGTACTGGTTCTTAAACTATGTTCTAAATAATAGATGAAAATGTAAAGTTAGGGGATTCCACATGCATACAGAAGTTTTGATGAGTTATTTGTATACGTATTTTTTTACAATTATGTTTTGTATTGTATTTCAAATTGGATGTTATTTTAAAGCGAAAAACAATATATCTATTCGGCATTTTCTATGGGTGCATGTTTTTCTATTTTACCTTTCGCTTGTGTATAAGGTGACGCAAATCGCGACTGTATGGGATATAAGTAGATATGAAACGTGGATTCGTGTAAGTCAAATTAACTTGACTCTATTTGATACGGTAGGTAGTACTACGTATCTTTTGAACATCGTACTGTTTATGCCGTTCGGTTTTTTATTACCGATGATTTGGCCGTATTTTAGAAAAATAAAAAACACGGTATGTGCAGGATTCTTTTTTTCATTGGCAATTGAGTTAAATCAATTGTTAAATAATAGAATTACAGATATTGATGATTTATTTACGAACACCCTCGGGGCGATTATTGGGTATTTATTATATAGAGCTTTAAAAATGATATTTAAAAGAGAGGGGGAAAAGCTTGATACCAGCTCTTCTCTAGTTATAAAATACGAGGCTATTTTTTGTTTAGTATGTTCATTTGTAGGAGCGATGTTAATTTATCATCCAGCTTTATTTGGAAGACCTGTCATCATTCAGTGAGGCAATTACGAATTTCTTTTGAATGCTCGAGTGATATTTCAATTTGCAAAAAGCCTTTAACTTGTTATAGTTAAAGGCTTTTATCATCATAATTTTTACTTACCAATTACCCACTCTAACATCCGCCTTCAACCACTTCACCCAATCCAAATCCTCTACCTTAAGCAAACTAAGCGAAACACCCTTCATATCTAAAGAAGTTAACAGTGTACCAACCTTTACGAATGTCACTTGCAATCCTTCAAGTTCACACAAACGGCGAATGTCGTTTGCGAAAATGTATTGTTCCATTAATGGAGTTGCGCCGAGTCCATTAATGAGGATAGCGAAGTTGTCTCCTTTTCTCCAGCGATAAATGCTTTTTAGTTTGTTCATTAGTTCGATCGCTAATATTTCAGAAGAGGATAGTGCTTCTTTACGGTAACCTTTTTCTCCGTGAATGCCTACGCCATAAAACACTTCATCGTCATTTAATGTGAATGAAGCTTTTCCTTTTACTGGATCGTTGACAGGGGAAAGAGCAACTCCTAATGTGTGTAAGTTTTTAGTGATAGAGCGGCCAAGTGTTGTTAGTTCTTCTAGAGAATGGCCTTCAAGAGCGGCCGCACCAAGTATTTTTTGAACGAAAACAGTACCAGCGACGCCGCGTCTTCTTTTATTAAAAGAAGCATCATCTTCAATTGAAACGTCGTCATTTACGATGATGTGGTCAATTTTTCTTCCTTCTTCTTTAGCAATCTGCTTTGCCGCAAGAAAGTTCTCAACGTCATCTTTAAAGTTTTTAATAATGAATAGTATACTTTTATCTTTTGGCATAAGGCGAGTTGCCGCCGCAATTTGTTCCACTGTAGGCGGAGTGAAGATGCTTCCGTTTACTGCCGCTGTAAGCATACCTTTTCCTACATAGCCAATATCAGCAGGTTCATGTCCGCTACCACCGCCACTTATAATAGCGACGTCTTGCTTCATTTTTTCGATATCTTTTACATAAATGATGTTATTCGTTTCATCGTAATTTACTTTGTCGTTATGTTCAAAATAAAAGCCGTGCAGCATATCTTGAACGATATTTTGTACATCATTTATAATCTTTTTCATTGCTTTTGCCACCCTTTAATTACTTTGCTGATTGCTCCAGTAATAGTAGTAATTGATTGTTTATCATATTTTTCATAAGAGAAGACATAATGGAAGGATCTACTTCGCACTTACTTTCAATCCAATCTTTTATCGTTCCAACGAAGCCGTGACTATAAAAGGAGGCAATCGTATTTTTTGTCTCATCAGAAAGGCTGAATCCACAGCTCACAGATAGTTCATCGATAATCTTCATATATAAGTTTTTCGTATGCTCAAATAAATAGTGATTAAACGAGTTTTGCTCAATGACTTTAAAAGCATTTCGGTAAAATTTTTGATTTTCATAAAAGTAATCAAATAATAAATCGAAAATGTTTTCCCACGTTTCATAATCGAGAAAGTCGATAATGTTTTCCTTCGTTTCTTCTCTATAAATCCAGCTTAATAGTTCAAATTTATCTTTAAAATGATAATAAAAAGTTTGCCTACGCATTTGACAGTGTAACATAATATCGCTCACTGATATTTTATGAAACGACTCTGTTTCCATTAAATACTTCAATGAGTTCGCGATTATCTTTTTAGAAATTATAGAAGAGGTCATCTGAATCATCCCTAGAATGTTATTAATATGAAAATCCTATCTATAAATGAGAGCGGTGTCTTTAGACAGATTGTCCATTTTGTCCGTTTACTATAAAACGCTTTCATTTTAACATGGTTAGTAAGAAGAAGATTTCAAATATATCACAATATATTAAAGGAATTGAGGGAGAACTACAATGAAAAAGATTATAAACAAACCAGAAACATTAGTAATGGAAATGTGCAACGGAATGGTTATGGCTCATCCAGAGCTTGAGCTTTTGAAAAAATATAAAGTGATTAAGAAGAAAGAAATGAACGAAAATAAAGTAACGTTAATTAGTGGAGGCGGTAGTGGTCACGAGCCGGCACATGCAGGATTAGTCGGAAAAGGAATGTTAGATGCGGCAGTGTGCGGAGATGTGTTTGCGTCACCTTCACAAATTCAGGTATACCAAGCGATTAAAGAGACAGCTAGTAAAAAAGGTACGTTATTAATTATTAAAAATTATAGCGGCGATATTATGAATTTCAAAAACGGTGCGCATTTAGCGACGGAAGATGGAATTGAAGTCGACTACGTAAAGGTGGACGATGATATTGCGGTAGAAGATAGCCTGTACACAGTAGGACGCCGCGGCGTTGCGGGCGTTATTTTAGTTCATAAAATTGCCGGCGCAGCAGCGGAAGCAGGTATGGATTTAGGAGCGGTGAAAGCTGTAGCAGAAAAAGCAGCGGCTAACGTGCGCACAATCGGTTTAGCATTAACGTCTTGTACAGTTCCAGCGAGTGGATCACCTACTTTCACACTTGCGGAAGATGAAATGGAATACGGTGTAGGTATTCACGGCGAACCAGGAATTAAGCGTGAAAAAATGCTGTCAGCAGATGAACTAGCGAACCGTATGACAAATGACCTTGTAAAAGATTTAGGAGTAAAAGATGGCGAGGAAATCGCAATTCTAGTTAACGGTTTTGGCGGAACACCACTGCAAGAACTTTACTTATTTAACAACGCAGTTACGAGAGAACTAGCTGCAAGAAACATTAAAATCAATAGAGTATTCGTCGGTAACTATATGACAAGTATTGATATGGCTGGTATGTCTTTAACGGTAATGAAGTTAGATGAAGAGCTAAAAACATTACTATCAAAAGAATGTAATACACCAGCGTTTAAAGTAGACGGTCCAGTTGAAAGTGTAGAGTACGTAAATGTACTTGAAGAGACAGAAGAGAAGGAAGTTTCATTTGAACTAGAAACTGCGGAAGAGCACGCTGTTATTAAAGATAATGTTATTACATTAAACAACATGATTTATCTCGTTGATAAAATGAGCGATATTATTATTAAAAATGAAGTACCGTTCTGTGAGCTAGATACGCATGCTGGTGATGGCGACTTCGGAATGAGTGTGGCAAAAGGATTTAAGCAATTAAAACGTGAGTGGCACTCTATTGTAGAACAAGAAAACGTAACGATCGGATCATTCCTTGACGGCTGTTCGATGATTATTATGGAACATTGCGGCGGCGCATCTGGTCCAATTTGGGGCGGTGCATTCCGCGCAGCTAGTAAAGCAGCAGCCGAGAAGCGTGAGTTAACAGTGAAAGAATTCGCTGAAATGCTGCAAGCAGCATTGCAAGGCATCCAATCGATCGGTGAAAGATCATTCGGCAGAGGAGCAGTAGTTGGTGACAAAACACTTGTTGACGCACTTGCTCCATGTGTAGACTCTTGGTTAGATAGCGCCTCAAACGAAGTAGACGTAAAAACTGCCTTTGAAAAAGGAGCAGAAGCAGCGGTCAAAGGAGCAGAGTACACGAAAGAAATCGTAGCTCGCATGGGCCGCGCTGGTACAGTTGGCGAAAGAAGCTTAGGATATCCAGATGCAGGTGCACATGCACTTGGGGTTATCTTTACGGAGATTGCAGGTAGTTTGAAATAGTAATTGGAAAGTCCCTCTGCCTTAAGGTGGAGGGACTTTTATATAGTTGATATGTAGAAGACTTCTTTCGGTTCTTTCTCAGTAAAATATGAGTTTGTTACTATTTTTGATAAAATCTTATTTCAAAAATACAACTAATATTTCTCAACATTAATATATTGAAAATAGTTAGAATATTTAAGATAATCATTTGTGAAGAAGTAAATTATAAAAAAAGGGGGAATTTATTTTGTTACGTCGTTTATCTATTTGTACAGTACTAACAGCTTTTATATTTACTTTATTTACATTTAACGGCTCTGCTTTCGCGGCTACGAATGCTACTGAAAATCAAAATGTAGTAGCAGCTTGTGCAAAGGGAGGTACGGTAGGTGTATATGGTGCAAAGATGCGCAGTGGTTATACTGTCGATTCACCTGTCTTACATACATTTAATGATGGTACGAAAATTACTGGAACATGGGTAACTGGTGAATATGTTCAAGGTCATTACAGTAATTCTAAACAGTGGTTAAAAGTTACATATAAAGGGATGACAGGTTATGTATCCCATACAACATTATATAACGTTTGCTCATAAAACTATGTACCATAATAGCTTTGGATATATTGAGCTAATCTCTTCTCGAGATTAGTTCTTTTTTATCTCTTAGTTTTTAATGGGGCATTTTTTGAAAAAGACCAACGATTCATTAAATCGATGGTCTTACGTTTATATAGTATTCATTCGTATCTATATTAAATTTTTCATTGCTTTTTGCTTATTTTAGACTTAGTTTGTTTGTGATTGCAGCTTATCAATTTTCCAGTATGTTTGTAGAGGGTCTAAAGAGCTTTCAATATAAAACATATATTCATCTGCGGTACGTGGTACTTCAAAAGCTATTTTCAATTCTACCGTTTCATTTGGTTTAACTTGTATATCAGAAGGGTTTTGATCAAGCACCTTTCCTTTATAGATCTTTCCGTCTTTTTCATCTTTTAAGTTATATTTTAATTCTGATAGTCCAATCGTTTGACCTCGTACATTTTTTACAGAGACATTAACAACTACGGAATCGTTGCTAGCATTTAAATAGGCACTTTGAACAGCGGTCAAGTAATAGCCTCCCTTAACACTCTCACCAACTAATAAAATACCTTGTTCCAAGCGGCTCATATCTTCTTTTTCTTCAAAATTTATTAATTCTTCATTTTCATTTTTTGCGGTTGGTTCTTCTATTGGACCATTTTCAACGGCACTATCTGTTTTATCTTGTGTGCAAGCAGCCGTAACACTGACTAATACTAGAATGAAAGTAAGTAATATAGATAATTTTCTCATAAAATTTATCTGTCTCCTTAAGTTTCTCAATTTTGTGCAACTATACATATAAGATTAACATAATGTCTCATTATTGGCTCAAAATAGGGGGTCTTTTAGACAACTTATTCTTTTTACTTTTAATATACATTCGATTGGTTCTCGCGATATTTGTTAATCTTTTAAAACATTGGCTTAGTAATACCGAGGGTTATTATAGATATATTAATCATGTAATTTGTCCATATCAAAATGAACGTTTTTTGCATTTAATATATTGTAAATATATTTTATTTTGGAAGGATGTGATTATATGGCTCATAAATCTACTGGAGTGTTTCGAGTTCCAGTTTCTGAAAATGGGATTATTCCAACTGCTCTCAACATTATGTTAAACAATGATTCACGCTGTCATACTAGTAATGTAACGGTAACTGTTAAGAGAAGTCGAAACACCTTTTTCCCAACTCAAAATGAATTAGTTGAAATCTCTCGTACTTTTGTTTCTTTAGAACCAAACAGAACAACTAAGATTGTGTTGTTTACTCCAGAATTCCAAGTAGAAGATTTCCTTGATGTCATCATTAGTGGAAATAGAGAGGATGTTAAGGATGTTCTTGTATATTCTTTCTTAGCAGATTCAGTAGGTCATAATCTGCCATCTACTGTTTTCAGAAATGCAGAATACACTTTTGCTTGCTGACACTGTGATAATGTATTCTTTACTGTCGTATATCTGAATTGAAATGTTGCAAACAGCACTTCAAGGCATATAATCTATCGTTGAAAGATCATTCGGCAGAGGAGCGGTAGTTGGTGAAAGAAGTTTAGGATATCCAGATGCAGGTGCACATATGCTTGGGGTTATCTTTACAGAAATTTTAGGTAGTTTGAAATAGAAATTAGAAGATCCCTTCTACCTTAAGGTGGAGGGGGTTTTTAATATTATTTTTTGATATATATTGCTAAATATGTTCCCATAATTCATTCTATTGTATTGAGAATAATGTCATCTACATCAAAAAACGGTTTATAAAAGGAACTAGTATTTGAAGAAGTTCCACCTCAAACATACTCCTATGCATATAAGTATGTTTGAGGTGGATTTATTAAAGAATTTTATATATAGCATGAATGAAAATGAGATAAATAAAACAATGCTTCTCAGTATGTTCTTAAGAATTAATTGAGCAGGTCCTTGTAAAAATAAAGAAAAGACACCAAAAGGTGCCTTTCGCCGACTTAAATTAATTTTAATATTATCGATCTAAGTTTAAAAGCTGTAGGGATTTTTTCTGTGGGTTTTGTAAGTAGTTTTTACGAAATTATGAGTGTTTTTTATTTTGTATTTCAATAAGTTCATCTGGTAGCATTTTTGTATAATATTCTTTTTCTGTTAGTTCAAATATAAATAATGCTTTTTTCCAGTTATAAATAACATCTTCTACATTATGTTGTTTCATTTTTAATAAACACTGACCCTTTAAATAGAATAGTTCACCTAGTAAGTATAAAGTATTTAGATTAATTGCTAATTTGATACCCTTATCAATATACTTTATTGCCTCTTCATGTTGATATGTGAAGTCGAAACATTTTGCTAAATTTAACATGAGTTTTAATTTAATTTCTTTATCTCTAGGAAAATCTAATTTATTAAAATTAGTTAAACATCTTTTGAATATATTAATACTTTTTTCATATTCTTTATTTTCTGCATAAAATATAGCCATTGTTTGCATAATATCTATTTCTCTTTCTGATAAAAAATCAGAATTAGTTAAAGTGAGTTTTAATGCATTATTTAAAAAATCTAAAGCAGTTTTTATTGATTTATCCACCATAAATATAGCAATTGCTTCATGCCACATTAGAAATTGTTTCTCATCTTTTGTTTGAAAATTATTCAAGTTTTTCTCTTTTTTTACTATTTCATAAAGTTCTTTATATTGTTTTTGCTTTAAGCAATCTTTTATTACGTATTTTACATTTTCTACATATTTTAATCTTTTGTTTTGAGTTAGTGCAAATATGTTATTCGGATCAATACCAAGTCTTTCTGATAATTGATATAACAATATACTAGATGGATAAATCATACCTTTTTCAATCTTGCTAATTTGACTTTGTGAACATATTCCATGACATAATTCGGATTGTGATATATTTTTTTTAATTCTAAGTTCTTTAATGGTAATACCCAAATCGTTAAATTCCATTTTTCCACCTACTATTTAGCACTTTATTAATATAAGAACATTCTCTAACCTTAATGTAATGTAAAATTAATATAGTTGCAATTATTGTTTTAAAGGTCTTATCGTTTCTATAAGATGGTGAGATTTTTTTATGTACAAAAAAGACACCAAAAGGTGCCTTTCGCCGACTTGGACCACGTTCATTTAATATAAACCTATCTGTATTTTCACATGCTTCTCTAATCCCTCTATTTTACATTTGATAAAATAAAATCCTAATATTACCAATAATTAAATAAATATTTCTACATGTTCAAGATATTTACATAAATTACAAAAATGATACATTTAAGTTGTAAGCTATAAAAACTATTAAAGGGGGATTTATTATGTTCAAGAAATTAGTAGTAGGGCTATTGGCAACAGGTATTGCATTAACAGGAGGAATTGGGGCAGCTTCAGCTGATACGCAAAAAGCTGTGAGCTCTCCGAAGCAAGCAACATGCTCAATTCCTTATGAGTATTCTAATGGTAAATTCAAAAGAACTCTTTATTACTCAAATGGAGTATATGCTAATAGTTTTAATGAAAATGTTTGTGGCGGGACGATTACGTGGTACTTAAAACATGTTCAAAATGGAGTTGCTTTTTACGAAGGTAATTTAAAATAGTAGATTTTTTGAACCTCATTTATTGAGGTTCTTTTATTTTTAGTTTTTAAACTGATTCTCTATAAAAAAGACACCCTAAGGTGCCTTTTTGCGATTTGATCCATTGTAATATGGTATTGAATGCCAGTCCAATTATTATTTTACTATGTTAAGTAGTTTCGATTATTGAGAAAAAATACAACTCATTGTTTGAATGCAAAAAAGCCCTAGGGGGACTAGGACTTTTTGCTAGAATGAATAAGATTTAAAAAAGGACTTATATAACGTAACATATGAATGTTTCGTAAATGTATCAAAAAAGTGAACAAAAGCGTTAATTTTAATAAAAAAAGCTCCGCGATAAAAGCTGCGGAGCTTCATAAGGTCGAGTTATGTCGTACTCACAAGGGATTTTAACATGAATGTTATGGTAAAAATACTGGTAAATTTATCCCATAAAACTCCCGCTGATTAGAGTTTCACTTCATTCGAAGGAATTTATGTTTTATAAATTAGATTATAATAGTTGATATTCTCCATATTGACCAGAAAAGAACTAAAAATTCTAGTGAAATTCCAAGTGTTCGTTTCCTAGTTTTTTGAAATTCTTTTATTAAATAGCTAACAGCACTAATTGCTATAAGAATGAAAAGAATAAGTTCGAGTGTAACTGGCATTTTATCTACCCCTAATACATTAATTTATTATATAAAGATTATAAGATATTTTTGTGGCTAGTAGTGAAAAATTTAATAAAACTATCTCTAAATAGTTATTTTAAAAAGAAGAGAAACTAGCAAAAATTAGATACTTTTGTATAAGAAAGGAATAGATTAATAATTTAATATAAAAAATACAAGATATGCAATATTGCATATCTTGTATTTCATATTACATTGAACCCAATTATGCCTTGAATAGAGAGGGTTTAAAAGAAATATAATAATCTAAATTGTTTACCAATTAATATGGTAAATTATAGATAAATAAAGAAATTTATGTTAATGTACTTATGGTAATATACTGTTAAAAAAAGGAAGAGGTGAAAAGTTTATATGTTTAAAAAAGGCGTATCATTGCTATTAATTTTCATTTTATCTATTTCTACATTTAGTATAGTAACTCACGCTGCTAGTAGTTCAGAATATGTGAATCAATCATTCTATGGGTATAAGGAGCCATCTTTTAATTCAGCTAAAACAAATGGCGGATCAGAGTATGGTGCTCAAAATGTAGGAGTCGTGGAAAAAAGAGATAATGGTTGGTGGAAGATTGAAACATGGGAAGGTCCAGTTTGGATTAACTTAAATGGGGAAGAACGTGTCATGGGAGATTTCTATGCATATGATGAACCTTCTTTCTCATCAAAGGTTGCGAATGCTGGAGCGAAGTACGGGCGACAAACATTTAGAATAGTAGATGGAACAACAGATGGTTGGCTAAAATTTAAGACGTGGGAAGGCGACAAGTGGATGAATCCTACGGCTGAACAAATTACTGTCAACAAAACAATCTATGCGTATAATGAACCTTCATTTAATGCACAGAAAGCAAATTATGAAGCACCATTTAACCCGCAAAATTGGGGAGTAGTAGAAAAAAAAGAAAATGGCTGGATGAAGGTAAGTACTTATGAAGGTTATAAGTGGATCAATCCAGATGGAGAAGAAAGATTCATAAACAAAGCATTCTATGCGTATAACGAAGCTTCATTTAATGCAGGAAAAGCAAACGCTGGAGCATTATATAATCCGCAGAATTTTAGAGTTGTGGATGGGACACCTAATGGATGGTTAAAGGTTAAAACATGGGAAGGCGAGAAATGGCTGAATCTAGATGGAGAAGAAAGGTTCATAGAAAAAGCATTCTATGCGTATAACGAGCCTTCATTTAGTTCAGGCAAAGCAAACGCTGGAGCATTATATAGTCCGCAGAATTTTAGAGTAATAGATGGGACAACTAGTGGATGGTTGAAGATTAAAACATGGGAAGGCGACAAGTGGATGAACCTAAACCAAACAGATTCTGGTTCTTCTGGAGTAATTGATTTAGCTTTAAAACAACTTGGAAAGCCGTATGTTGAAGCTGGGACAGGACCAAATGGATTTGATTGTAGTGGCTTTATTTATTACGTATTTAAAAATAATGGATATAACATTGTGAGAACAAGTGTTGCAGGATACTGGGGAATGGTTACAAAAATAAGTGATCCTCAACCAGGAGATTTAGTATTCTTACAGAATACATATAAAGCGGGTCCTTCTCATTTAGGAATATATTTAGGGAATGGTGAATATATTCATGCTGCTGACGAAACAACAGGTGTAATTAAAAGTAAGATAAATAGTTCATACACTCAAAAGCACTTCTTGGGGTATGCTAGATTTTCAAAATAATTAAATTGGATTCAATAAAAAGACAGCTATCTATGGATAGCTGTCTTTTTATTATTTGTGTTGACTTGACTACTTATATATATTCACAAGCAAAACAACATAATATTAATACGGAAAAATATATTAATATGAATTTTTGCATATTTTAAAATTCAATATATCCCTCAAAAACTTTTAATTGTATAATATATTTTGTCATATTTTTAGATTTTTCGACATAAACCAACAAAAATAGAGAGCGTATTGGGAGAAGACATTATGTATACAAAACTATTAAAATCAATTACATCATTATCACTGATTGGTGGTGCGTTGTTATATACAAATGGCAGCGATGTAAAAGCTGCTGAAGTGGGTGTTTTTTCTGATGTGCCGACATCACATTGGTCATATCCTGCGATTAAAGATTTAGCGAGTAAGAATATTATTTCCGGTTATGGAAATGGGATATTTGGTTTTGGAGATGTTGCGACAAGGGAGCAAGTTGCGGCTTTAATTTATCGAGTGTTAGTACCAAATAAACAAGGCGGTTCGTTTAGTAATGGTGGAACTCGTTACGTATTAAAGGATGGATCTACGTTTAAAAATCCTTACGGTGATATTAATCAAAGTTCTACAATGTTCCCAGAAGAGGTGTTAACTTTAACGAATTTAGGAGTTTTTAAAGGTGATGAAAATGGCCAATTTAGACCGAAAGCTTCTGTGAGTCGTGCGGAAATGGCACAAATTCTTACAAATGCTTTCCATCTTGCGGCAAAACAAAAACATACCTTTAAGGATGTTCCAAATCCATTTTGGGCAGAAAATGCAATTAGTGCGGTGCAGTCAAATGGAATCGCAGATGGCACAGGGAACGGGAATTTTGAACCGTATGGCACAGTAACACGTGAACAGTATGCGCAGTTTTTATATAAAACTTTGAAATATAAAAATGCCGATGTGAAAGACACAGGAGATGCGACATTATTAACAGCTTTTAAAGAGGAAGTACAAAAGCGTATTAATACATACGAGACAAATATTACACTTCCATATAAAACGAAAAATAATAATACAGAAGAAGTGATGAATACACTTTTTAACGCATATAAAGAAGTTGCAAGTAAAAATGAGTATACAAATAATAATAGATCGAATGTTTCATATGGACTTTCTGGATCACCTGGAAATTATACGTTTACGCTTAAGATTACATATCGTGAAACGAAAGAACAGACGGAATATGTCATGAAACAAGCGAAAGCAATCGTTTCTTCTATTACTCAAGTTGGAATGGATGATCACGAAAAAGTGAAGGCGATTCATGATTACGTAGTAAAGCATGTTTCTTATGATACGTCTTATAAAGCTTACACAGCATATGAAGCACTTGTAAATCGTTCTGCGGTTTGCCAAGGTTACGCACTATTAACTTATCAATTATTAAAAGAAGCAGGAATTGAAAATCATTTTGTGACAGGAACTGGGGACGGACAACCTCATGCTTGGAATTTAGTGAAAGTCGAAAACAAATGGTATCACCTTGATACAACATTCGATGATCCAGTGCCAGATGAGCAGGGCCGCGTCACGTATTCGTATTTCAATTTATCAGATGAACAAATCGCAAGAAATCATGAGTGGAACCGCGGAGACTACCCGCAAGCTACAACGAATTATTATAGTACACTGACAAACAAAATTGCGGCAGGTAGTACGAAAACGCCTGCATATCAACAAATATTAAAAGATACAAAGTTAAACTATTTAGGAAATGAATATATCGCAAATAACTATACCGAATTAAAAAATAAAATGCAGCAACGCTATAGTGCAAAACCAGAGAAAATTGAAGTGCTATACAAGCAATCAATGAATGGTGCACTGCAAGATGTGAAAAAGGCAATTGGCGAAATCGATTATCCGCAAGGGGCAAATCGAGTTTCTTATAAAGCGGAGCCTTATAATGCGAAAGAAGGGTATTCTTTAGTGACGATTACGTTTACGTATTAAAAGCAACCTAGATCCTATAGGATCTAGGTTGTTTTTTTATTATTCTTCGACAAAACATGACAATATATAGATACATTCTTTGCTACTATGAGATGAGAAATCTTACATTAAAAAACTGTTTAAAATAACTAATGCAGATAGGCGGAAAAAAATGAACCGAAAGTTACTAATGGCTTTAACATGCGGTACATTGCTTATGGGAATGGCTGCTTGTAGCTCAAATGAGAAGACTACAACTGAATCAAAACCTAAACAAGAAGAAAAGGTTCAGGAAAAACCGAAAGTTCAAACCATTCAAAAGCAGCAAAAAGATAGTTATATAGTAAGTGAAGATGAACTCTCTAAAGCGGCACAGTCGATTGGTGAAATTCAAAACGAGCAAACTATAAATGATATGATGATACATATGTCTTTACAAAAACTCAAATTCAATGGGAATAATCTTCATGTTTCCGGTACCCGTGATGTAGGGCGATTTCAAATGACGAAAGAAAACATTCAATACTTAAAAAACAACTTAAATGTTATTAATAATGATGAAAGACCAAAATATGAATCTATTCTGAACAAATGGTATGATGGAGAGTTCGAATCTGTAGTTAAAGACTTTGAAGAAATTCATTATTTACGTTCAGGAAAAAAGCAAAGTATGGAGGGATCTAAACTAGCTAAAAAAATTGATAGTGATGAAAAAGAATTTATTCTCCATTTCTTTGGTCAAGAAGGATTAGATATCCATAATAAAGAGTGGAAACAGGGCGAGTTATAGAAGTAAAACTGAATTTCTCTTCACTAGGAAGTACAATGTTTTACGGAACAAAAAAATAATGAAATTTCCTTAAATATAGTCCCATCGGGAGGTTGTCTATACTGAGATTCAATAGATACACAGTAATGCTTATTTTTCTAGCCATTGGCACAAATGCTGCATTATCTATGTGGATTAAGCAGGGACTTTTAGGTGTCATCAATGCTATTATTTTCTTGTTAACCGCTGCACGGACTACAAAATGAACTAATACAGAAGATTAGCATAAATAAAACATTGTATTTCTCAATAAACAAAACAACTTAACGTGGTAAAATAATAGTTGGACGGGAGTCCAATACATATTATTAAAATTAAGATGGTTCAAGTCGGAGGAAGGCACCTTAGGGTGTCTATTCTTTTTTATAAAAAGAAAATTGTACGTTTAGACGCATTTTAAATACAAAATAACCGATTCCTTATACGTTAAGAAACCGGTTATTTATTTTCCTACTTTTTTAGAGGGCTTTTTCTTATAATGGTCTTAAATCATAAATAAAAGATAGAGTAAAAACTATATACGAAATAAATGTAACGAAAACAAGAAAACATATAAACTGAGAATTAGATACATATTGTTCTATTCTTTTTTTCATGTTAATTCGTATTATTTTTCAAATGTGAAGTATCAATTGGAATTTGAGCTTTCCAAGATCCAATTACTTTTCCAATTCTAGTTATATTTACATCTAAAGTAAGGGGCTGTTTAAAATCGTCTTTTCCTCCAGGAACTATAACAAATGTAGCGACACCTTCGGGTTTATCATTATCACGAATGCCCACTTCATTTAATTTTTTACCTGCTGCCATAAGTTCAAAAGGAAGACGATCATCTGAATCATGGATAAATGATAGTCTCCCATCATGTTTAATCTCAGGGTTTTCCTCTTGTTGTCCATTAATTATACCATCACTTTGGAGATCTAATCCTGATGTATCAAATTCAAATGGTACTAAACTTCCGTCAGCTTTTTCCATTCTATAATGAACTGATATACGTGAATCTGCGATAAATAATTCTTTGAGATGTACAGTAATACCTTGATCTGTAATTTTTTCATCAATAGGAATATATTTACCATTCTTCATCATATCTTGTGTGATACCATTTTCATCTTTTATTCCTTCATTTACAACTTTATCATTTGTAATTGCATCAGAAAAATATGAAGCGACATTTGTAGCCGCCACTTGTACTTGTGGAATCATTGCTGTTATGAAAAGTGCAGCTGCAGCTACTGCTGTATAAATGAAACATTTTGATTTTTTACTCATGTTTGTAAAGATGCCTTTCTTTTGTTGTTTTTTGTAATTTATATTAGAAACGTTGTCTAACTTGGAACGACTTTCAAATGTTTTCCATGCTTGTTCTATATCAATTTTGATTTCTTGTGGTGAATTTGCAGATTCTTCATCTAGCATTACGTTTTCCCATTGATTTAATTTACTAATTTCTACTAATAAATCTTGGCATGCTTCACATGTATCTAGGTGCTTTGTAAATTCCTTTCTTATATCATGAGAAAGTTCTCCATCAATATATGTTTGAATAAACCCGATATCATAACATTTCATTTGTTATGCCTCCTCTATTTGTTTATAAATCTTGCGGAATTTCATTTTGGCTCGGACTAATAATGTTCCTATAGAAGATATTTCAATTTGAAGTACTTCTGCAATTTCTTTATATTGAAAACCAGAGAATTTCATTAGTAAAAGGGTTCGTTCTCGATCATTCATTTTATTTAGTGTCGTTTGGACCTTTGTAATTTCTTCTTTTCTTATCCGATCATCGTCTAATGATGATACATTTTGTACTTCATGGTATTGTATTTCCTTATCAATCTTCGCTTGCTGCCTTTTTTCAAATCGAAAATGGTTATAAGCTACATAAGTAGAAGATTTAATCAACCATCCAGGTATATTTTTAATTCCTTTCCAATCGCTACGATATAATTGTAAAAATACTTCTTGTGCTAACTCTTCAGCGATAGATTGATCTTTAACAATCCATATAATCTGTTTCACAGCATAAGCATAGTACTGCTTAAATAAATCTTCAAAGGTCATATTAGAAGCATGACTTTCTTCATTTTCTATGGTTAACATGTTCGTTTAAACCTCACTTTCAATTTGATACCTGTATTATAGAGAAACCAGAAAAACGGATTTTGTGACAGTTTTTCTGGATATTTTTTTATATTTTTTATCTCGCATTAACGGGTAGTAAGACCCCCACCTCAAAATTCAGCGGAAGCAAAGAAGTTAGGTGGGGGGCGGGCTGACCGTAAAAGCCCGATTGGTGTGAGCTAATAATCAGTGGTCGATGAACCCCCCACTGATTAAAGTTTCACTTTATTATGTACTAAAAAAGCATTCATCTGATTAAAAAGATAAGTGAAAACATAAAAACTATAATTCTTGCAGTAGTTGTCTATTAATGTACAAAAAACAGTTAGTTTGTTGCCAAATTGTATCTAAACGTACGATTTTCTTTTTTCTAAATGAGAGTCTTGTCTTAAAGAAGATAAAAATTCAATGGATAATTACCATGAATATATAGATAAAGTTCATCCATATAGTTGTAGAAAGGAGGCATTCAAATGAAGAGACATGATAATAAGGTTGGTCACTTTACATCTGAAAAAGGAAAGGAAGACTTTCAAATTGCCTACGATGAATCAATGGCACTCCTTCCAAAACCTAACGATACGAAAAATATAAAAACGAAATATGGCACAATTCGTGCTTATTATTTTACTAAAGAGGAAAACAAACATAAGGAACCAATACTCTTACTCCCTGGACGTGGTGCATCTACTCCAATGTGGGTACCTAATTTAGAAGGTCTAAGAGAAAAAAGGCCTGTTTATACGATAGATTTACTAGGTGAACCTGGGATGAGTGTGCAAACGAAGGTGATTGAAAACCAAAAACAACAAGCAGAATGGTTAAATGAAGTAATTGAAGGATTAGGTTTAGAAAGAGTGCATATCGTAGGTGTCTCCATTGGAGGGTGGACAACAATGAACTTGGCCAGATATAATCCTGAGCATATTGCTACGGCTAGTTTATTAGATCCAGTCTTTGTATTTGCGCAAATATCCATAAAAATGATTCTGGCATCTATTCCAGCTTCCGTTCCTATTGTCCCTAAGTTTTTAAGAGAAAAGATGTTAAGCTATGTTGCTGGAGGAGCAGAAGCAAGTGACGATGAGCCTATCGCTAAGTTAATCGAGTCGGGTATGCGTAACTATAAACTGAAAACGCCAGCGCCTGATTTATTTAGTAAAGAAGACTTAAAAAATATTGATATTCCAGTGCTTGCACTTATAGCTGAAAAAAGTACAATGCACAATTCGGTAAAAGCAGTTGAAACTGGAAAAAAATACGTTAAAGATATTGATATAGTTAATTGGAAAAATGCATCTCACGCAATCAATGGTGAGTTCTCTAACGAAGTTAATGCTAGGATCCTTGATTTTGTAGAAAAACATTCTAATGATAACTAAGTTGAAAGTGGAAAATATGTTGTCATAACAACTTCATCTCTATATAGCTATTTAGGGGATTTAGCTCATTTTTTATTTTGGCATATTTTAATTCTGCTATTTTCATGAATATGTATAATTACATGAAATTTCAGTGAAAAAGAGAGTATACTTTCGTATTGTGTAATAAAGATAAAGCCCGCCTACGGAAATAGGCGGGCTTTTTTTACTTATAAAGAAAAGACAACCTTTAAGGTGTCTTCCTTCGATTTGAAACATTTTACTAGGTTAAGTTTTTGTGATAATAAACTCTTTTAATTGGAATGAACCTACGCAGTACATCACTTTATTCTTAAGCATCATTCTCAACAAAAGTGAAGATTTTCATTATCTTTTTAACTACAAAGGGTAATAATTTAGAAGCTAAAAATGCAAGTACGAAAGCAATTCCCCATGTTTTCATCCATGATTTGAGAAATAAAGCTGTATATCCAACATTCATTGAAACCATGACGAAAGAGATAATGCTAGATATGCCTAAAATCATAAAGATATTAAAAATTAATGGTTCAAATTTTTTATTGATTTTCAACATTAACACCTATTTTCTATATATGCTTTGCTGCCCGATTTCACCAACATCTAATCTTACAGTTTGAAATCTAGGTTGTCCAGTTTGTTTTACTTTGGTGCAATAGCAATATTGTTTGGAATAAAGTTTCACTTTATTATTTAAGAGCGAATAAATGAAAAATAAAATATCTAATAATATAGATAGAAATCCGCTTTTATACCTTTCAATAAAAGAATAATAGCATTATATATTATAAGGAATACTTGTCCTTAATTGTAAATGAAAGGGGGGGATTGGTATGAGTTATGGCTATGGTCACCCTCCAAAAAAATGCTTTGAACATTATAATGAAACTTTATCAACGGGTGTATTACGTAGACATTCCGCTACGTTATTTCTTACTGTTGAAGCTATGAATGTTGATCCAGATGATACTCGTAGAGTAACAGTTGAAATGTTTGATTGGTCATCAGGTTCTCCGGTATTATTACCATTAATAGACCCTTCAACACAAACATTGCCACCTAATCGATATGTTACTTTTCGTTCAGCAGCTCTTCCTCCAGCACTTTTTGCTTATGAAGTAAGAATCATTCGTCCGAAAGATAGAGATGTTGTTACGAATGTTTTTGGTCTTAGTGCAATCGTATTTAACCCACAAGAAGGAAATAATGTTTTACAACATGATTTAGCAAAATTAGACCTTAAATAGATTTTATAAAGGTCTATTTATTGAGCATGATTAAAAAAAGAGTAGGATGTAATCCTACTTTTTTTTAACGTTAATTAGAATTTTAAAAGAAATCCTTCATTATTTTAGCATCTTTAATATTCACTATCACACCTTCTACCTTATCTTTCTTCTCATCTTTAGCAATCGAAATTTGCTCCTTATTATCAACCCACACAAGAAATTCTTCTTTTGAGTCATCTTTATATGTAACAGTAATAGTAGAATGTGCAGATTCTCTCTTTTTTTGATCTAGTGTGATTTGTTTAGGAGTGCCTTTTTGGACTGCTGAAACGATAGATTGTATCATTTTTTCGTTGTCTGTTTGAGATTTGGAAGTAGTATGATTTGTTGTTTTCAGTATTTCAATGTCTGTAATATTAGCAGAATTTAATTGAAAGGTATTTTGTTTATGTTCTTGCTTAACTTGTGAAGCTTTATCTGTAGCCGAGGTGCTTGTACAACCTATTAAATTGAAAGATAGAGCGGTTAGAGCGCATATAGATATGATTTTTTTCATAGTATCCCTCCTCAAGTTTAATTATAACAATTTTCTGTTAATTTAGGTAGTTATTGTAAGGAGAAGATGTTTTAAAGTGGTAAATGATGATGTTCATTCTCTATTAAAATCAAAATTCACATAACTTTTTTCATATTTTATGTTTAACATTTCGAAAATGGGTGTACTACATATAATATAACAAATAATTCATTTTAAAGGAGGAAGTTAAAGATGGAAACGAAGTATAGTAAACCTTTTGTATATGAATTTATTACGGAGAAAGAGGTCATGAATGCGGCGAATGATCTCGTGAAAAAAGGAATAGACCAAAAAGATATTTACGTATTAACGCATGAGAAAGATAGGACAGATAGAATTGCGGACAATGCAGACGTGAATACAATTGGGATAAAAGAGGAGGGACTTGGGACAAGCATTATTAACGTCTTTCAAAAAACAGGAGATCAGTTAAGAAATAAAATGCAAGAGTTAGGGCTTAATGAGGAAGAAGCGAACTTTTATGAAGAAAAACTGGATGAAGGGAAAATCTTGTTATTCGTTAAGGATTTAGAAAGAGTCGGTGAATGGTTACAAGAAAGAAGATGCATGTATTCTATTTAAATTTGTATCCTTTAAATCTATAAATCTATTACGAAAAGGAGATTGTAAATATGAGTGAGAACGGACTAAAAGAACAAGTTAAAGGTAAAGTTGAAAAGAAAAAAGGACAAGTAAAAGAAGGAATTGGTGAAGTTACAGAAGATAGAGAGTTGAAAAATGAAGGTAAGTGGGAAAAAACGAAGGGAACGATAAAAGAAAAAGTCGGAAAAGTGAAACAAAAGATAAGTGATGAATTGGATAATAAAGAATAATATATGTTCATCAAGCTTTAGTTACATACTAAAGCTTGATGAATTCAATATAAAACGAATATAGGAGGTTTAATTGTGGGACTTATTATTACGTGTATTGTAGGTGGACTTATTGGTGCGTTAGCTGGAATGATTACAGGAAAAGACTTTCCGTTAGGTATAGTTGGAAACGTGATTGCCGGATTAATCGGATCTTGGGTAGGTAGTGCGTTATTTGGTCATTGGGGTCCTGAATGGGGAGGCATTTTTGTTCTTCCAGCGTTATTAGGTGCAATCGTCTTTATTTTAATCGTTACATTCTTCTCTAGAATGCTGCGGAAAGCGTAAGTATGATAATAAATAGTAATCTTAAGTTTATTATATATAGTTATAAAGTTAATGAACTGATAAAAATACATAAAAAAGCATCCAATTAAACTAATTTGGATGCTTTTTTATGTATTTTACATAGGAATGAGTGGAGGATGAAGAACCCCCCACTCATTAACATTACACTTTCTATTATGTATTAAGCCATCGTTACCTTTTTACAATTATTTATTCTTACGACTTGCCTCGGTTCTATATGAGATAAGTCCTCGTTATTACCTATATCAACTACAATTGTATTCGTTAGTATGTTAATGATAGAACCAACTAATTTTGTAGCATGATCGTGTCGATAAGAAAATTGAACGAAATCTCCCTTTTTAAAGTTGTGCTCTTCCATAGATAGATCCCCCTAAAAATAATGTTTATACATTATACATACACAGATTTATAAGGTTTAAACATTCGGTAGTATTTTTTTAAGTGTTAAGCCAAGAAAGGTGTAGAAAATTTATTTATAATGAAAATAAAAAAATATGTTTAAAACTAATTTTTATGGGTAATTAACATAGTAGTAGTTCGAGATAAGGGGGCGGAAATGATGAATTTGGCAATAAATATTTTGCAAAATAATGTAGGTTATACGGTACAACTTAATGGTGAAATTGATGCGTATACGGCATCAGATTTGAAAAATAAGATTATGCCTATTGCAAGCGAAAAAGAGGTTCAGATTGTAGTAGATTTTCATAACGTAGATTATATGGATAGTACTGGTTTAGGTGTTTTTATAGCTCTATTAAAAGCGGTTAAGAAAAATGATGGAAAACTAGAGTTTATCGGTGTATCTAAAAGATTAAAAAGATTATTTGATATTACAGGGTTAACAGAAATATTAAATTTGAATTCCGATTTTGAAAAAGTAGAAAGAAGGTGACTAGGGATGATGGAGAGATTTGAAAAGATAGAAATGAAAATTCCTGCAAAGGCAGAATATGTGGCTATTATTCGTTTAACAATGGCTGGTGTTGCGAATCGAATGGGCTTTGCTTATGACGATATAGAAGATATGAAAATTGCTATTAGTGAAGCATGTACAAATATTGTACAACATGCATATAAAGAAGACGTTGGAGAAATTGCAATTGTCTTTGGACTATATGAAAATCGATTAGAAATTATGGTTGCGGATAATGGGGTTAGCTTTGATTTTAATAACTTAAAAAGGAAAGTTGGTCCGTATGATATTAGTAAACCAGTAGAACATTTGCCGGAAAATGGTTTAGGTTTATATTTAATTAATACGTTAATGGATGATATACAAATCATGCATGATGAGGGCATGACAGTTTTAATGACAAAATATATACAAAGAGAGCAGGTGGAGAATGATGGAAATCCAATCTCAACCTACGAATCTTACTAAAGAAGACGTTATTAAACTAATTGCAGACTTCCAACAAAACCAATGTGATGAAGCGCAGGAAAGGTTAGTTGAGCATTATAAAAATCTTGTCTATTCCATTGCATATCGCTATTCAAAAGGCGGACCGATGCATGAGGATATTATACAAGTAGGCATGTTAGGGCTCTTAGGCGCAATAAGAAGGTATGATTATTCGATAGGGAATGCCTTTGAGCCTTTTGCAATACCTACAATAGTAGGCGAAATAAAGAAGTATTTACGTGATAAAACTTGGGGCATTCACGTTCCAAGGCGAATTAAAGATTTAGGCGGAAAAATTAAACTTGCGATAGAGGAGTTAACAGATCATCTGCAACGTTCACCGAAGATAATAGAAATTGCAAATCATTTAGGACTATCGGAAGAGGAAGTTCTAGAGATTATGGATGCGAAAAATAATTATCGAGTATCTTCCTTAGATGATGTAGTTGAAAATTCATCTGATGGAAGTTCGGTAGCGAGAATTGAATCTGTAGGTGAAGTAGAGCAAGGATATGAAGAGACAGAAAGGCGTCTCGTTTTAAAGGATATTTTTAACGTATTAAATGATACGGAAAAGAGTGTTATTCATTATATATTTGGAGAAAATTTAAATCAAAAAGATACAGGGGAACGGTTAGGTATTTCACAAATGCACGTTTCTCGTATTAAAAGACAAGCGATAAGTAAATTGAAGCAAGCCGCATTTTTAGATACATAAAAATTTAAAATAATGATGTTTAAAACATGAGAAAAGGGGTACTTATTAAGTATAGGAGGAGATATGAAAATGTCACACGATGTGAAAGAACTAATCGAAGGATTGAATGAAGATTTAGCAGGAGAATACTCAGCAATTATTATGTATAACCATAATGCAGCTACAGTTTCTGGTATATATAGACAAGTGTTAAAGCCTTTCTTTGAATCTGAAATTAGTGATGAACAAGGACATGCCCTATATTTAGCGGAGAAAATTAAGACGCTAGGTGGTACACCTACTACAATCCCTTTACCAGTGAAACAAGTAGAAGATGTTAGAGAAATGTTAGAATCCGCTAGACAATCAGAATATGAGACAATTAAGCGTTATGAAACGAGAAAAGAACAGGCAGCGAAATTAAATATGACAGAGTTAGTTGTAAAGTTAGAAGATATGATTGCAGATGAAACAAATCATATGGAAGAATTAGATCGTCTTTTAAATGACAAAGCAATGGTATTAAATTAATAGTGGAAATTTATAGAATGAAAGAACAAACTCTCATTTCTGGGGGTTTGTTCTTTTGCTGTATAAAAATTATGTTAGAGTAGGAAATTTTCATTTTGTAACTGAGTATGCAATACTAGAAAAATAGAAAATGATAATAGATTTACATTTTAAATAAGAAAAGGGGAAATAACTTGTGTCCATTTTAATTGTCGATGATAATCCGGTTAACATCTTTGTAATTGAAAAAATTTTAAAACAAGCCGGATATCAGGATCTTGTATCGCTGAATTCTGCACAAGAGCTTTTCGAATACATTCAATTTGGAGAAGATTCTTCCAGGTATAATGAAATTGATTTAATACTATTAGATATTATGATGCCTGAAATTGATGGACTTGAAGTTTGTAGGCGATTACAAAAAGAGGAGAAGTTTAAAGATATTCCTATTATTTTTGTTACAGCTTTAGAGGATGCAAATAAATTGGCCGAAGCTCTTGATATGGGGGCAATGGATTATATTACGAAACCTATAAATAAAGTTGAATTATTAGCACGTATGCGTGTAGCGTTACGCTTGAAATCAGAATTAAATTGGCATAAAGAACAAGAAGAAAATCTTCGGAATGAACTAGATTTAGCTACGCAAGTACAAAGAAACTTATTAAGTAGCCCATTAAGAGAAGATCATATAAAAATTGAAGCAAGTTACTTACCTTCATTTAAACTAGCTGGAGATATGTATTATTGGTATAAAATCGATGAAAATCGCTACGGTATTATATTATTAGATGTGATGGGACATGGTGTATCTGCTTCATTAGTTTGTATGTTTATTTCGTCTGTATTACGTGAAACAATTAAATGTTTAATTGATCCAGAACTCGTTATTAAAGAATTAAATAAATATATGACCCTTTTACATAATGAAAATGATAATATTCCTTATTATTTTACGGCGATATACTTAGTTGTTAATACAGAAGATAGAACAGTTGAATATGTAAATGCAGGGCATCCTTCTGGATATGTTTTAGTTGATGAAACAAATTTAGTTGAACTAGATCGCGGGAGTTGTGCCGTAGGATTTTTTGATGAAATAAAAGTTAAAAAGACAGTTATACCTTTTGAGAAGAACGCTCAAATATTATTGTTTACAGATGGTGTTCTTGAAGCAATTGCAAATGATGAATTTGAGTCTGAAGAGAAATTACGTACTTTTACAGAAAGAAAATGGGGAGATTTAGAAGGCGAGATAGAAGGGTTTTACAAGGAAGAACAAAAGAAAGCGCAATCAGATGATATGTGTCTCATTATGATACAAACGAATGCGAAATAAAAAGCGTATGAAATCCAAACAGAGGATTTCATACGCTTTTTATTGTATTTTTTGATAAATTTGTTCGCTAGGATTAAATTGGGTATAATGCGGCATTATATTTGAAAAACGAAGAGTTTCTTTATTTCCTAAACATAGAAATCCATTGTGACTTAAGCTTTCATAAAATAGTTGCTGCACTTGATTTTGAAGTTTACTTGTAAAGTAAATTAAAACGTTACGACAAAGTATAATATGAAACTCGTTAAAAGATTGATCGGTTACTAAATTATGCTGTGCAAAAATAATGTTTTGTAAAAGTGATGGATTAAAATAAGCAAAACGATTATCTGTTGAATAATAGTTAGAAAATGCTTGTGTACCGCCAGCTTGTAAATAGTTTTTCGTATAAGTTTGCATTTTGTTTAACGGAAGAATGCCTTGTTTTGCTTTTTCTAACACATTTGTATTCATATCTGTTGCGTAAATAACCGACTTTTCACTTAATCCTTCTTCGTGAAGTAAGATGGACATTGATAATACTTCTTCACCAGTTGCGCATCCAGCATGCCAAATTCTAATTTCAGGTTGCTTTTTCAATTCAGGAATAACATGCTCTCTTAGCGCTTTAAAAAAGGCAGGGTTACGGAACATCTCAGTTACATTAATCGAGAAATCATTTAATAACTGTTCTAAAACCCCTTCCTCGTGAATTACTTTTTCAATCAATTTTGAAATGGTTGGGATATTAGAGAGCTGCATTCGATTACAAATCCTTCTATAAATAGATGTGCGAGCATATTGGCGAAAATCAAATCCTGATAATTTAAATACCGCTTCCAATAGTAATTCAATTTCTAAGTTCGTGCGCTCATCCGTATCTACTGATGGATCAAAATTATAATACTTATTTTCCACTCCAACTAAACCTCACTTATTTTATTAACCATACACTCATTACCGAATAGAGTTGATGTAGATTTAATGGTTTACTTATATAATCTGAAGCGCCAGCAGATAAACATTTTTCCTTATCATTTGGCATTGCTTTAGCAGTTAATGCGATAATAGGTATTTCATGTAACCCTAAGTTCATTCGGATATTTTCCATCGTTTCATAACCGTCCATATTCGGCATCATAATATCCATTAAAATAAGGTCAATATTTGTATTGCTTTTTAGTATTTCTAAACACTCTATGCCGTTTTGGGCAGTAATAATGTTGGCATTTTGTTTTTTTAATGCATTTTGTAACGCAAATATATTTCGATGATCATCATCGACAATTAAAATGTTTTTCTCTTGGAAGACGTTATTTGTTTCTGGAGTAACGATAGTTTCTTCAACAACTTCAGCAGGAATAACATCTTCTATCGTTGCTGCGACTTCTAAATTGGATAACTGTATATCATGTAATCCATTTGGAAGGTTAGGAATATATACGGTGAAAGTACTACCTTCTCCTACATTACTCTCTAACGTAATCCAACCACCTAATAATCTCGCAAACTCTTTACAAATAGATAAACCTAATCCTGTACCACCATACTTTCGAATCGTTGCTCCATCTGCCTGTTGAAAGGCTTCGAAAATAAGTTGATGCTGTTCTTTAGCGATACCAATACCAGTATCTTTTACTGAAATTGTAATCCAATCTTTACTTATAGACTGCATATCATGACTCAAATTGGTTGTTTCTATCGAATCAAAATGTAAAGAAACGGATCCTTTTTCTGTGAATTTAAATGCATTGGATAATAAGTTTTTAATAATTTGCTCAATCCGTTTTGCATCTGTATAAAACAGATCAGGAATCGTATCACTGTCCTCAATAGTAAATTCGACATTTTTTTGTGCAGCTATATGTAAAAAGTTTTGATGCATATTGGCTGCCATGTCACTTATGTTCGTTGCCTCAAAAATGATGTCTAGTTTGCCTGCTTCTACTTTAGATAAATCTAGTATGTCATTAATTAAAGTAAGTAAGTCTTTCCCTGATGAATGAATGACAGTTGCTAATTCAATTTCATCGTCGGATAAATTGTTATCATGATTTTCTCTTAACATTTCAGATAATAGTAAAATACTATTTAACGGTGTGCGTAATTCATGTGACATATTTGCTAGGAACTCAGATTTGTATTTTGAGCTGCGTAACAACTCGCTTGCTTTTTCTTCTAATTCTGATTTGGTAATTTGTAAGTCAGCTGTCTTCTGCTCAGCCTCTTCAGTTCTAGACTCTAATTGTTCATTCGTTGTTCGTAATTCTTCTGCTTGCATTTGTAGTTCTTCCGCTTGCGTTTGCAATTCTTCTGATTGAACTTGCAACTCTTCTGTCATTGCTTGTGATTCATGTAAAAGAGTTTGAATTCGCATACGTCCCATAATGCTATGAATTGTTAAACCTAGATTATCAACGGTTTGTTGAATTAAATCTTGATGTAAATCTGAAATCTCAGTTACACTTACTAACTCCATTACTGCGATCACTTCATCCTCAAATAAGATAGGGATGACTAGTAGATTTTTAGGACGTATTTCTAATACTCCACTAGTGACATAACGAAACTCTTCGGGTATGTCACTGAGAATAAAACTTTTCTTTTCTAAGGCAGACTGTCCAATGAAACCTTCACCCATTTTAATGGATTGTTTTCCAATATCAGCACCTTGATCGGCGAAAGAAGCTTTTTTCACATAGTAGACAGTTTCTTCATATTCTTCACGTACATAAAATGCACCGCAAGAAGTTTGCGTTTTTTGTATGATGCCACTAAGAATTTTTTTACCTAACATCTCAATAGAAGATACACCTTGATACATTAAAATTAATTCTGCAAGCTCAGTTTGTAACCACTCTCTTTTTGATATTTCGTCTAGTAGGTGATTTGTTGTATGAGCAAGATCTTTTATTTCATCATGTGTATTTACATGAATTCTTTCCGTAATTTTTTCTTTAGAAGAAATGGATTTAATAGCTTGAATTACATTTTTAATCGTTTTTGTAATGGCATTCGAAATATAGAGTGAAACGATAATAGAAATACAAGAAAGTAAGAACAATAAACTGTATAACCAAATCTCTAATTTATTATTTTCAGTATCTAATTGTGCAGCTCTTTTTTTCGTTAGTTGCTCCTCAGTGCTCCGGAAGTTAGTTACCTGCGATTGTAATGATTGAATTTGAGTCGTGTCGATTATTTGTACATTATTACTATTATTATTTGTAATGAGTGGGTGAATCTCTTTATTAATCCAACTAGTAATGTTTTCGTTAATCTGTTTTAATTTTTCTTGCTGAGAGGGATTATCCTCTAATAAAGCAAAAAGATCTTGATAATGTTTTTCGTAATCCTTTTCCGCAGAGTTAAGGGATTGCACGTAAGTAGGGTTATTAGAAATGATAAACCCTTTCGCTTTATTTTCAATTGTTAGTAACTCTTTCTCCACTTGATTCGTTAAATTGAGAACTTTAAAATCGTGATCAATAATAAAATTACGAGATTTTTGTAAGCTGGAAATCTCATTGTTTAACATAATGAAAGAAACAAGTAAGAACAAAATGATAACTAAATAACCAGCCATAATTTTGTAGCGAATACTAAATTTTGCTTTCGAGTTCATTAAAAATTCCTACCTTCAAGGTTATTAAAACTTTTCTATTTTAAAGAATGAAAAACGTAATATATATTATATCAGTTTTCATAAGGTCAAACTAGAAATCCCCCTATTGTATTAGGGGGTTCTTTTTTAATAGAGGAAATCATTTTGAAATATAAAAACATATATGAAAGGTAGTAGACGAGGGAATAGAGGATAACAAACATTCTAAGAAGGGAAGAGTGTTTTTAAAGCTCTTTTTGCATCTATTCCTTCAAAAATAAATAATACAAGATCTCTCTTTTTTACAGTAAGGAAAAAGGATACTAGAGTGCTTAAATTTTTGATTGATGTCATTGTTCCGTGTTTACTTATAAATACATTCGTTTGAAATGTTGTCATTAAAGCATAAAAATGATGAATCTGCGTTATTGTAGGTGTTTCATTATAAGAAATAGTAGTAGAGTGAATGGCGTTCATCGTAATATTCCTTTCCATATAGTAAGCATAACAATATAAACATACCCGTTTTAAAAAATGTTAAACATATAAATAAGAAAAAATATAAGTATAGTTTTTTACGTTTAGAAAAGGTTAGGAAGGGTATACATATACTACAAAGAGATTGACTGAAGATGAATTGTAAGATGTCTATGTTTAGTAGATTAGTCTATCAAAATATACTTTTACTTTAAATAAAAAGGAGCCTGGTATACATGAATGAAATGATGATTAATATTACATTTGATTTAATTTACTTGTTAAGTAGTTCACTTGTAGTGCTTTTACTATTCGCTTTTTTCGTAAATGGTTATGTTAATAAGAAGATTAGTGTATACAGAAATGAAGAAAAATAAAAATACATTATATAAAATTTTAGGAGGTTAATAGTTATGAATGTAGATAGAAAAATAGTAGGTGTTTTTAGAACAATTGATGATGCGGCACTCGTTATTAATGAATTAAATGATAAAGGATACTCAGCAGATAACATTTCAGCTATTGCAAAAGATCAGAAGGAAATTGAACACCTTGAAGAAAAATCGGGTGAAAAAGTGAATAGCGAAACTGCATATAAAGCAGATATCTTTTCAGCAACAGGGCTTGTGGCAGGAGGAGTAGCAGGCGGACTCGGTGGTTTATTAACAGGTCTTGGTATACTTGCCGTTTCTGGAATGGGTCCAATCGTAGCAGCAGGACCGATCGCAGCAGCTATTGGAGGAGCCGGTATTGGCGGGGGAGCTGGAAGTTTAATAGGAGCATTTATAGGGTTAGGAATTCCAGAAGAACATGCTAAAAAGTATGAAGAATATATTTACGATGGCAATATATTAATTTTAGTAGATGCAAAATTAGATGATAAGTTAGAAATCTATAAAATATTTGATAAGCATAATGCCTATAACTCTGATTTCTTTAAATAAAATGTAAACAAAGTGAATATCATTTTTTGATCTTACAACTTTGGCGCGGCCGAGGAGTCGTATGACTATAAGAGAGGAAGGGCTTATAGTAAAAGATCAAGTTCTATTCTGTTATTTAAAAGGGAAGAGGTGTCTATTCGTGATTGTAAAAATATTAAAGGATAGTAGTAATAGTTTCCTTTGCACAGTTCAAAATAAAAATGGAGACCAGTATGTGAAGAAATGGTTTCGTAAACATGAGAACAATGAAAAATTAGGACGACCAACTTTCAAAGAAGTAGAAAAGGACTGGAAAGAAAATAAAGAGTCGTTTATGTATCCTAATGTTAAAGCGCTTTATTAAAATGAAACATAATGCGCGTTTCATTCTTACAAAACTGTCACATTCCTGTAAGGTAATTCAATAGATTAGTTGTTTGTTCCATGTCATAATAAAGACATAAGAAAGCTAATTAAAACTACAACTTATTAGGAGAGTGTCAGTCATGATTGTAACAACAACGTCTGGAATTCAAGGTAAAGAAATTATTGAGTATATCGATATTGTAAATGGTGAAGCTATTATGGGTGCAAATATTGTCCGCGATTTATTCGCTTCTGTTCGTGATGTTGTCGGTGGTCGTGCTGGTTCTTATGAAAGTAAGCTAAAAGAAGCTCGTGATATCGCAATGGACGAAATGAAAGAACTTGCAAAACAAAAAGGTGCGAACGCTATCGTTGGTGTTGACGTAGATTACGAAGTAGTTCGTGATGGAATGTTAATGGTTGCTGTAAGTGGTACAGCTGTACGTATATAAGTAAATAAAAAACAGGCTCACCCCTTGAAGTTTATGCTTTGAGGGGGTTTTTTATTTTTCTTTTGTTCATGACTAAAGTTAAAATAGAGAAGGGCCGATGTACTAGCTCGCTTATTTCAAATGTAGTATATTATTTCTTAAGAAAAAGCAAATAAATGGAAGTTTTTGTATTTAAAGAAGGTGTTAATTTTATGACAAATAATAAAATTGCTATTTGAGGTACGAAGAGAATTAGTGGTATGAATAATTTTAGAAAGTGTATAGTTAATAGAAATAAACGATGGAGTATGTAAAGAGTTATATTACATAAAATTTATTATGAATGGAGGCGGTTACACTATGTTTTGGTTAGGATGTTTTTTAGGATACATTGTAGGTTCTATTATTACATGTGCGCTACTTTACTTTGGATATAGATCCAATGAAAATAAAAAAGCGGATATGCAAAAAGGGGAGGAGAGAAAAATCAATAAAAGAGGTGTATAGTAGGCGAAAGGTAAGGTGATAACATTGATGCAAAAATAAAGGACAGTTACATATTTCATATGATTACTATGTACTGTCCCGCTTATTCCTTTTGGATTAGGAAAAATTGTTTCCTGTCTTGCTGTAAAATTCATAGGCGAAATATCCAAATAAATAGCCTATTCCAGCTCCTAAACTAACTGAAAGCAGGGCGAAGTTCGGGAAAAATATACCGAAAATCAAACCGATCATACAGCCAACAAGCATTCCTATAGGTATTAAACTGTCTAATAACAGTTGAGCCTCTTTTGATTTTTTCTTACCTAATGTGCCGTTGTCATATTTATGTTTAAGCCTTCCAATTACATAGACTACAATTCCCCCGACTATTAAAACAGGCGCAATTGCCGTGAGTAACCACATGTTAGAATCTCCTTTCGCTTTTTTAATTAAATTACATAAGCTACTTAAAATTCTATGCTACTAAATGGATTGATAGTTGAATGTACTCAATTTAATAACTCGTCAAAAACACTTTCCCTTTCGTTTTCTCCGCAGATTGCACAACATCAACTGCTTTTTTCACATCTGCTAAGTCATACGTAGAATGTACCGTCATAAAACACAATTGCTTATTTTCTACTAAACGAATTAAGTGACGAAACGTTTCTTGCCATTTATATGGTGACACTTCATTATTCCAATGTCGTAAATGAAATATGTTTGCGTGTACTTTTGCTCTCGTGACAATCTCGGCCCAGTTCACTTGTATTCCTGATAGAAGACCGATCGTTAAAAAATGCCCGTTTGGACGTAAGGAGAAAGCTAATTCATTTCCATCCGGTCCCCCAATAGAATCAATCGCAGCGTCTGCACCTCTGCCGTTTGTTAATGTCATAACTGTTTCATAAAGCGGGGTAGTGGAAGTATCAATTACATATGTAGCACCAAGGCGCAGTAATTCTTCTGTATGCTTATTATTTCTTGTAACAGCAATGAGTCGGAAGTTTAAAATTTGTGATAACTGCGCAAAAAGGTGACCAATTGCGGATCCACAAGCATTCACTAATAAAACATCATTCCGTTGTAAGTTTAGCGTTTCTGTACAAGTAACCCACGCTGTAAGGGGATTAATATACATTTGTGCCGCTGTAAAATCATCAATGGAATCAGGAATAGGGACTACAAAATCAGCTGATGTCTTCACATATTCTTGCCAAGTACCTTCCCCGCGTAACGGTAACACACGTTTACCGATAAGCTCTCTAGAAACAAAAGCTCCTACATCTTCTACAATACCAACACCTTCATAACCAGGTATGTTAGGTAAAGGGATTCTATGTGCGTATGCTCCAGTGATGGGAATTAAGTCAGATGGATTAATTGGTCTAACTAGCATATGAACGAAAACTTCATTATCTTTTAGTGGTTCTATATTTTTATATTCAACTTGTAATACGTCTTTTGGATTGCCAAACTTATGAAATTGAATGCATGTTTCAAGCAAAGTAATTTGCCCCCTTAGTTTCATTGGATTTATTATAGCATTTTTAGTTTGGATGGTTATTTTGTTAGTGATAAAAAGGGTTTTTAATTTACGTATTTATCAGAATTTTATAAAATGTGTATATAACTATAAAATGGGGGGATTTCTTCATGTGTACTAGTTTGACGTTACAAACTAAAAATTTCCAACATCTTTTTGCGAGAACAATGGATTTCACATTAGATATGAATCAGGAAGTAATAATCATTCCTCGGCGTTATCAGTGGAACAATATAACTGGTGAAACAATCCGAACGAAAAAGGCTGTTGTCGGAATGGGAATTAATTTTGGAGGAAGGGTCATGATGGCAGATGGAGTAAATGAAGCTGGTATGACATGTGCAACTCTCTATTTCCCAGGATTCGCTACTTATAGTAGTCATGTAGATAGCAATAAAACGAATGTAGCACCATTTGATTTTGTGACTTGGAGCCTCACGCAGTTCAATTCTGTTGAAGAATTAAGAAAATCTATTGATAGCATTGCCTTTATAGATGTGCCATTACCAATTTTAGGGGTTACTCCACCGCTACATTGGATTTTAGCAGATAAATCGGGAGAATGTATTGTACTTGAGCCGACAGCTGATGGAATAAAAGTGTATGACAATCCAATAGGAGTGATGACTAATAGTCCGGAGTTTAGTTGGCATTTACAAAATTTAAGACAATATATTGGTCTTAAATCGCAGCCATTTGCGCCAACGGAGTGGGGCGATGTACCATTAAGTGCTTTTGGCCAAGGTTCAGGATCGATGGGACTTCCTGGAGATTTCACACCGCCATCAAGATTTGTACGGGCAGCGTATGGCAAACAAAACATTCAAGGTATAGAGAACGAAGAAGAGGGTATATCGGCTATTTTTCATATTTTATCGAATTGTGAGGTTCCTAAGGGGGCAGTAATAACAGAAGACGGTATATTAGATAATACGATCTATACAAGTGCAATGTGTATGGAGTCTGGAACATATTATTACCATACTTACGATTGTAGACAAATTATAGCCATTCATTTATTCAATGAAGATTTAGATACAGCTGAGATTAAAACGTATCCGTTTCAGCGGAAGCAAAAAATCTTTTATGAAAACTGAAGCGCCCCTGAAAAAGTGAGACTAATAAAAACACCTCCATTTAATTTGCATACTTAGTATGCGAATTTAGGAGGTGTTTTCTATCATTTACCAATATTCAGGTTTACTTCTTGCTATTCTATTAAGCCGAAGCTCTCTTCATTCTCTCAAGTAAACTAGACAACACATGCGTACGATAAGATTCTAGTTTTTTACCTTCATAAGTACGGATACCTAATTTTTTAAGTTCTTTTACATACCAACCTTTGCTTCCGAAATACATGTGATCGCTCCCCTTCAACTTTGTTTTTATTTATCCTGATTGCATATGGAGGTACAGGAATTATAATGAAGGAAATGAATTTCGCGCGAAAATGGTTAACTTTGTTGCAAAAGACATATATACTAAAGATAGTATACAACGAGGTGGACAAGACGTGATTATAGAGAAGCACGAAATTCAAATTGACCAAATTACTAGCGGTAAAGTGAATATCTTTACTTTCTATAGAAATAGAAAGCAAATTGATGATCATTTTTTACGATTGCAAGAACCATCGCTTACAGCAAACTACTTCTTCCATTTTCATTTTGATGCAGAGAGCTTGCATCTACTTCAGAAAGAGTTTCCGAGCGTATATCCGTACGACGGTAGTGAAACGATTCACGACTGGACGGAAAAGATGAAAGCTGAATTGCAACATCAGATCCAAACAGGAAAATGGAATAAACGCGTACGTATCGGTAATCGCATTCTAGATGTGGTGTTTACGTGGTGTGACGAAGATATAGTAGAGTGAAAAAGAAGCGGATGACGCTTCTTTTTTTTAGCGCTGGAATAAAACGAGCTTACCTGCAGTAGATGTACAGCGATGTGTTTTTTCATACAATCCTTTTTCTTGTAAGATAGATTCACCTTTTGCTTTTGCTTCTTTTTCAGTTGCCGCCTCGAATGATTCGTCTAATGCTTTTGAACCATCTTTTTCAAAGACTGTTAGAACGTATACTCCCATGAAAATTCCCTCCAATAATCAAAATCAGAATCTTATAATTATTTTGACATAAAACGCTACAATATGCAAAGAAATATATGACATTGCGTGGTAAAATAGAATGAAACTTTACTCATCGAGAATATTTTTATTCTCGATGAGTATTAGTTTTCAGCGATGTTAATTTTAATAAAATGAAACTTTTGAAAGATAGAAAGGATCGTTATTTGTGAAACAAGTAAAGTTTATACATGCGGCTGATTTGCATTTGGATAGTCCGTTTAAAGGGATGGAGATGAATGTACCGCAGTCTGTTTGGGAGAGAATGAAGCAAAGTACGTTTGAATCATTTGAGCGTATTGTTGATAAAGCGATTCAAGAGCGCGTTGATTTCGTATTACTAGCTGGGGATTTGTATGATGCGGAGACGAGAAGTTTGAGGGCGCAAGTGTTTGTGCGTGAGCAAATGAAGAGACTTTCGCAGTACGATATCCCTGTTTTTATTATTCACGGTAACCATGATCATTTAGGGGGAAGCTGGGCAGCAATTGAGTTTCCGGAAAATGTTCATGTATTTACTGAGCCTTATGTAGAAGAGAAATCATTTTATAAAAATGGTGAGCTATTAGCTTCTATTTATGGTTTTAGTTATTTGCAGCAAGCGGTAACAGATAATATGACAGCGCAGTATACGAAAATGAGTGATGCGCCTTTTCATATTGGCATGCTTCACGGAAGTGTGGAAGGAGATGCAGAGCATAATCGCTATGCACCGTTTCAAATTCGTGAGTTGAAAGAAAAACAGTTTGATTATTGGGCTCTTGGCCATATACATAAACGTGAAATTTTATCAGAAGAACCATGCATTATTTATCCAGGGAACATACAAGGTCGTCATCGTAAGGAAACAGGCGAGAAGGGTGCGTACCTTATTGAACTTACGAAACAAGGAACGCAGTGTTCATTTTTCCATACGGCAGATGTTGTATGGGATGAAATCGAAGTTTGTATTGATAGACTTGAAACTGTTGATGAACTTATGACGAGCCTATCTACTGCGATGAATGAATGCCGAAGAGAAGAGGAAGGTACGCTATTAACTGTCGTATTCACAGGACAAGGCTCACTTTCCCCTTATTTGCGTGACGAAAAGCGCGTGGAAGAGATTTTTCACATTTTAGCATCTAGCGAAGAGCGAAAAGATTTTGTATATGCGATGAAGTGGAAAAATGAGACGGTTTCTTTTGCGGAAATCGAACGTTTGAAAGCGGAAAATCATTTCATAGGTAGTGTGCTAAAGGAGTTAGAAGCTTTCAGCAATATGGACGGAGTATTGCGCACTATTTGGACATCTCCTGTAGCGCGTAATAGTATTGAATCTTTTACAGAAGAAGAGAAGAAAGAGATTCAAAAGGAAGCAGAAAATATTATTTTAGAGCAATTATTCCAGCAAGAGAGGGATAAAAAATGAGAATTGAAAAACTCCATATTTATGGGTACGGAAAATTAGAAAATGTGGAAATGGCTCTTTCCTTGCTGACGGTGTTATACGGTGAAAATGAAGCGGGGAAATCGACAATTCGCTCATTTATGAAAAGTATTTTGTTCGGTTTTCCGACGAGAGGACAGCGCCGTTATGAGCCGAAAGAAGGCGGGAAGTATGGCGGCGCGATGACTGTGCAAACAGAGCAGTACGGTCGTTTGAAAATTGAGCGATTGCCAAAGACGGCAGCTGGCGAGGTGACCGTTTATTTTGAAGACGGGAAAACGGGCGGAGAAGAAATTTTAAACGATATATTAAGCGGGATGAATGAAAGTTTATTTGAATCTGTCTTTTCATTTGATATGCATGGTCTTCAAAATATTCATCAGCTAGGCGAAGCGGATATTGGCAATTATTTATTTTCGGCAAGTGCAGTCGGAAGTGATGCGCTATTGCAGTTAGATAAAAAGCTAGAAAAAGAAATGGATCAGCGCTTTAAGCCGAGCGGGCGTAAACCAGAAATTAACGTGTCATTGCAAGAGATGAAGAAACTTGAAGAGAAGATGAAAGAGTGGCAAGGAAAAATTGGCACGTATGAAAAACAAGTAGAGCAGTTAAAAGAAAGTGAAGAGAAGCTTGCTTCTGTTCGCGTGGAGAAAGAGAGTGCAGAAAAAAGAAAGCAAGATTATGAAATATTAGCAGCGCTTGAGCCACTCGTTATTGAAAAACGTGCGCATGAGAAAGTGTTAGAGAACGAGAGCGGGCAGTTTCCTGTAAACGGAATGGCGCGTTATGAAGCAATGAAGGCGAAGATGGAGCCGCTTCAATTACAAGTTGATTCGCTCCACAAGAAAATTGAGACAGTGCAATCGGAAATTGCCTCGATTCAAATAGATGAAGAGTTTTTACAAAAAGAAAGTTATGTAGAAGAACTTCGTATGCAGCATATGTCTTACGAAAATGCACGCCAAGAAATGCGTGATATGAGCGGGAATATTACGAATATAAAAGAAGAAATCGCAGAACTAGAACAGCAAATTGGTACTACTTTTGAAAAGGAAACAGTTCTTTCATTTGATATGAGTTTGGCAACGAAAGAGTTAATTACGCAAACAGTGCAAAAGGCGCGCGAATTAGAAACGCAAAAAGCACAGCTCGATGATCGTTTTAAAGTAGCGCAAGAGCAATTAGAAGAACAAGAAGAAAATATAAGACAGATTAAGAAACAAATGTTAGTGGATGAAGAGAGAAATGTGTTAGTTGAGAAAGAGAAAGCGTTCCAAGATGCGGCGTTTATCGGTATGGGCGCAGAGAGAATGAAGCGCAAGTATGAGGAAAAAGCAGGAGTAGCTAAGCAAAAGAAAAAGCAGTGGCAAAGGGTTTGTCTTCTGTTACTTCTTATTAACACAGGCGTTTTATTCACAAGCTTATTTATAGATAACCGAGCGCTCTTATTTATTAGTGTCATTGTTTTTGTAGGGATTGTTCTCGCCCTTGTTTTATATAAAGATCCATCAAATGGATTACAAGAAGAGCTCCTTACACTTCAGCAAAGTGCCGGCGGGAGACAAAGTGAAGAAGCGATGTCTGTTCGCTATCAGTTAGAAAAAGATGAAGAGATACGTAAATTATTTGAGCGCGAGTCTTATAAGTTACAGCAGTTGGAACGAGCGTATGATAAAGTCGTTTCATCGTATGAGGAATGGGAGAGAGAAACGTTCCAGGCGGGAGAACAAGTCGATGCATATAAAGCGCGCTATATGTTTCCTGAATTTTATACGTATGCACACATATTGCCGGCGTTTGAGCGTATGGAAAAAATGCAGCAATTATATCGTGAATTAGAGAAACAAGGCACGCGAAAATCTTCATTATATGAAATGATTTCGCAATTTGAACATAAACTAGAAACTGTTATCGGTAGTGCGGAGTATAGTAAGCTACACGAGGCACAAAGCCGTATGCAAAATGAGAAAGAGAAGCGCCAAACTTGTAAGCAGTTAAAAGAAAAACTGGCGGAATGGCAAGAAGAATATGAGTTTATGCAAGAACAATTAAAGCAATTACTAATAGAACGAGATGGTTTATGGCATATTGCAGCGTCTACAGATGAAGAGATGTTTTTAGAAGCGGGTAAACTAGCGGAAAAACGTGAAGATGCAGAGAAACAAGTGGGGCGTTTATTACCGCAAATTGATCTGTTAGAACAGCGTTTAACGAGTTTATCATTAGCTGAACATTACGAAGCTGACGGTTATGACGGAAAATTAAAGCAAGAACTGACAGTCGTGCAAAACTGTCTGGCACAAGAGAAAGAACTGACAGAGCGTATTGCGAAACATCGTATGGAAATTGCGAATTTAGAAGAAGGTAGTACGTACGGCGATTTAATGCATGAATGGGAAATGAAAAAAGCGCAAGTGCGTGAACAAGTGAAGAAGTGGGCTGCTTATGCGGCCGCAAAAACGGTGTTAACGAAAACGAAGCAATATTATCATGAAGTACATCTTCCTCGTATTTTACAAAAGTCAGAAGAGTATTTCGTCTATTTAACAGGCGGACGATATAGTAAAATCTTTTCACCGTCAGAGTCAGAGCCGTTTATTGTAGAGCGTAACGATGGTATGCGTTTTTACAGTCATGAACTAAGCCAAGCGACAGCGGAGCAGTTATATTTATCGCTGAGATTTGCACTAGCAAAAACATTTGAGCATGATTATCCATTTATTATTGATGATAGTTTCGTGCACTTTGACGCGGTAAGGACGAATCGAACGATTGAACTTATAAAGGAAATTGCAAAGGATAGACAAGTCATATTTTTTACATGTCATGCGCATTTACTCGCGTATTTTACAGAAAAACAGATTATAAAATTAACACATATGCGTAAAGAAAATGAGTTGTAGTGTGCTATACTAAAAGTAACTGATTTGGTGGAGGAATTCGAATGAAAAAGAAAATTGCAGAGTATGAAGTTGGTGAACAAGTCGATATTTTCTTGTTAATTAAAACAGCGACAAAAGGTATCGCAAGCAATGGAAAGCCATTTTTAACAGTAATCTTACAAGATCCAAGTGGAGATATTGAAGCAAAATTGTGGGACGTATCACCAGAAGTTGAGAAACAATATGTAGCGGAAACAATCGTGAAAGTAGCTGGAGATATTTTAAACTACAAAGGACGTATTCAATTACGTGTGAAACAAATCCGTGTTGCGAATGAAAATGAAGTAACAGACATCTCAGACTTCGTAGAAAAAGCACCAGTGAAAAAAGAAGATATGGTTGAGAAAATTACGCAATACATATTTGAAATGAGAAACCCGAACATTCAACGTCTAACAAGACATTTATTAAATAAGCATCAAAACGAATTTTTAGACTATCCAGCAGCGACAAAGAACCATCACGAGTTCGTATCTGGACTAGCTTATCACGTCGTATCAATGCTTGATTTAGCGAAAGCTATCTCAAATCTATACCCATCGTTAGATAAAGACTTACTATATGCAGGCGTTATTTTACATGACCTTGGTAAAGTAATCGAACTATCTGGCCCAATTTCTACAACGTATACGTTAGAAGGAAATTTACTAGGCCACATTTCGATTATGGTGAACGAAATTGGTAAAGCGGCAGACGAATTGCAAATCGATGCAGAAGAAGTATTAATTCTTCAACACATCGTCCTTTCTCACCACGGAAAAGCAGAATGGGGTAGTCCAAAACCACCATTAGTAAAAGAAGCAGAAATTCTGCATTACATCGATAACTTAGATGCAAAAATGAACATGATGGACCGCGCATTAGGACGCACAAAACCAGGCGAATATACAGAGCGTGTCTTTGCGCTTGATAATCGTTCGTTTTATAAACCGTCGTTCCATAATTAATAGTGTGAATAAAGTGGCCTCATTAAGTTTTAAAAGCTTAGTGAGGCTATTTTTATAGGAAGTAAATAGTATGATACAAAAAATATCTCGAATTTGAGATAAATCTCTTGCTTTTTAATCACTTGAGGTGTAAAGTGATAGTAACGAAAGCGATTGAGTCATATGAAAAACATACACTCAGTTGTTTTCGATTAAAAACAAAGTAACTTATACAGTAAAAACTAAGATGAATTTACAAAAACATAATTAAGAATAAATTGAAAAGCTAAAAACCATATTAGTTGTGGGAAATGTTATTTTTTTAGTTATCACTTGACTAGTAAAACGAAACGGAGGAATAACCAATGTATGAAATTAAAGGGCATCATCACATTTCAATGGTTACGAAAAATGCAAATGAAAATAATCAATTTTATAAAAACGTGCTTGGCTTACGTCGTGTGAAAATGACAGTAAACCAAGATGATCCGTCAATGTACCACTTATTTTATGGAGATAAAACAGGAAGTCCAGGTACAGAATTATCATTTTTTGAAATTCCATTAGTAGGAAGAACATATCGCGGTACGAATGCGATTACTCGAATTGGATTACTCGTTCCTTCAGAGGAAAGCTTACATTACTGGAAAGAACGATTTGAGAAATTTGATGTGAAACATAGTGCAATAACAACATATGCAAATCGTCCTGCTTTACAATTTGAGGATGCTGAAGGTCTTCGCTTAGTACTACTCGTTTCAAACGGGGAAAAAGTGGAGCACTGGGAAACTTGGGAGAAATCAGAAGTTCCTGCAAAGCATCAAATTCAAGGAATGGGTTCTGTAGAAATGACAGTGCGTAGACTTGATAAAATGGCGAGTACACTTACAGAGATGTTCGGTTATACAGAGGTTAGCCGAAATGATCAAGAAGCAATTTTCCAGTCCATTAAAGGAGAGGTTTTTGGAGAAATCGTTGTGAAATATTTAGATGGTCCTACTGAAAAGCCGGGCCGAGGGAGCATTCACCATTTAGCAATTCGCGTGAAAAACGATGCAGAGCTTGCTTATTGGGAAGAACAGGTGAAACAAAGAGGCTTCCATTCTTCAGGAATCATCGACCGTTTCTATTTTAAAAGCTTATATTTCCGCGAATCAAACGGAATCCTATTTGAAATTGCGACAGATGGACCAGGATTTACAGTTGATGGAGATGTGGAACATTTAGGAGAAAAACTTGATTTACCACCATTCTTAGAAGGTCAGCGTGCAGAAATTGAAGCGAATTTAGCACCGATTGAAGAGAAGTAATAGAAGAAAATATACAACTTTAACATATAAATGAAACCCCATTGGAGGAATATAAAATGAACCAATTAAAAGGAATTCACCACGTTACAGCGATTACAAGTAGTGCAGAAAAAAACTATGAGTTTTTTACTCACGTTTTAGGAATGCGTTTAGTTAAGAAAACAGTAAACCAAGATGACATTCAAACGTATCATTTATTCTTTGCAGATGATAAAGGTAGTGCAGGAACAGATATGACATTCTTTGACTTCCCAGGTATTCCAAAAGGAGTACACGGTACGAATGAAATTTCAAAAACTTCATTTCGCGTTCCGACCGATGCAGCATTAGAGTATTGGGTGAAACGTTTTGACCGTCTTGAAGTAGAACATACAGGAATTAAAGAGCAATTTGGTAAGAAAACTCTTTCTTTCGTTGACTTTGATGATCAACACTATCAATTAATCTCAGATGAACTTGATAAAGGAATCGAATCAGGTACACCATGGCAAAACGGACCAGTACCATTAGAATACGCAATTACTGGTTTAGGACCTGTATTCATCCGTATCGCAAACTTTAGTTTCTTTAAAGAAGTGTTAGAAAAAGTTTTATTATTTAAAGAGGTTGCGCAAGAAGGAGAATTCTATTTATTTGAAGTGAATAAAGGCGGAAACGGTGCATCTGTCATCGTAGAACATAATACGGTTCTTCCTGAAGCACAACAAGGTTTTGGTACAGTGCACCATGTGGCATTCCGCGTAGAAGATCGCGCTGTATTAGAAGAATGGATTGAGAGAATCAGTAGCGTTGGACTTCCTTCATCTGGTTATGTAGACCGTCATTTCTTTGAATCATTATATGCAAGAGTTGCACCACAAATTTTATTTGAATTTGCAACAGATGGCCCAGGATTTATGGGAGATGAGCCATACGAAACACTTGGCGAGAAATTATCTTTACCTCCATTCCTAGAGCCAAAACGTGAAGAAATTGAAAAATTAGTTCGTCCAATTGATACAGTAAGAAGCACGAAGGAATTTATTAAAGAGTAAAAATAGAGCAAGTAGTTTTAGCGGAGTGCTGGAACTGCTTGCTTTTTTATTTATTCTAGTAAGTTTTCTGACAATTGTTTCTCAAGTTATTAAAAAGGAAAACTTTGGTATAATTAATTAAAATATTAAATTTTCTGATAATTATTTTTCAATGCATAGAAAAGGAGTGGTAATATACAATTTTGATAATTGTATAAAAATACTAATTTTGGAGAAAAGGGGATGCGGAGTGTATGGGAGCAGATGTAGTAACGCGGGAGCAAATGAAACATTCTTTAGATGATTGGTATCGTGTAATGTTGCAGCAAAATATAGAGAAAGCTACGGAAATGAAAGAGGAGATTGAAAGTAAGATTAGTGGTTTGGACGTGGATCAGGATGTATTGCTTTATCATTCGTTGTTGAATTTTAGATATGATGCATTAGTGGATTGGATTGGGGTTAGAGAAGATAGTTTTGATAAAGTGGAATCTTTTGAAATCCCGGCAGAAGGTGTTCTAGCTTATTACTATCACTTTTTTAAAGGGTTTCATTGCACATTAATTTCAAATTATAACGAAGCGAAAGAACAGTATGAGCAAGCTGAGAAGTTATTGAAATATATTGCAGATCCGATAGAACATGCGGAGTTTAATTATCGGATGGGGAATTTCTATTATCAAAAATATGACCAAGTTCATGCAATAGATTACTTGAATAGGGCAAAAGCAGCATTTTTACAATATCCAGGTTATGAAATAAAAGTAGGATTATGTGAAAATGCTTTTGGACTATGTTGTGTAGACATAGATCACTATGAATTAGCGGAAGAAAACTTTAATTCTGCTATGGAAGTATTGCAAAAAGCAGATCAAAAAAAATATATGCTAATGGTTCGGCATAATTTAGCTTGGCTTTATGCTAGTCAAAATCTTTCAGAATTAGCGATTCGTCATATATCTGAGGTGACCAAAAATTACCCAGAACACTTTAAAGCCTTGTTTGTAGAAGCACATGAACATTACAAATTAGGACAATATAATTTAGCGAATCCAATTGTTGAAAAAGGTTTAAATATTTGTGTTGATTTAGGAGAAAAAGAATTTCAACATCGGTTTAAAATTTTGAAAGAACTCAATGGAAAATCTTCAGTATCAATTATTGAAGATGTAATTTTAGAAGGACTTTCTTATTTTGAGAGAGAAAGATTATGGGATTGTATTCAAGAATACACTGAAATTTTAGCACTGAAATTTTATGAATTTGATGATCATGTTAAGGCAAGTAAATATTTTTATATGAATAATAAGGCTCAAAAAAATATATTGGAAAAGGGAGCGTTAAAATAATGAAGAAATTTCGTTTGGCTATTGTTGGGACTGCATTAGTAGGGGGATTATCAATTGGGTTCAATAGTTCTTTTACAAATCAAGCTGTAAATATAGGAGACACAGGAGGAGCACCAGCAAGACCAGACTACGTTAATATAGGAGACACAGGAGGAGCACCAGCAAGACCAGACTACGTTAATATAGGAGACACAGGAGGAGCACCAGCAAGACCAGACTACGTTAACATTGGTGACACAGGCGGAGCACCAGCAGATAATAAAGGCGACGGCGGAGTAAGCCAACTATAATAATAAAGAAAGGGACTTCAACATGAAGTCCCTTTTTCTATTTTCAGGTCATGTAGAGAAAAGAATTGACTTACTTTAAATATGTAACTATAATGGTTACAGAATAACCATTAGTAACAGAAATGAGTTATATTTTTTTAGTATAATTGTAACTGTTTTAGTTACAATTAAAAAGAGGACATAAAATAACCAAAAAATGTAAAAACTTTAAATAACAACAAGAGAAAGGAGACGGGAATGTTGAAACGGTTTAAGTTTTATTTGATTAGCGGTATTGTGCTTATTTTGCTTATCGTATGTAACTTCGTTGATAAGCCGATTGCGAAGGTTGGAGAAGTGAAAGATACTGTTATGATGAAGCTGAATACGAAAGAGAGTATGGCGCAAATTGATGGACAGACGATTTATTTTAAACAAATTGGTGAGGGAAAACCTCCTTTACTTATGTTGCATGGGTTTGGTGGTTCTTCTGATGGGTTTAGTGATATTTATCCGGAACTAGTGCGAGATCATACGATTATTGCGGTTGATATTTTAGGGTTTGGGCGTTCTTCTAAGCCGGTTGATTTTCAGTATTCGTTTCCTGCGCAAGTGAATTTATATTATAAGTTAATGAAGAAGCTAGGATACGATCAGTTTGCGGTGCTCGGCCATTCAATGGGCGGAGAGATGTCCCTTAATTTAGCGTATTTATATCCGGATGCAGTGACGCATCTCATCTTGGCGGATGCTACAGGGATAGAGTCTTTCCAGCAAAAAGAAAGTTATGAAGTACCACCGCTATCGACGGACTTACAAACTGTAACTGAGATTACGAAGTATAATAAAAATGAAGTAAAAAATAGTCGTGATGATAAAGAGCATTATGATCAGCTTACGAAAATGAGAGAGCGCCGCATTGCGATGGAAGCTGATAAAATTAAGGTACCGACTTTAATTATATGGGGACGACATGATAAGAGTGTTTCTTGGAAAAATGGTGAACTGTATCATGGGCTATTTGCAAATAGTACGTTTCATATTATTGAAAAAGGATACCACGCACCGTTTCGTCAAGAACCAATTGAGTTTATGGAATATGTACAAGCATTTTTCGCGAAGCATCCACAATAAAATTTTTAAGCATAAATCCAATTCTTTCCTCATAAAGTGAAACTAATAAGGCTTGTCTAAGGAAAGGAATGAAGTAATTTGGAAACTTTACCATGGTGGGTGTATCTTGTAATTGTTGGGATTGTACTAAGTGGCTACATGGTTTTATATACTTCGAAAAAAGAGCAAGATATGGATAATGAGTTTATCGAAAAAGAAGGCGAAGTATATATGAAGCGCTTAGAAGAAGAGCGCGAGAAACGTAATCAGGATAGTGATAAGGATTCTGTATTGCTTTAATAGAAATTTTGAAAGGCTACCACCTGGTAAAATTTTACAACTAGGTGGTAGCTTTTTTTCTTCTGGGGGAGCAGTATATGTTCATCAAGCTAAGGTTATATTAGTTTAATTTTACATGTATAAGAGAGTCATCATAAACTTTTATTGATGGTATTTATATATATTTTTCCTCATAAGAATGGAACTAGCGGGGATTTTACTGGGGGGGATTAACAATGCATAGGGATGAAACTTCATTACATCCTGATACAGGCGTTACGTCTGTAATGTTTGTTGAGCGTTCATTAAATGAAATTCGTTTTTGGTCTAGAATCATGAAAGAGCATTCTTTTTTTCTTCGCTTGGGATTTAGATGCGAGGATACTCAACTAATCGAAGAGGCGAATCAATTTTATCGATTGTTTGAACATATTGAACAAATAGCGCATTCCTATACAAATGAAACAGATCCTGAGCAAATAAAAAGATTTAATGCAGAAGTACAACAAGCTGCAACTAATATTTGGGGATTTAAGCGAAAAATTTTAGGGTTAATTCTCACATGTAAATTGCCAGGACAAAATAACTTTCCACTTTTAGTTGACCATACAAGTAGGGAAGCTGATTATTTTAGAAAACGTTTAATACAATTAAATGAAGGTAAATTAGATGCCCTTCCTGATGCTATTATTAAAGAAAATGTTTTCTTTTTACGGATTATGGCAGACCATGCTAAATTTATTGGCCATCTTCTTGATCCGTCGGAAAGAAAGCTTGTAGATACAGCACGAAATTTTAGCAATGATTTTGATGAATTGATGTATCAAGCAATTGACTTAGAATCTATGAAACCACAATCCCAAACAGCTCCTCTTTTAGATCAATTTTTAGATCAAAATCGCGTGTCAGTTGCATCTCTTCGGGATTTTAAGAAAACAGCACGTGATTTAATTGAGCAATGTAAAATAAAGAGTATCATTCATCCATTATTAGCAGACCATGTTTTCCGTGAAGCTGATAGATTTCTTGAAATCATTGATATGTATGATGTTCATCTTACAAATATTCAATCACAACCTAGATATTAGAAGATAAGGAAAGATACTATTTTTCCTTAAGCTGAGAAGTTAACAATTTATTGTTAGCTTCTTTTCTTTGTGATTAAAATTTTCTTTTAAGGACTACATAAATCCTTTTGACCAAATATGTAATTCTTTGTAAAATGTTATATATGGAAAGATTATGAATATACAGGAAATCTATGGGTAGTAGATTTTAATAAATTACTCGGGGGAAATTTATTAATTAAGTATATTAACTTTTTCACATTAAATTTTACAACTAAAGGGGTAGTAGTAATCATGAAGGTAAAGAAATTAGTAAGTTTAGCATTACCAGTTATGTTATTGAGCGGTTGTATTACAATTGAAACGGATGGTAAGAAAGCTGAAACAAAGAAAGAAGAGACACAAAAGGTAGAGAAAGAGAATAAGACTTCTGAAAAAGAGAGTAAGTCAACTGATAGCAAGAAAGAGGATAGCTTATCTGTAGCGAAAGGTGAAGGTACAAACAGTAGTTCATCAAGTAGTCAACCAAGTTCTTCTTCAAATAATTCAACTTCTTCACCTGGTAAGGTAACTGGTTCAGATGTTGAAAGGTATAAGGCAGATATCATAAACAGTGCTACTCAAATTGAAGATACAATGAAATTAATTGAAGGAATAGCAGATTCAGACGTAAAATCATACAAACAAAAGAAAAGTGAAGTACAACTAAGTTTAGGTGGAGCAAAGGCAACAACGAAGAAACTGAAGAATTTACAAGCGCCCCCTGAGTTACAGGGAGAACAGGCGAAGATAAAGCAATCGATGGAACTATATGCGGATTGTTTTCAACTTCTTTTTGATGCATTGGACCAAGAAGACGAGAGTAAAATGCATCAATCATTAAGTAAAGCACAAGAAGGTTCAAAACTGTTTGAAGAAGCAGCGAAGAGTATTGGTAGTAAAACCAACTAAAAATAAAGTATTTAAAGGGGTATTTGTAAGTGCAGTTGGTGCAAGTGAAGAGTTAGGAATTAGTTATGGAAACACATTACAAATTTATCAAATGGACGATAATGTTCGTATTCGATATGTAAAACAATAAATAATTGGTGAAAAACTCTGTAATAAATTTTACAGGGTTTTTTGTTAGTTCTAGTTTATTTTTTTGTCTTCCTAAGCGCTAAGCATACTAGTATAAGTTGAGAAATGAACAAAACGATAATGATAGGCAGATGATGTAACTCCATAGTAACTGTAACCATCTAAAGCCCAATTCATACACTATGATGGAGGCTTTTTACTTCATAACCGGATGAAAAAGGAGTGTAATCATGAAGAAACGTACTGTTAGTGAAGCGGGAGGGAATGTGCCGCAACCAATCCGTAGCGACGGAGCAGGGGCGATTGATTCTGGACCTCGTAATGTTATGCGGGATATTCAAAATCCGAATATGCTTGTTCCGCCTATAACGGATGCAGGGTTAGTTCCTAACTTGAAGTTTTCATTCTCGGACACTTCTATGATTTTGAAACAAGGGGGGTGGTCTCGGGAGATTACTGTTCGAGAACTACCGGTTTCGACGACGATTGCAGGAGTAAATATGAGTTTAACGGCCGGTGGAGTACGAGAACTACATTGGCATAAAGAAGCGGAATGGGCGTATATGCTTTTAGGACGGGCACGCATAACGGCTGTTGATCAAAATGGACGGAATTTTATTGCTGATGTTGGACCAGGTGATCTTTGGTATTTTCCGCCTGGTATTCCGCATTCCATTCAAGGATTGGAACATTGTGAATTTCTACTCGTTTTCGATGATGGGCATTTTTCTGATTTATCTACTTTAGCTATTTCTGATTGGTTTGCGCATACGCCAAAAGAGGTGTTGTCGGCTAATTTTGGAGTACCTGAGAGTGCTTTTCGTTCTATCCCTTCAGATCAAGTTTATATTTATCAAGGAGAGGTGCCAGGTTCGCTTGAAAGTCAGGAAGTTCAATCACCGAAAGGAGAAGTTCCTTTAACATTTAAACATGAATTGTTAAAACAAAAGCCGATTAAGACGCCTGGTGGTAGCGTTCGAATTGTAGATTCCACAAATTTCCCTATTTCCAAAACAATCGCAGCAGCGCTCGTTGAGGTTGAGCCTGGTGGAATGAGAGAACTTCATTGGCACCCGAATAATGATGAATGGCAATATTATTTGACAGGGGAAGCGAGAATGACTGTGTTTCTTGGAAATGGTACCGCTCGTACATTTGATTATAGAGCTGGCGATGTCGGATATGTACCGTTTGCGACGGGGCATTATATTCAAAATACAGGTACCGAAACATTATGGTTTTTAGAGATGTTCAGAAGCAATCGTTTTGAAGATGTATCGTTAAATCAATGGATGGCACTGACTCCTAAAGAAATAGTGGAGAGTAATATACATGTTGGCCCGCAAGTAATGGATTCTCTGCGTAAGGAGAAGTGGCCTGTTGTGAAATATCCGGGGTTTTCATATAGTCCGAAAAGTGATGAGTAAAAATGAAAATTTGCGTTATTCTTTCTGGAGACTGATAAGAAGGGATGGCGTATTTTTTATGCCTAATCTAGTCTTTATCCCGCTATTTGCCGGGTAGTAAGCCCCCTACCTCAAAATTCAGCTGAAGTAAAGAAGTTAGGTGGGGGGCTGTCCGTAAAAGCCCGATTGGTGAGGGCTGATTAAAGTTTCACTTTATTAGTATCCATTCTTTGTATTATTGTTCGGGAAATTATTATTGGAGCATAGTATAGGGAAGATACATATAAAATAGCGCCGTTATAAGCTGTAACGCATAAGTTGCGCAGGAAATGCAACGATAACTCGCTTTACTCTTCATCATTTATTTGAACATAATGGGCATAGAGAGGTGATAAACACAGTATGATTTTTAGTGAGCGTTTAAAAGAAGAAAGGGAAAAAAGAAATTGGCCGCAAAATGATTTGGCTGAAAAACTTCATGTGAACAGGCAATCTGTTTCGAAATGGAGACGGAAAAGAACTATCCGAGCATTGAAATTATTATTCATTTAAGTGACCTGTTCGGTATTACGATGGATGAACTGCTAAGGAGTGATGAAGAATTGACGCAGAAAGTAATTGAAGATAGTAAGCAATTGGCGTATCCAAAATGGAAGGTGTTTTTGGATAGTCTATTTATGATAGGAGTATTTTTGTTTATTGCAAAAACCGTTGTATGGATGCTAAATAAGTTTGCTGGAGCAAGTATTACAATTGTAGCAGATGCGCCATATGTAATGAATCTTTTGCCCCTTGCATTCATGATTATAGGTGGTATAGGTTCCGATAAGTTGAAGAAAATATATAGATAAGAGAAAGATTTGAAAGAAATCCCCAACACTAGCTGTTCTTTTCACTTAAATTGTGTACTATAAAGGATAGGATGATATAAAGAAGGGGACATATAGAATGGAATTTCATGAACAGAAGATTTTGCCGGCAGTGAGGCAAATTAAAGATTTGGAAAAGCTATTACATAGTTCGTATGAATATATTGTTATTTTAGATATTCATGTCGGCCAATTGAAGAGTGTTATATCGCTTGCGAAGCAATATTGTAAAAAGGTGTTTTTACATGTGGATTTAATTCATGGTTTGCAGAGTGATGGGCATGCGACGGAATATTTATGTCAGGAGTTTAGACCGTACGGGTTACTTTCAACAAAGGCGAGCGTTATTATGAAGGCGAAGCAAAAAGGTGTTGTGGCAATACAACGCATCTTTTTAATCGATTCGAGTGCGATGGAGAAGAGCTGCAATCTTTTAGATAAGACGAAACCGGATTATATTGAGGTACTTCCTGGAGCATTAACGGACGTTATCGCTGAAGTGAAAGAGCGTACTGGTGTACCGATTTTAGCAGGTGGTTTTATTCGTACTGTAGAAGATGTGGAAAGAGCATTAAACGCTGGTGCGACAGCAATTACGACATCAAAACGTGAACTATGGAAACATTACCAAAAAAAGTGACGAAAATGTGAATTTTTTCGTTGACACCGCTTTCATTTACGGTTAACATTATAGACAAGTTAATAAACGTGACGGAGAAAAGTAGAGATCCACATTTCATTGTTTCTATATAAATTTATATAGAAGCGTGCAAGCTGTGGGTCTTTTTCTTTTGACAAAAACGAATGGCCATTCATTTTACCTCTATCACATTTGAAAGCGTTTAAATTGATTGTGGAGGGATACTATGTCAGCATTTTTAGGAGAGTTAATAGGGACTGCGTTGTTAATCGTACTTGGTGGCGGCGTTTGTGCTGGTGTAAGTTTAAAGAAATCGTTTGCGAAAGATTCAGGTTGGATTGTTATTACAATGGGCTGGGGCTTAGCAGTAGCGGTTGCAGCGTATGCGGTTGGATCAATTAGTGGGGCACATTTGAATCCAGCTTTAACGATAGGATTAGCATTTAAGGGAGCGTTCCCATGGAGTGACGTACCAGGTTATATCGTAGCACAAATGATTGGGGCAATTATCGGGGCAGTTATCGTATATTTACATTACTTACCACACTGGAAAGAAACAGAAGATCCAGGAACAAAGTTAGGTGTATTTGCAACAGGTCCAGCAATTCCGAACACATTTGCAAACCTTTTAAGTGAAATGATTGGAACATTCGTTTTAGTATTTGGTATATTAGCAATTGGTGCAAATAAATTTGCAGATGGATTAAATCCATTTATCGTAGGTTTCTTAATTGTAAGTATTGGTTTATCATTAGGTGGGACAACAGGATACGCAATTAACCCAGCGCGTGATTTAGGTCCGCGTATCGCACACTTCTTCCTTCCGATTGCAGGAAAAGGCGGTTCAAACTGGAAGTATGCATGGATTCCAGTAGTTGGTCCAATTTTAGGTGGATCACTTGCAGGTTTATTCCATCAAGTTGTATTTGAAGGAAAACAAAATTCAGCACTTATTTATGTGATTATCGCAACTGTGATTGTACTAGCAATCTCTTATATGACAAGTAAAAAAAGCGGAAGCAATACAAATAGTAGAAAAGTAGCATAAGGGGGAAACCGATATGAAAAAATATATTCTTTCATTAGACCAAGGAACAACAAGCTCACGCGCAATTCTTTTCAATAAAAAAGGTGAAATTGTTCATTCAGCTCAAAAAGAGTTTACACAACATTTTCCAAAGCCGGGCTGGGTAGAGCATAATGCACAAGAAATTTGGGGATCTATTTTAGCAGTTATCGCAACTTGCTTAAGCGAAGCAGATGTAAAACCAGAACAAATCGCTGGTATCGGTATTACGAACCAACGTGAAACAACGGTTGTCTGGGATAAAACAACTAGTAAACCAATTTACAACGCAATCGTATGGCAATCTCGCCAAACAGCTGAAATTTGTGATGAGTTAAAAGAAAAAGGTTATAGCGAAATGGTTCGCGAAAAAACAGGTCTTTTAATTGATGCATACTTCTCTGGTACGAAAGTAAAATGGATTTTAGATAACGTTGAAGGTGCAAGAGAGAAAGCAGAAAACGGCGATCTATTATTCGGAACAATTGATTCGTGGCTTGTATGGAAACTATCTGGTGGTAAAGCACACGTAACAGATTACTCAAACGCATCACGTACGTTAATGTTTAACATTCACGACTTACAGTGGGATGATGAGCTTCTAGAAATGTTAACAGTACCAAAGAGCATGCTTCCAGAAGTGCGTCCATCATCTGAAATTTACGGAGAAACAATTGATTATCACTTCTTCGGCCAAAATGTACCGATTGCAGGTGTAGCTGGTGACCAACAAGCAGCATTATTTGGACAAGCTTGTTTCGGTGAAGGTATGGCGAAAAATACTTACGGAACTGGTTGTTTCATGTTAATGAACACTGGTGAAAAAGCAGTAGCTTCTGAGCACGGTCTATTAACAACAATTGCATGGGGAATAGATGGTAAAGTAAACTACGCATTAGAAGGAAGTATTTTCGTAGCGGGTTCTGCAATTCAATGGTTACGTGACGGAATGCGCATGTTTAAAGATGCAAGTGAGAGTGAAGTGTATGCGAGTCGCGTTGAATCAACTGACGGTGTATACGTTGTACCAGCATTCGTTGGACTAGGAACACCTTATTGGGATAGTGAAGTACGCGGCGCTATGTTTGGTGTAACGCGCGGTACGACGAAAGAGCATTTCATTCGTGCAACGCTAGAATCTTTAGCTTACCAAACGAAAGACGTATTATGCGCAATGGAAGCAGATTCAGGTATTGAGCTGAAAACATTACGCGTTGATGGCGGAGCAGTTAAAAATAACTTCTTAATGAAGTTCCAAAGTGATATTTTAGATGTTCCTGTAGAGCGTCCAGTAATCAACGAAACAACGGCTCTAGGTGCAGCATACTTAGCTGGTCTTGCGGTTGGATATTGGAAAAACCAAGATGAAATTAAAGAACAGTGGCATATGGACAAACGCTTTGAACCAACGATGGAAGCGAAAACAAGCGAAGAGCTATATGCTGGATGGAAAAAAGCAATTGAAGCAACAAAAGCTTTCAAATAATCATAAACAGTGTTATAATGGTGACAAGTTAATAATTCGGTAGGAGATTTGGAGAGACCACAACGCGCTATAGAGGCGAAATCTATAGCGGAGTTTGTGGTCTCTTTTTTCGTTATCAAAGGGAGGAATTACCATGAAATTTTCAAGTAAACAACGTAAAGACGTATTAAACGGAGTAAATAAACAAGAGTTAGATGTGATCGTAATTGGTGGAGGTATTACTGGTTCTGGTATTGCATTAGATGGAGCAACACGCGGGTTATCAACAATTGTGTTTGAAATGCAGGACTTTGCAGCAGGTACATCAAGTCGTTCAACGAAGCTTGTACACGGTGGTCTACGTTATTTAAAACAACTTGAAGTGAAAATGGTAGCAGAGGTGGGGAAAGAGCGTGCGATCGTATATGAGAACGGTCCCCATGTAACAACACCAGAGTGGATGTTACTTCCGTTCCATACAGGTGGTACGTTCGGATCATTTAGTACATCAATTGGTCTTCGTGTATACGACTTCTTAGCAGGTGTAAAACGAAGCGAGCGCAGAAAGATGTTTAACCGTGAAGAAACATTAAACAAAGAGCCTCTTGTAAAAAAAGAAGGATTAAAAGGCGGCGGTTACTACGTAGAATATCGTACAGATGATGCGCGTCTTACAATTGAAGTAATGAAAGAAGCAATTGAGCACGGCGCAAAAGCTGTTAACTACGCAAAAGTAGACAGTTTCTTATATAAAGATGGAAAAGTATGCGGTGTACGTGTAATCGATTTACTAGACGGTGAAGTATACGAAGTTTACGGTAAGAAAATTGTAAACGCAGCTGGCCCTTGGGTAGATACACTTCGTGAAAAAGATAACTCGAAAAAAGGAAAAGTACTTCAGTTATCAAAAGGTGTTCACTTAGTAATTGATCAAAAACGTTTCCCATTAGGTCAAGCGATTTACTTCGATACACCAGATAAACGTATGGTGTTCGCGATTCCTCGCGGCGGAAAAACTTATGTAGGTACAACAGATACGTTCTACGATAAAGACGCAGCTGTACCACAAATGACAACAGAAGATCGCACATACATCATTAATGCGATTAACTACATGTTCCCAAGCGTGAAAATTACAGAGAAAGACATCGAATCAAGCTGGGCTGGTGTACGTCCGTTAATTTACGAAGAAGGTAAGAGTGCATCTGAAATTTCTCGTAAAGACGAAATTTGGACTTCTGAATCTGGTTTAATTACAATCGCAGGTGGTAAATTAACTGGATACCGCAAAATGGCTGAAATGGTAGTAGACTACGTAACGAACTTACTACAAAAAGAAGGTCATAGCGCATATCCGAAGAGCGACACGAAACATATGCCAATCTCTGGTGGACATGTAGATGGTTCACACGGATTCCCAGCATTCGTTGCGAAAAAAGCTGGCGAAGGTACGAAATATGGTTTAACAACAGCACAAGCAGAAGAATTCGCGAAATTCTACGGCTCTAACGTTGACGTACTATTTGATTTAGCGAAAAAACATAAAGACGAAGCGAAAGAATACAACATGCCACTAGACGTTCTAATCCCGCTTGTATACGCAATGGATTACGAAATGACAGCAAAACCAGTTGACTTCTTCGTACGCCGCAGAGGCGCTGTATTCTTCAACATCCACTGGGTATACGAGTGGAAAGAAGCAGTAATCAACTACATGGCTGCGAAACTAGGCTGGAGCAAAGAAGAACAAATGAAATATACAGCTGAACTAGAAAAAGCATTAACAGACGCTGTAATTCCTGTAGATCAACAAGAACAGGCAGCTGCGTTAGCATAAAATAGAGAACCACCTGAAGGGGAGCCTTTAGGTGGTTTTTTCTCTTGACTAAAAATAAATAAAATGTGTTACAATGATGATAGAGTATTTAGTGTGAATTTTGCATAAAATAAAAAAGACAGAAGCCTGAGAAACTTCTGCCTTGTGTAACCTAACTTGCTATTGTGGTGGTAGTAGGTGCGGTTATAAGACAATTACATTAACGTTTTAGCCGAGAACCGCCCTTACCTTTTCCACGAAGCAGGGTGGTTCTCGCTTTTTTGTATACAGAAATTAGCCACGGACCGACGTATCTTCTACCGATGACAACGCCAGCTCCGGTTAGGATACCATACACTAATTTAATTACAAACATCGCGATTATATTATCACCTCCCCCTTTTTTCAAAATGGAAGAGATGACTGCCACACCTACTAGTTATAGCTTATTAAGTTACGTATTCATTGTATTATGTTTTAAAATAGGGAACAAGATATATGGATGAAAATTCCTGTTTTTAAGCAGAACATTAGTGTCAGGGGACAAGAAGTAAATAAATATTCATAAAAAAACGGTATGGACATCGCAATCTGTATTTTTTACACTAGCACACTTAGTACGTTTTGTTTCAAAAACATAAATAGATAGTATGTAGAGGGTTATGATAAATAACCCTCTTTTCGTGTTTAAATAAGTGCACTCTCTTTAACAGAAATACATAATTCAGAACGAGAGATTGATTCAGTTAGTTGCTGTAAATAAGAGTATTCTTCCGCATCTTTTTCGGAAGTGTTAGGATCTAGCAAAGGTGAAGAAAGAAGTACATCAATCGTAAGTATGTCTGCATCATGAGAGACGATGTTATAACCTGCAAAAACAGGTCGTTTTAAGTCTTTTGCTTTTTGAATCATCTGATGGAATTTCGTAACACTTATATTGATTTGTGCGAATGGAAAGCATTTTTGGATAGGATTCTCGATGGTCTTTCTAATTTTATAATCGTATACATAGTAGTACTTTTTTTGCTGCTCAAGTGTTTGCAACTCTTTCGTTAATGAGTGGTATTTGTCTGTAAGTCCAGTTGTGAGTGCACGATGTTCTTCGCCAACTAATAATGTGAAAGGTCTTGGTGAGGAGATTGAAATGGTGCGGACGTTTAGGTCAGTAAAAGTGTGCTTAGATTGTAAAATGGTATGTAATTTTTCGGTAGGAAACTCACCGTCATAAATAGCAATAAAATAGTGGTTCATCTTTTCGCTCCTTAATTTTTTTCTAAACTGATATATTCTACTTTAAAGGTGTAAGTCCTGCATAAAAAAGAAAACACCTTGATTGTTATCAAGGTGTTGTAATAAGTTCAAAACTATCCGAATCAGCCCCAAGCACAAAAGGACTAACCTCGTCAACGCTATAAAGGTGCAATTCATGCATCGCTCGCGTACAAGCAGTGTAGAACAATCTACGAACGCTCTCATCGCTGTACACATCTTTAGAAGCATCGTAAATAATAACGGCATCAAATTCAATGCCTTTCGCTAAATAAGCAGGGATAATAACAACGCCTTGTTCGTATTCAGCAGAGGTGCTCTTCACAAGTTTAATATCTTCAATGCTACTAAGTTCCTCATAGGCAGCGGCGCTTTCAGCTGCGGATTTACAGATGATTGCGATCGTATTGTGCTGCTCTGTTTGTAGTGCAGCAACTTTAGCAGTAATATGTTCGTGTAGTTCGTTGTGATTAGCTACTTTCGTCACTGTAGGTTTCGCGCCGTCACGTTCAAAGGCGTGAATGTTCTTCCCTTCCGGTACGAGAGCACGTGTAAATTCAATAATCGGTTTTGTTGAGCGATAGCTACGAGTTAAGTTAATGCCGTTTGTTTCGTCTGGCCCGTATAAATTCGTAAGTGTATCGAAATTCACCGTTTCACTCGCATGGGCAAATATCGCTTGGTTAAAGTCTCCGAGTACCGTCATTCTTGCAGCAGGGAAGAGACGTTTTAAAAACTCGAACTGGAACGGAGAGTAATCTTGCGCTTCATCTACGAGTACGTGTTTAATCGATCTGTTCGTTTGGAAGCCTTCAATTAATTCTTTTAAAAGTAAAAATGGAGTCGCATCCTCGTAATATAGCTTTCCTTCATCAAGCATGTTTACTGTTAATGAGCAAATGTCATCCCATTCTTTCGGTTTTTCCCCAGTAACCCATGATGCATCTGTGAAAAGTTGTTTATATATGCCTGTAAAATTGATGAAACGCAATGTTTGAACGCCTTTACGAAGTGGCTTCATTTTTTTACGGACAATCATACGTCCAAGTACTCTTGTTTCTTTCTCAAAATCATTAAAGGAGTTATCGTCAAACTCGCCTTTTTTCTGCAAGTATTTATAAGCCTTTTGATATTCATCTTTACTAAGTAGTTCAATTTCTTCTTCTACCCAAGGCTTTTTCAGTTCTGCTTTTTCAAGTGCATCTATTTGCTTATTTAGCCAATCCGTTAACTTTTCAATTCTATTATTGAAACGGAGGGAGGAGTCTGTATTGTAAAATTGCTCTGTAATTTCTTTAGCTGAGGCGATTAGTTTCCCTCTAAATTTCATTCCTCTAAATAGCATGCCTGAAGATTCAAGAGATTGTCTGTACGCTCTAATCATCTCGAAAAATTGAGTGGATGCTTTAAATCGGATGCTCGCATTTCTCGTTTTATAGGTAGGGCTATTCGTTTCAGTTAACATATATTCCAATTGTTCATAAGGATCTTCAACGTCAAATGACTTACTTAGTCTATGGTTTAAATATTCTTGGAAAGTCACTTGCTGCATATTTTCTTCGCCGAGTTCAGGTAGTACGTTAGAAACGTAGCTGTTGAACATAGAGTTAGGGGAGAAGAGAATAATTTGATCTGCTTTTAACCATTCGCGATATTTATATAGTAAGTAGGCGATTCGTTGCAGGGCAGCTGACGTTTTACCACTACCAGCAGCTCCTTGCACGATAAGGAGTCGGCCTTCATCGTGACGAATAATTTCATTTTGCTCGCGCTGAATTGTAGCAACGATGCTCTGCATATGTTTATTCGTCCCTTTTCCGAGCGCTTGCTGCAAGATTTCATCACCAATTGTAAGGCTCGTATCGAACATAGAATCAATCTCGCCATTTTGAATAATGTATTGTAATTTTTTCTCCACATTACCGTGGATTACGCCGCCTGGTGTACTGTATTCAGCCGGTCCTGGTGGATAATCGTAGTACACACTCGAAATAGGTGCGCGCCAGTCATATATAAGGAAGTTTTCTCCGCTTGCATCAGTAAGTGTAGCGACGCCGATATAAATTTGATCCGCGGCAGATTCTCCTTCTTCTTTGAAATCAATTCGTCCGAAATAAGGTGCTTTATGCATGCGTCTTAATGCGGCAAGTCGATTAAAGGTGTGCTTATGGGTAATTTGTGTGACAGCTAGTGACTGAGCTTGTTGTCTTAAGTTGATAACTGTTTCAAGATAATCATCGAAAGTATCAGTATTCACTTTCACATCATCCCAAAAGTGTTTACGAATATTGATTACTTCTGCTCGGCGTCTGCCAGTTTCGTTTTCCAGTTTATCAATTTGCTCCGTAATTGTTTCAATTACGGTATCCAATCTTTTTTGCTCTAGATCAAGTTTTTTGTTCATACGGTAAGCACTCCTTTAAAAGTGAAAAATAGAGGTTGACTGAAGATGTGTTTTGGTGTACAATTAAGATACGGATAAATACGTTCCTTTTGTTTTGTAAAACGTGTTTCTGTTCTAATTTAACATAGTTTTTTCATTTAATCAATGATAATAAGATAAACCTTGGTTCTACGTGGCGTGGATCAAGGTTTTTTTGTGTTTGAAGAGGGAGTCACGCTTGTTGTCGTTTTTTGTCGGTAAGTCGATATATTTCGAAAATCGCTGATATAATTGGAGTTGCGCTGATATATTTTGAAAATCGCCGATATAATTGGAGTTGCGGTCGATATATTTGAAAAATCGCCGATATAATTTCATTTACCGAATCTAGATTAACTACTGGGAGAAGAGGAGATAAAAAAAGCTCGGGCCGAAGCCCAAGCTTTTTACTTCATTATTTCTTTTCTTCTTTTTTATCGTCAGCTTTTTTCTCTTCGAAAAGATCTTTTAAATCTTTATCGTCAACTTTTACGTCAGCTTTTTTGATTTCTTTCATCATAAGATCATTCATGAATGCAGCATCTTGTGCTTTCTTCTGAACTAGATCTTTTTTGATGTCGCCTTTTACTTCATCAAATGGTTTTTGTTCTTTAATGTCTGTTACTTTAATGATGTGGTAACCGAATTGTGATTTCACAGGTTCGCTTACTTCATCTTTTTTCAGCTTGTAAGCAGCATCTTCGAATTCTTTAACCATTTTACCAGCAGTAAAGTAGCCAAGGTCTCCGCCTTTTTCTTTTGAACCAGTATCTTCAGAGTATTGTTTCGCTAACTCTTCGAAAGATTTACCTTGTCCAAGTTCTTCTTTTACCTTTTTCGCAGTAGCTTCATCTTTTACAAGAATGTGGCTTGCTTTAATTTCAGGCTTGTAGTTTTCTTTTAGTTCTTTATCAGTGATTGTTTTCTCGATAGCTTTTTCTTGAGCTAATTGAGCACGCACACCAGTTTTTATAGTTTCTTCTTTAATACCTTGTTGTTTTAATAGTGTATCGAATTGATCACCGTATTGTTTTTTCATTTCATCGAACTTTTTGTCTACATCTTTGTCTTCAACTTTGTAGTTTTTAATAAGTACTTTTTCCATAACCATGTTGTTTAGTACTTGTTTACCAGCTTGTGTCTTCATTTGATCGTAGAATTCTTCTTTTGTAATGTCACCAGCTTTAGATGTAACAATTTTGTCTGATGATGATGTTCCACATGCTGATAATGCGATTACACTTGTTGCGGCTAAGGCAAGCATAGCTTTCTTCATTCGATAAACACTCCTACTATTATGTATTTTTAATTTATCCTACACCAATGAATTTTGATTCATAGGAGCCCGATTAAGTCTCACTGATACTTTTGCTTTTTTATATTGGTAAAGCGCGCTTAACAGGGCTTACCGAGGCTGAGGATAAAGTTTTGATGAATGTTTTGTTCTATAGTATAAGCAATATGTACAAAATTTAATATATCATATTTCGAACCGTTTTCATATTGATAAAGAAAAATTAACCAGCACGTGTCAGATTTTGAAAGTGTGCCATATTGGGCGTATGCCGCATATACAGAATAGAGGAGGGGATGGGGATGAATTCTCAACTTATTTTATTACTTGTACTGTTTATTTTATTGGTTATTGTAGGTATAATTTGCTTATAGAGGAAAAAAGTGAGGAAGGGGCTTTCCTTCCTCACTTTCCATGAAATATAATTTCTATATAACTAGAAATTAATAAAATTGTTATACATACATTAATAACCCGAAAGACACCGGGCTGGCGGCTCGCAGCTATTTGTTTTCGTTCACACAGTGTATGTGTCATGAAATTCGTGTAAAATATAACAAGAAGTGCAAATGCGACAAAAACAACTGTTATAAGTGTCATGAGGCGAGACCTCCTTTTGGCTAAAATACATATACATATATTGTATCACACGATATTTTGTTCGTGTTACAAAATTCAGAAATAGAAGACTTTGTGTTAGAAAGTGAGGGAGAAAATGGACGTTGTTAGAAGATTAGAACAAGCTGAATACTATGTAGACCTACTATTTAAAATGATTGATGAAGAGAAGTGTCCATTTTATTCTTTGATCATAAAGAAAAAAGCTCGTAAAAAAGATATTGAACGTATACTAAATCTTTGTGAAAAACTGAACGAGCAATATGTAGTGGAGAAAGCAGAAGGGCTTCTTTTGTTCGATGCGCTGTTAGATCAATTTGAAAAAGCGCTTCCACATCAGCTCGAAGTACACGAAACTGCGGAAGCGCTAGCAAAACAGGGTTTATTTAAGCCGCTTATGAATGAATTCTTAAGCATGATTGCGAAAAAATAAATAGATTATTTCTTAACTAACTTTTGATCGGATTCTGTAAAGTTCTCTTCAATATCTTCTAATGATTTCTCAAAAATATCGATAAAGTCTTGTCCGTAAATATTACGCAGGATTGCAATCAGTTCGATATTTTCTGGGAACTTCCCATAAAAATTACGAAGTGCAAGAGCCCCATTAAACACTGAATTATTTTCAGGATCATACTCTTCCATTAAGCGAAGTAGTAATTCTTCCCCTTTGTCTGTAATTTCAATGTACGTATTTCGTTTATCATCTTCCTTTTTTGAGAATACAAGATAGCCGCGTTCTTCTAGCTTTTTAGAGAAGTTAAATGCCGTTGATACGTGCATAACTCCAAACTTAGCAATCTCAGAAATAGAAGCCCCTTTTAAATGATAAGCGATTGTTAAAATATGATGTTCATTAATATTTAAATCGTAAGGTTTAATCCACTGCTGCCAATCTTTCTCTACACATTTCCATAACGCTTTCGATAATTGAGCAATGCGTTGGCTGAAAATCATCGCTTCTTTTACCGAGTAATCTTTTTCTCCACTTTTCATTTACTCACCCACTTTAACATTCTTTTTCATTACTATCTATTATGCCAGTAAAATAAAAATTAATAAAGTCTTTTTGTAAGAATTGTGAAAATTTTTTAACAAAATGACATTCTATACAAATCATGCATAACTATGGAAGCGTTTTATGAGTCGTGAATACATGCGTTGTCCTTACATGTTAATTGATAACATATATTGTAAATGCATAAAAACACGGCATATCTATACGATATGCCGTGTCAAGGTCAATTTATATAAAAAATATTTGTTATATGCAAAAAACTAAGCAGGAATTTGTTTACGCTTTTTCTGGAACAGCTTCTTGCAGTTTCTCAATTGACTTTTGGATGTCCAAAATTTCTTTCTCAATATGGCGCTTGTTTTGAGAAATATCTTGTTTCCAATTAGAAAGCGTGTCTTGCATGTCATCTTTTAGTTCTTGAAACACTTCTTTACCTTCTGAAGCAGTTTCAACAATTTGACGCTTTAATAATTTCGTATCAGCTGTAATATCAGCTAAAGTCTTTTTAATATCATTTCCTTTTTCTTTTAACTTGCCGCGCATGTCTTTACCAGAAGAAGGAGTTGAGAAAAGAACGGCTAGTCCAGCAACTGCTCCGCCGCAAATAACACCTGTAATAAAGGATTTAGCTTTTGACATAAAAGGAGACCTCCTTATTTTTTGTTCGTATTCATGATGTGAAAAAATATGCATATCTTTCTTATATGTGCTATGCACAAACAATCATCCCTGAGCATTTTAGGTGAAGAAACAAGCCATGCGGAATTTGATGACTTCAGGGAAGTGGCTTGTTATGTATTACGCCTTCTTATAGTGTCATTATTTCACACTATTTGCAATTGTACTTGCGATGTTTTGTAAATTTTCCATAGTGTATTCATTTTGGTGTGATTTCCAAACAGCACCGAAACCATCTTTTTCACCGTAGCGTGGAATTAAATGAAGGTGGAAGTGGAACACAGTTTGTCCAGCTTTTTCACCGTTATTGTTAAGTAGGTTAAAGCCAACTGGATTAAACTCTGTTTTAATCGCATTTGCGATTTTTGGAACGACAGAAAAAATATGTGATGCGATTTCTGGCGTTAACGCAAAAATGTCTTGTTTGTGAACTTTCGGAATAACAAGAGTATGTCCTTTTGTTACTTGACTAATATCTAAAAATGCAAGCACATGTTCATCTTCGTATACTTTTGAGCAAGGGATTTGCCCGTCAATGATTTTACAAAAAATACAATTGTCTGCTGTATGATTCATTGATCTCATCCTTTCAAATATCCTTAGCCGTATTTTACCATAATTACATAAGAGAACAAACACGAAAAACAGGAAGCTGACTCAGCTTCCTGTTTTCTGAAGAGGGATTGAAAAAGCATTATCGTAATTTACGTTTCGCAGACACCTCATTTATTTAAGAAATGCACGGTAAATCGGCTAAAGTTTCTGCCGTAGACACCCCATTTTCAAGTGAAATGAATTGCAATCTTTTTTTAAATGAAATTGTTTATTTTTTAAAACAGTATATGCTCTTTCAGAGACACCCCGTTTCGAAAATGAAACAAATGATCTGGTTATGTGTAAATTTCATTGTCCAACTTGGACACCCCATTTCATGATGACTTCACTATGTTGTTGTACTCATCAATTGGTGGTTGCTTTTTCAATGTGTTCCTTCTTCAATAATTATGATGTCCGCTTTCGGGAAATTATATGCTAATAAATTTAAAAATTTTTTTTGAGTACATGGATACTATGTAGTACAGCATAATTTTTGGTAAGATGAATATAGAATGAATACTAATGAAGAAAGTGGTGTCGTATGAGCGAGTTATTGCGTGTAGAAAATGTTACAGGAGGATATACGAAACGACCTGTATTAAAAGACGTTTCGTTCTCTGTTAATAAAGGCGAACTTGTCGGCTTAATCGGTTTAAATGGAGCTGGTAAAAGTACGACGATTAAACATATTATCGGTTTAATGGAACCGAAAAAAGGAACTGTCACAATTAATGGGAAAACAATTCGTGATGATATGACAGCGTACCGTTCTAGCTTTTCATTTATTCCGGAAACGCCGGTATTATATGATGAATTAACGTTAGAAGAGCATTTGAAATTAACAGCTATGGCGTATGGCGTGGATGAAAAACAATATGAAGAACGTGTAGGACAACTACTACAAGAGTTTCGTATGAAAAATCGTTTAAAATGGTTTCCATCTCATTTCTCAAAAGGGATGAAACAAAAAGTAATGATTATGAGCGCATTTTTAGTGGAGCCATCTCTTTACATAGTAGATGAACCTTTCGTTGGATTAGATCCGTTAGCGATTCAATCCCTTCTTCAAATGATGGACCAAATGAAAAAGAGTGGTGCCGGTATTTTAATGAGCACACATATTTTAGCGACGGCAGAGCGTTATTGTGATTCGTTCATTATTTTGCATCAAGGTGAAGTAAGAGCGAAGGGAACGCTATCTGAACTGCAATCACAGTTTAATATGCCAGGTGCAACGTTAGATGATATTTACATCGCGCTAACAAAGGAAGAAGATTATGAATAGCACAGCGTTATGGAAAGAACGATTTCGTCACTTTCTAAAAGAAGTTCGTACATATAGTAAATACGTATTTAATGATCATTTGAAATTTATTTTCGTGTTCATCATCGGTGCGGGAGCGTATTATTACCAGCAATGGTTACAAACGTTAACAACTTCGTTTCCAACTGCGCTCGTAATGGCAGTATTAATTGGACTCGTGTTAACGGCTGGATCCATTCAAACATTATTAAAAGAAGCGGATCTCGTTTACTTACTGCCAGTTGAAGAAAAGTTAAAACCTTACTTCACAAAGGCATTTCTTTTTACATTTATGATTCAGTTATACATAATCGCAATCGTAGCAGCCGCGCTTGCTCCGTTATACTTCCAACAAATGAAGCAAACAGGAGCTGGCTACATATGGATCGTACTCGCATTTGTCATTGTAAAAGCGTGGAATTTATTTGTAGCGTGGGAAAAGTCATTTTTAACAGATCAAAATATACAAAGGGCTGATTGGTTTATTCGTTTTATCCTAAACGGTTTATTTGTATATTTCCTTGTAGAACGTACTTCAGTTCTTTTCATTGGTGGAATCGTCCTTCTCATGGTGTTATACCTTGCTATCATTCATCAAATGGTCAAAGGAAAGCCACTAAACTGGGAGTATTTAATTTCCGAAGAAGGCAAGAAGATGATGCTACTGTACCGCATTGCGAACATGTTCGTTGATGTACCAGCATTAAAAGAAAGAGTATCTCGCCGAAAATGGCTTGATTTCATTCTTTCGATAATCGGCGAAAAGCGTACATATTTATACTTATATACGAGAACATTTTTAAGATCAGGTAACTATTTTGGATTATATGTGCGCCTGCTCGCTCTAGGCGGAGTTATTCTTTACTTCATTCCGTTTTTATATGGACGATTTATCGTAAGCCTTATCTTCCTATACTTAATCGGTTATCAGCTATTAACTTTATGGAAACATCACCGCATGAAAATTTGGCTTGATTTGTACCCAGTAGGCGGAGAAGAGAAGAAGAAAGATTTTCTTACTTTATTAAATGCAATTCTTATTACAGGTAGCGTTATATTTACAATTATATTTGCACTAGCAACGAAAGATTTCATGATGACAGGAATTTTACTTATCGTAAGCATATTATTTAGTATCGGTTTCGTTTACCAATACGGGGCGAAGCGCATTGAGCGTTTAAATTGAAAGGAATGAACCTATGATTACATACGAAGAGAAGGTTATAAAAGAATTGGAGCAGTGGAAAGCTACATTCATGAAAGATTCTTCTATGATGACACGGTTCTCCAAAAAAGTGCAGACGAAGGTGCAACAGCTCATTCCGGCGAAAGTACAAAAGGTACTAACAGAGACGATTCGTATGATGGTGCAAACGATTAGCGCCGGGTCAAACTTTATAAAGCCGAAGCTAAAAGAGACGACATGGTCACTGCAAAGACGTGACGATGAAGTTCGTAAAAAAATGGATGAGTACAAAAAAATAGCAGCGGCAGAAGGAGCAGGGACTGGAGCTGGTGGTATTCTCCTCGGTCTTGCTGACTTTCCGCTTTTACTTACAATTAAAATTAAATTTTTATTCGATGCAGCGACATTGTACGGATTTGATACGAGTAAACAAGAAGAGCGTCTTTTTATCCTTCACGTTTTCCAACTTGCCTTTTCAAGTGACGATCACAGAAAAGAAATATGGAAAGCAATCGAAACGTGGGATACAGAAAAAGAAAATCATATGGACTGGGAAAAGTTCCAAACAGAGTACCGAGACTATATTGATTTAGCGAAAATGCTTCAGCTCGTCCCAGTAATCGGTGCCCCAGTCGGCGCATATGCGAACTATCAATTACTGCAAAGGCTTGGAGAAGTGACGATGAATTGCTATCGTATGCGATTGCTGAATAGGGATTAAAAACAAGGCGTCCTACATATGTAATGTAGGACGCCTTTTCTTAGAAGCTAAGTCCGATATAGCTAATTCCAACTATAATCAATACGATAAAAAGTACAATGATTAATGAAAATCCGCTCTTACCAGCTTGTCCCGCTTCACCGCCGCCATTACCACCACTACCGCCATTACCACCAAGTCCCATATGATATCCTCCTTATTGTTATATGTTGCTTTTATTTTATAACTTTCTGTATTTTCCAATAAATACCTTCTGTAGTGCTAACTAAATTGAAAATCATTTCGTTTTGTTTTATAATTTACTTACCGACCGGTAAGTAAAAATAAGTGAGGTACAGTATGACGAAGAATTTACAAACATCGCAGAACATTGTAGAGGCATCATTTAAACTTATGGCAGAACACGGCATTGAGAAGATGAGTCTTTCCATGATTGCGAAAGAGGTAGGTATTTCAAAACCGGCTATTTACTATCATTTTTCTTCTAAAGAAGCGTTAGTTGATTTTTTATTTGAAGAGATTTTTTCTGATTATCATTTTACAAAGTACTTTAATGAAGAGCGGTATACGAAAGAAAACTTTGCAGAAAAGCTAATCGCAGATGGTTTACATATGCTCTCTGAGTATGAAGGGCAAGAAGGAATACTACGCGTTATCAATGAATTTATCGTAACTGCATCGCGAAATGAAAAGTACCAGAAACGTTTATTTGAAATACAAGAGGATTTCTTACATGGTTTCCACGATTTATTGAAGAAAGGCGCGAGACTGGGCGTTGTGTCACAACATGAAACGGAAGAAAATGCTCATACGCTAGCACTCGTGATCGATAATATGAGCAACTATATGCTCATGGGATTCCAGTTAAAGTATAAAGAAATTTGGATTCGAAATGTGAAAAACGTAATGAAGGAGGAGTAAAAATGAAAATGCAAAAAAACTGGTGGCTCGGTTTTCTTGGATTTATTGGGGTTTATAAAATACCAGGTATGATTGAAGCTTTTCAAGCGGATGGAAATTGGATGAAGTTAATCGGTTTCATTTGGCTACTTTGGTTCGGATATTTTATTCCTGAGAAGAAAGAAGATTAAATTCCAATTTTCTGTAAAGTTACGTAAAATATAGATTAAGAGTATTCATATATTAGATTACTAGATTTGGAGTGGTTACATGGATCCATTGAAAAATGAAATTCACCCTGACATGGTCAAGGTGTGGAAAGTTCGTGCTGTAATTGAAGAAGGGATCGGTATACTCGTCATTTTAGCTTACCTTTTCCTCATGATAAAGTTTGATTGGTGGGCGTGGATTTTGTATGTAATGATTGGGCTGACAGTTGTGTTCGCACCATTTTCGTACTTCTTATTCCCGAAACTACGTCAACGTTATTACAGCTACCAACTAAATGAAGAAGAACTTGAAATTCAGCATGGCCTTTTCGTTGTTAAGCGTGTATTAGTGCCGATGATTCGTGTACAGCACGTAACGATTGAACAAGGACCAATTATGAGAAAATATGGCTTAGCAGAATTACACATTTCAACAGCAGCAACTTCTCATAGCATCCCAGGTTTAACGATGTATGAAGCTGAAATGTTGAAAACGAAAATAGCAGAATTAGCGAAAGTGAGTGATGAGGATGTATAAAAGGCAGCATCCAATCACGATGTTATTAGAGTTGAAAATAACAGACTTTATACCACTCATTATTTTCATGTTTAGCTTAAACGGAAAGTTCCCGTTTTGGTATTTAATTCCCGCTGCATTTGGTTTACTCACCGTTTTTTCAGCGTTTGAAAAATGGTATTACACAACATACTGGGTTGAAAATAACGTATTACATGTGAAACAAGGTCTCTTTGTGAAAAAGGAGAGCTACTTAAATAAAGAACGTGTTCAAACGATTAATACAAGTTCTAACGTACTATATCAAATGCTCGGTTTGAAAAAAATTCAGATTGAAACAGCTGGCGGGGGCGATGAAGCAGAAGTTAGCTTAGCTGGAATTACGGTAGAAGAAGCGACAGAGCTTATCGCAATGTTAAATGAGCCGGCTTCAGAATTGAAAGTAGAAAAAACATCAGAAGAAGTAGAAGTAAAAGAAATCATTACAGAGGAAAAACAAGCGAGAGAATACAAATTAACGTGGAAAGAGATTTTAATAGCCTCTGTTACATCTGGTCAATTTGGATTATTATTCTCATTAATCTTTTTTGTGTATCACCAAGTAGATGAGTACATTCCGAAATGGATAGAGAATAGCGTAAAGTCGTATGTAATGGAACATGATATATATGGCTGGATTTTCATGGTAGCCATGTTACTCGTTCTTTCTTGGATTATATCTACAATCGGTTACGCGTTAAAACATGGCGATTTCACAGTGAATCGAAGAAATGACGAAGTTCGCATTTCGCAAGGATTACTTGAGAAAAAAGAGCTCGTACTAAAATTGCATCGTATTCAAGGTATTACGATAAAAGAAAGTATTTTACGCCAACCATTCGGTTATTGTGCTGTGCAAGTAGAAGTCATTCAAAGTAAAGGAATGGGTGACGAAAAAGAAAAGGTTACACTGCACCCAATCATTCGAAAAGATCGAGTACAACAGTTACTCGCCCATTTACAATTACCATACGAACTGAATGCAAACATTATTGCATTACCAAAAGCAGCATTACGCCGCTATCTCATTGATAGTTTCATTTTCTTCGCAATGCTAGCAATCCCGCTTCTTGGAATAAGTATATACTCTGAAAAGCACTTCATCATGTGGGCATTAATTCCGCTCGCAATCCTTATCTTTACACTTGGATACGCAACATTTAAAACAAATGGTTACAGTGTTAACGGAGAACAAATTACACTTGTCTATCGTAGCGTCGGAAAATATACAGGACTTATTAGAAGAAGACATGTCCAATCAATGGAGAAGACACAATCATATTTCCAGCGCCGAGCGGATTTATGTACGTATAAGTTTTCTAGTGCATCATCTAGTTATAAAATAGAGCATACGAGAGTAGAAGATGCGGAGAGAATGCAGGATTGGTATAAGAAGAAGTTAAGTGAGAATTAAGTGGAACGGCTCGCCTTTCGCGGAAGACGGGCTATTTTTTTATGCGAAAATAATGAATAATATATGTAAAGAAACAAGCGAGGTGAATGAGAGTGAGCAAATTTTTAATACCGTATTCATTTTCTATATTAAGTTTCTTTATTTCAGCAACAGCACTTGATTTATATGATAGGATGGGAAACAATAGTGAGCTGGTTTCGCCGAACATAATTGGAAAGATAATTCAATCTACTGCGCAAATGGGAGTCCTTACATTGTATTTCGGAGTACCTATTATTTTAGGTGGCTGTCTACTTGGTGAGCTATTGTTTAGAGGTATCATTTTACGATTTAGACTAAGCTATATTCTATCTTTATTATTATATTTACTTTTAGCTTTTAGTATTGTTTCTGTAACGGTTGGAATTCCAACTACATATGAGGATTCTAATACTACTTTCATGGTAATAACTATGATTTGCGCTGTTACATTCTTTATGGGCCGGAATATATGGGAGAAAAAAGAAATGAATAATGGAGTAACAGAATGAAATATACATGTCCGTGCTGCGGGTATAGAACAATAGAAGAAGAACCACCAGGTACATATGAAATTTGTAATATATGTTACTGGGAAGATGATGAGGTACAGTTTAACGATCCTGACTTTGAAGGCGGTGCAAATGAAGTCTCGTTAAGACAAGCACAGAAAAATTTTATTGCATTTGGTGCTTGCGAGGAATGTTTTGTTGGATTAGTTAGAAAACCGACTAGTGAAGATGTGAAGGATGCTAGTTGGCAGCGAATTTGTTAAGTAAAATGTTATTACTCAATTCAATGGGAGTAATAACATTTTTTATTTAGTGCTGAAAGAATTACTGCCGTCTTATAAAGTAATAAGAAGGACTAAATTGGTAAATTTTATTAATGGATATATTTTCAATAAATACAAAAGTATAGATGTATAGTCAGCTTTGTGTGTTTAATGTTATCATATTGAATGATATGGAAATTTTTAATAGAATAAGTAACTAAAAATTCAAAGGTAATGAAGCTTTTGTTGTATAAAGAAAATACTTAGTAGTAATCAACAATATTAAAAATAAGATTCGTATTTATATAAATTTAGTAGAAATGGGGTTTTAAAAAGGAATGAGTATAAGCATAACGCGGCAAAAGATTTTGGCGGCCGCTTCTCAAATTGTGCAATGTAAAGGGGTTGCTAAATTAACCTTAGAAGCAGTGGCAAAAGAGGCGGGTGTAAGTAAAGGGGGATTATTGTATCACTTTTCAAATAAAGAAGCTTTAATAGAAGGTATGATAGTCAGAGGGGTAGAGGATTATGAAGGGGCCATTTACAATAAAGTAGCGGAAGACTCAGAGAGGAAAGGGAGATGGGTTCGCTCTTTTGTAGAGGAAAGATTAAATAATGAGAGAAGAACAGAAGAGTTATCTAGTAGTATGATGGCAGCATTCATGTTAAAACCTGAATTACTTGAGCCATTACAACAATCATTTCAGCAACTGCAAAAGAATATAGAAAACGATGAGATAGATGCAGTTTGTGCAACAATTATTAGATTAGCAGCAGATGGATTATGGTATTCGGAATATTTAGGGGTTGGAAGACTAAGCCTCGAGTTAAGAGAAAAAGTGATTCAAGCTCTTATTAGAAATTCATATAAATAGAATATACGAACTATATAATGTGAAAATAATTCACCGTTGCTTCTTTAATGTAGTGGTGAATTATTTTTTTTATTAGAAAAATAGAACAATTTTATAGAGTATTGAATTATAACCGTCCAGACGGTATAGTAATATTTGGTTTAAGAGGAAAATGAAACAAAAAAAGAATAAAAGATATTTTTAGCACACTATTCGAAAGGATAGGCCGCAAAGCTTAGAGTCTACGGTAATACATATTGGTTACTAAGATCGTCTGGTTGCACATTTTTGATGCAACCGGACGGTCTTTTTTTGTTATATAAATATAAAAAATAGGAGGGAACTATGCAAATGAAAAGTACTAAAAGACATATTTCAATGGTTTCATTAGTTTTTCTAGTATTATTTTCAGTGCTGAATGTGTGGGCTCCAGTTATTCAAGCTGCTGTGATGAAAAGTCCAGTGGACGAAATTAATATTTCCCGTACTGATGGCACGACATCTGAACCGTATCAAGCCTCAGATGGTATGAAAGTAGAAGTGAAGTGGTCAGCTAAAGAAAAAATAAAAAGTGGAGATCAATTCACAATTGATATGCCAAAAGAGTTTCGAAAAGACCTTATGAATATGAGTTTTCCTTTAAAAGATGCTGAAGGAAAAACAGTTGGTACATGTGAGATGAAAAATGGTCTATTAACGTGTACTATGGGAGATTACGTAGAAGGAAAGAATAACATTAAAGGTTCTTTATTCGTAGAATTCTACTTTGGTCTAGAAGCATATGATGGTGTTAAAGAAATTCCATTAGAATTTAACGTTGATGGTCAAATCGTCAATAAAGAAGTAAATGTAAGTAATACGACAGAGAGACCGAAGCCACAGCCCAATACAGATAATCTATTGAAATGGGGTTCTTATAATCAAGAAGATTCTTCGATTGCTGATTGGCTTGTATATGTAAATGCAACTGGAACAGAAATGCAAGATCTTAAATTAACAGATACATTAGGACCTGGGCATGAGTTAATTACAGACAGCGTAATATTAGAAGAGGCTGTATTTGAAGATGGTTATGCACCAACAAATATTAAGCCAGCAGATTTATCTAACATTAAAATTAATGCAACAAAGGCTGGATTTACAATTGAGTTTCCAGACAGTTCAAAAGGTTATATTTTAAGATATAAAACAAAGATTACTAATCCTTCTGCAAAGCCTCATAAAAATACTGTGAAATTAGAAGGTAAAAATATTAAAACTGAAGAAAAAGTAGGACAAGTATTCGTAAGTGGTGGAGGGGGAACCGGTTCAGGTGACGATAATCCACCTAGTATTGAAAAAAATATAGTTGATGAGAATGGCAAGCTTGTAGAGAATGAGCAGCTAACACAAATGGATCAAGTGATTCAATACCAAGTTGGTACACATATACCGAACGATCCTCCTAAATACACATCAATGGTAATTCGTGATGATTTAGAAGATGTTTTAGAAGTATTAGAGGCAAAAGTATATGATCAAAATGGCCAAGATATTACTTCTAAAGGGACGTTAAAGATAGATAAGCAAAGAAGTGAAGTAACATTTACGTTTGGTGAGAATTTTGACTATAAGTCATATGAAGACCAGAGAATCAATCTTAGTATCAAGGCGAAAATTAAAAATAATGCAGACTTATCTTCTTACGTAGATAAGAAGATTCCTAATAAAGCGGAATTACATTTTGATGATAAAACATTAACTTCAAAAGAAGTAACTATTACGCCGCCTGAAGCTCCAAAAGACGGTACAGTATCGATTCATAAAATAGATTCTGAGGATCTGAACAAAGGGTTAAAAGGTGCCGAATTTGAAGTTCGAAATAGTGCAAATGAAGTTGTTGCAAAACTGAAAACGGACGAAAAAGGTTTTTCAGTACCTCAAACTTTAGCTCCTGGAACGTATAAAGTTTATGAAACAGTAGCACCAGAAGGATATCAAAAATTAAAAGAACCAGTAGAGGTTACACTTCAAGCTGGAGAAACAAAAACAATTGAAATTAAAAATACTATGCAAAAGGGTCAAATTGAAGTAAAGAAAATTGATTCGGAAAATGGTGAAAAACCATTAGCAAATGCAGAGTTTGATATAGTAAAAGACGGTGTAGTAGTCGAACATATTGTTACAGATAAAGATGGTAAGGCAATCTCTAAACCGTTAGCACCAGGGAAATATATTTTAAAAGAAACGAAAGCGCCTGAAGGCTACCAATTAAAAGAAGCAGAGTTCGAAGTAAATGTAACAGGGGACGGCATATTCCCAATACAAGTGGAAAATGCAATGGTAGACAAAGGTAATATAGAAATTACAAAAGTGGACAAAGAAAACGGAGCAGTATTAGCGGGTGTCGAATTTGAAGTCCAAGATGAGAAAGATGAAGTAGTAAGAAAAGTAGTAACAGATAAAGATGGAAAAGCAAACGTTTCAGATCTATCAGTAGGAAAGTACAAATTAGTAGAGACAAAAAGCTTACCAGGTTATAAAAAGCTAACAGAACCAGTACCATTTGAAATAAAAAAAGGTATGACAAAAGCTTTAGCAATAAAAGTAGAAAATGAGCAGTTAGACAAAGGCTCAGTAGAAATTACAAAAATAGATAAAGATAGCCAAAAAGTACTAGAAGGCGTAGTCTTCGAAGTGCAAGATGAGCAAGGCAAAGTAGTAACAGAAGTAAAAACAGATAAAGATGGTAAAGCAAAAATCTCTGACTTATCAGTAGGGAAGTACAAATTAGTAGAGACGAAAAGTTTACCAGGCTACAAAAAGCTAACAGATTCAGTATCATTCGAAATTACAAAAGGTATGACAACAGTCCTATCGTTGAAAGTAGAAAATGAACAGTTAGATAAAGGTTCAGTAGAAATTACAAAAATAGATAAAGACAGCAAAAAAGCATTAAAAGGCGTAGTCTTTGAAGTGCAAGATGAAGCTGGAACAGTAGTAAAGGAAGTAAAAACAGATAAAGATGGTAAAGCAAAAATCTCAGATCTATCAGTAGGAAAGTACAAATTAGTAGAGAAAGAAAGTTTACCAGGCTATAAGAAATTAACAGAGCCAGTATCGTTTGAACTTACAAAAGGTATGACCGAGATCTTATCATTAAAAATAGAAAATGAAATGGTAGATACGGGAAATATAGAGATAACAAAGATAGATAAAGATAATAAAGCACCGTTAGCGGGAGTAACATTCATCGTACAAGATGAAAAGGGTAAGGAAGTTACGAAAGTAACGACAGATAAAGAAGGAAAAGCAAATGTTTCAGATTTACCTGTAGGAAAGTATGAATTAGTAGAGGTAGAAAGTTTACCTGGTTATAAAAAGTTAGAAAAACCAGTATCATTTGAAATCAAAAAAGGCATGACCGAGGTCCTATCATTGAAAGTAGAAAATGAAATGGTGGATACAGGGAATGTAGAGATAACAAAAATAGATAAAGATAGTAAAGCTCCATTAGAAAATGTTGTATTTGAAGTACGTGATTCAAAAGGAAAAGTAGTTGCAAAAGTAACGACGGATAAAGAAGGAAAAGCAAACGTTTCAGATTTACCTATTGGAAAGTATGAGTTAGTAGAAGTAGAAACACCGGCAGGATACAAACCACTAGAAAAGCCAATTTCATTCGAAATTGAAAAGGGTAGAGTAACAGCGCTAAAGCTAACAGTAGAAAATGAATTAGTGGATACAGGAAATGTAGAAATTACAAAAGTAGATAAAGAAAATAAAGATGCTTTAGCTGATGCAGTATTTGAGATTCAAGATGAAGCAGGACAAGTAGTCGCTAAAATAACGACAGATAAAAAAGGACAAGCACAAGTTACTAATTTATCAGTCGGCACATACAAGTTAGTAGAAGTAAAGGCACCAAAAGGGTATAAACAATTAGTAGATCCGATTACTTTCCAAATTGAAAAAGGCATGACAAAATCTCTTGCTTTAACAGTAGAAAACGAAATGTTAGACAAGGGAAATGTGGAAGTAACAAAAGTAGATAAATATAGTCAAAAAGTATTAGAAGGCGTAGTCTTCGAAGTTCAAGACGACAAAGGCAAAGTAGTAACAGAAGTAACGACAGATAAAGAAGGAAAAGCAAAAATCTCAGATCTATCAGTAGGAAAATACAATTTAGTAGAGACGAAGAGCTTACCAGGTTACAAAAAATTAACGGAACCAGTATCATTCGAAATCAAAAAAGGTATGACGAAAGTTTTATCATTGAAAGTAGAGAACGAACTGTTAGATAAAGGTTCAGTAGAGATTACAAAAGTAGACAAAGAAAGTGGCGCAGTATTAGCGGGAGTAACATTCGAAGTGCAAGATGAAAAAGATAAAGTAGTAACAAAAGTAACGACAGATAAAGAAGGAAAAGCAACAATTTCAGATTTATCAGTAGGAAAATATAAGCTAGTAGAGGTAGAAAGCTTACCAGGATATAAAAAACTAGCGAAACCAGTATCGTTTGAAATTAAAAAAGGTATGACAGAAGTTTTATCACTAAAAGTAGAGAACGAATTAGTAGATAAAGGCTCAGTAGAAATTACAAAAGTAGATAAAGATAGCCAAAAAGTATTAGAAGACGTAGTCTTTGAAATCCAAGATGCAGCAGGAAAAGTAGTAACAAAAGTAAAAACAGATAAAGAAGGAAAAGCGAAAATTTCAGATCTATCTGTAGGGAATTACAAACTAGTAGAAGTAGAAAGCTTACCAGGCTACAAAAAGCTAACAGAGCCAGTATCATTCGAAATTAAAAAAGGTATGACAGAAGTCTTATCATTAAAAGTAGAGAATGAACAGTTAGACAAAGGTTCAGTAGAAATCACAAAAGTAGATAAAGATAGTCAAAAAGCATTAGAAGGCGTAGTCTTCGAAGTACAAGACGACAAAGGCAAAGTAGTAACAGAAGTAACGACAGATAAAGATGGAAAAGCAAACGTTTCAGATCTATCAGTAGGAAAATACAAATTAGTAGAGACGAAGAGCTTACCAGGTTACAAAAAATTAACGGAACCAGTATCATTTGAAATCAAAAAAGGTATGACGAAAGTTTTATCATTGAAAGTAGAGAACGAACTGTTAGATAAAGGTTCAGTAGAGATTACAAAAGTAGACAAAGAAAGTGGCGCAGTATTAGCGGGCGTAACATTCGAAGTGCAAGATGAAAAAGATAAAGTAGTAACAAAAGTAACAACAGATAAAGAAGGAAAAGCAACAATTTCAGATTTACCAGTAGGAAAATATAAGCTAGTAGAGGTAGAAAGCTTACCAGGATATAAAAAACTAGCGAAACCAGTATCATTCGAAATCAAAAAAGGTATGACAGAAGTTTTATCACTAAAAGTAGAGAACGAATTAGTAGATAAAGGCTCAGTAGAAATTACAAAAGTGGACAAAGAAAGTGGCGCGTTATTAAAAGGCGTAACATTCGAAGTGCAAGATGAAAAAGGAAAAGTAGTAACAAAAGTAACAACAGATAAAGAAGGAAAAGCGAAAATTTCAGATCTATCTGTAGGGAATTACAAACTAGTAGAAGTAGAAAGCTTACCAGGCTACAAAAAGCTAACAGAGCCAGTATCATTCGAAATTAAAAAAGGTATGACAGAAGTCTTATCATTAAAAGTAGAGAATGAACAGTTAGACAAAGGTTCAGTAGAAATCACAAAAGTAGATAAAGATAGCCAAAAAGTATTAGAAGGCGTAGTCTTCGAAGTACAAGATGAGCAAGGCAAAGTAGTAACAGAAGTAAAAACAGATAAAAATGGTAAAGCAAAAATCTCAGACTTATCTGTAGGAAAGTACAAATTAGTAGAGAAAGAAAGCTTACCAGGCTACAAACAATTAACAGAACCAGTATCGTTTGAAATTACAAAAGGTATGACAGAAGTTCTATCATTAAACATAGAAAATGAAATGGTAGATACGGGAAATGTAGAAATTACAAAAATAGATAAAGATAGTAAGGCACCGTTAGCAGGTGTAGTCTTTGAAGTACAAGACGACAAAGGCAAGGTAGTAACGAAAGTAACGACAGATAAAGCTGGAAAAGCAACAGTTTCAGGTTTATCAGTAGGAAAGTACAAGCTAGTAGAAGTAGAGAGTTTACCAGGCTACAAAAAATTAGAAAAGCCTGTACCATTTGAAATTACAAAAGGTATGACAAAATCTTTAGCGTTCACTGTAGAAAATGAAATGGTAGATACGGGGAATGTAGAAATCACAAAAATAGATAAAGACAGTAAAGCACCATTAGAAAATGTTGTATTTGAAGTACGTGACTCAAAAGGCAAAGTAGTTGCGAAAGTAACGACGGATAAAGAAGGAAAAGCAAACGTTTCAGATCTATCAGTAGGAAAATACAAATTAGTAGAGACGAAGAGCTTACCAGGTTACAAAAAGTTAACGGAACCAGTATCATTCGAAATTACAAAAGGTATGACAAAAGTCTTATCATTGAAAGTAGAGAACGAACAGTTAGACAAAGGTTCAGTGGAGATTACAAAAATGGCCGCTGAAAGCAAGGAAGTCTTATCAGGAGCTGTGTTTGAAGTTCATGATGAAAAGGGAAAAGTAGTAGTGAAAGTAACAACAGATAAAGATGGAAAGGCAAAAATCACAGATCTATCTGTAGGTAACTACACACTAGTAGAAGTAGAAGCACCAAAGGGATATGAAAAATTAACTAATCCAATTCCATTTGAAATTACAAATGGAATGATAAATGCAGTTCAATTAGAAGTATTAAACAAATTGAATCATTTAGCACCACCAGGTCCAGAAACACCAGATCCAGAAAAGCCTGGAACACCAGATCCAGAAAAACCTGGAACACCAGATCCAGAAAAGCCTGGAACACCGGATCCGGAGAAACCTGGAACACCGAATCCAGAAAAACCTGGAACACCAGATCCAGAAAAACCTGGAACACCAGATCCAGAAAAGCCAGGGACACCGAATCCAGAGAAACCTGAAAAAGAATTACCGAAGACAGGGCAGAAAATGCCTGTGGAACCATATATGGGAGCACTTCTTGTAATGATGAGTTTTGGGTTACTCGTATTAGGTAGAAAACAGCAGAGATAATAAAGGTGAAAAGGTATCCTCAAAGTATTTGAGGATACCTTTTTTAGCATAAAAAAAAGCATCTAGCAAAAGTACTAGATGCAAATAAAAACACAAGGGAAGACAAAATTCTTCCCTTTTCCCGTATGTAATTATATCAAAAAATTTATAAAAAACTAGCTATATTTAAAATATAATTTTTAAAAAAGTTATATACATAAATAATTGCAATACGCGCAGTTTTATCTTTCTGAAAAATCCATTTCTTTAATTTCGAATATTAAGACTAATGTTGATAAATCTTCAGATAATTAGAAAATATAACCAAAAGGATATATAATATTGCTTAATAAATAATTTTAATGAATTACATATATTTCATTTGGTGTATTAATTGAATATCATAATTTTCAATTTTATTAAGCAAGAATCTCGGTTACTTATTGCATTTCTAACATAGGGTGAGATAGAAAAATACAATAGTGTGGAGGTTTTGATAATGACGTTTGTTCTTAGTAAAATGAATGGGTTTAGCATAGAAGAAAAGGTACATGAATTTGAATCTAAAGGATTCCTTGAAATCTCAAATGAAATCTTTTTACAAGAGGAAGAGAATCATCGTTTATTAACACAAGCACAGTTAGATTATTATAATTTGGAAGATGATGCGTACGGTGAATGCCGTGCTAGATCTTATTCAAGGTATATAAAGTATGTTGATTCACCAGATTATATTTTAGATAATAGTAATGATTACTTCCAATCTAAAGAATATAACTATGACGATGGCGGGAAAGTTAGACAGTTCAATAGCATAAATGATAGCTTTTTATGCAATCCTTTAATTCAGAATATCGTGCGTTTCGATACTGAATTTGCATTTAAAACAAATATAATAGATACAAGTAAAGACTTAATTATAGGTTTACATCAAGTAAGATATAAAGCTACTAAAGAAAGACCATCTTTTAGTTCACCTATTTGGTTACATAAAGATGATGAACCAGTAGTGTTTTTACACCTTATGAATTTAAGTAATACAGCTATTGGTGGAGATAATTTAATAGCTAATTCTCCTCGAGAAATTAATCAGTTTATAAGTTTGAAGGAGCCTTTAGAAACTTTAGTATTTGGACAAAAGGTCTTCCATGCCGTAACGCCACTTGGAACAGAATGTAGTACGGAGGCTTTTCGTGATATTTTATTAGTAACATTTTCTTATAAGGAGACAAAATGAGAGAGAATAAAATAATTATGATTTCTGGAGCCAATAGCGGTATAGGTCATGCTTGTATAAAATACTTTTTAGAAAAATCATTTTATGTAATAGCACTTGATATTCATAATAATAATTTAATAGATTATATGAAAACAGATATGCCTTTGAAAGTAGTGCAAATTGATTTAAGTAATAGCGAAGCGATTCATAATCTTTTTACTCAATTAGATTTAGAAAAGCTTTCTCCTGATATATTAATAAATGCAGCTGGTATTCGAGAGATAACACCTGTTTTACATTTATCCGATGATATGTTTAAAAAAGTAATTGATGTAAATTTAGTAGCCCCATTTATCCTTTCTAGGGAAGTAGCTAAGCGATGGTGTGAATCGAAAATAAAAGGTTGTATTGTGAATATAGCATCGGTTTCTGGATTAATGGCTGAACCAGAGCGAGCTGCTTATGTTGCATCAAAGCATGCTTTAATCGGATTGACTAAACAGATGGCTATGGAATTTGGGAAGCAAAATATAAGGGTAAATAGCATTTCTCCCGGTGTTATTAGAACCGAACTTACAGAAGAATACTTTAGTAATAAAGCCTTGATGTCTATGATAAAAAGTAATCAATCTTTAGATACTTGGGGGTTGCCGCAGGATATTGTTTCATGTATTGAGTACTTGATTTCTGATCAGGCCCGCTTTATTACTGGTTCTAATTTTGTAATTGATGGTGGTTGGACTGCTGGGAAAAATTTATAATTGAGTGTTTTTGAGGAAAAGCACCTGTCCTTTTTTTAGGCTGGTGTTTTTCTCACTATAAACCGAGTTTTTATTGGAGGGGGATTAATTTGCTTCAAAAGAGTTTTAAGCAAGAGAAAACGGTACCGGCTTTAAAGATGATAGCATCAATGGTTATCTTTGGATCAGTTGGATTTTTTTCTGTTCAAACAAACTTACCTTCGTTTGAATTAGTGTTTGTAAGGTGTATTTTTGCGACAATATTTTTAAGTGTATGCTGGTTGCTTACAGGGCAATATAAACAAGATAAATGGGAACGAAAAGAAGTTATTCAAGTTTTAATATGTGGCTTTTTCTTAGTATTTAATTGGGTTTTCTTATTTAAAGCCTTTGAAAATATGTCAGTTACCATTGCTATCTCAGTTTATCATCTTGCACCAGTAATTGTATTGTTAATTGGAAGTATCGTCTTTAAAGAAAAATTAACATTCATATCTATCATTTCAATAATTGTGTGTTTTGCAGGAGCTTTATTAATTGCTGGTATTGATGGAAGCTTCTCTGTCGGCTCATTAATGTCTTCAGGTATGATATGGGGATTTCTTGCGGCTCTCTTTTATGCATTTACAACTTTATTTGGTAAAGGGATTAACAAAATGAGTGCGTATGCAATGACATTTTTACAAACATTCTTGGGGATATTTCTTTTAATACCATTTATAGATTTAGATGCTTTTAGTGGCCTCACTCAAAGCAATTGGACATATATTATAGCTACTGGTTTTATTCACACAGGGATAGTATATTATCTGTTTTTTGATAGTTTACGCTATTTATCTACAAAAACCATCTCAATATTAGTTTTTTTAGATCCGGCAGTGGCAATATTATTAGATACTGTACTTACTGGATTCCGCCCAACTTTAATGCAAATAACAGGAATTCTTTTTATTTTTATTGGCATGACTTTAACATTAAAAAAATCTAAAGATAAAAAACTAAGCCAAAAAGAAAAGCGAATTGAAAGCGATGCTAGTATATCTCAACAATAATGAAATATATTGTGTATAAAACGATAAACCTTGCATGAATCATGTAAGGTTTATTTTAGTTCAATATAATTCATATTTATAATACATAATTTTCAAAACTGAGGTATGTGTTTCTTTAATATGCTTTTGATTCAACTATTTTTATTTGACTATAAATTTACAAAAATGTATATAAAACCTTATTTTTTGATAATATATAAGTAATAAATTCATAGAATTGGAGTGATGAGATGCAGCCGTTAGAAAGGGAGATTCATTCTAATATGCTGAAAGTGTGGAGGATGCACGCTTTAATTGGGGCGGTAGTTATACTAACAGTCGTAATTGCGTATTTCTTTTTTATGATTAACTTTAACTGGTGGGGCTGGTTGTTCGGACTATTAGTAACAGGAGCTATTACATTTATTCCCCTTGATTATTTTGTGTTTCCAAATTTACGTCAACGCTATTATAGTTACAGATTAAATGAAGAAGAGATTGAGATTCAAAAGGGAATGTTTGTTGTAAAACGCGTACTTATTCCGATGATCCGTGTGCAGCACGTAACGATTGAGCAAGGGCCGATCATGAGAAAGTATAATTTAGCAGAATTACATATTTCAACAGCCGCAACTTCTCATAGTATTCCAGGTTTAACGAAAGAAGAAGCAGAACAGCTGAAAAGACAAATTGGAGAACTTGCGAAAGTGAGTGATAAGGATGTATAAGAGGCAACATCCGATTACGATATTGTTAGGTATTAGGATTGCGAGTTTGTTGCCACTTATTATTCTTGTTTTATTTAAACCTGATGAACAAGTGGAACCTTGGTATTTATTTTATCTTTTTCTTCTGGTTGTTTTATTCATCATGGCTATTTTTTCAGCAATTAAATGGTATTTTAAAGTGTACTGGATTGAGAATAATATTTTACATATAAAGCACGGTGTTTTTGTAAAGAAGGAAAGCTATTTAAATAAAGAGCGTGTACAAAATATTAGTACGTCTTCTAACATCATTTATCAAATGCTCGGACTTATGAAGTTAAATATAGAAGTAGCCGGTGGTGGTAATGAACCAGAAGTGATGTTGGCTGGTATTAAAGAAGACGAGGCAAAACATTTAATCTCTTTATTACATAAGAAAGAAACTACTGTAAAAGAAGAAATAGAAGAGGAAGAAAGCAAGACGGTTTATCAGTTAACAGCGAAAGAGGTTTTAGCCGCAGCGATTACATCTGGTCGGTTCGGACTAGTGTTCTCTGGACTGGTACTTCTTTACACAAAGTTTGATTTTGTTCTTCCTGAAGGATTCACAAGTAAAGTAGAAGCGTATGTGATGGGAAACGGTGTTTATAAACTAATTGTAATTGCATTAATTTTAATGGCAATTTCGTGGATTATTTCCACGGCTGGATATGTGTTGAAATATGCAAACTTTAAAATTGAGCGAAAAGGGGAAGAGATTCGTATCGTTCAAGGATTATTTGAAAAGAAAGAGTTTGTCTTAAAATTGCACCGCATTCAAGCGATTACTGTAAAAGAAGGTATGCTTCGCCAGCCGTTTGGCTATTGTGCTGTTGAAGTGGAAGCAATTCAAAGTATTGGAGCAGCAAGTAACGAAGTAATGTTGCATCCATTTATGAAGAAAAAAGATGTACAGCACCTGATCACATATTTAGAGTTACCATATGAAATCGAAGCGGAGATCGTTCACTTACCAAAAACAGCGTTGCGTCGTTATTTCATTATGGGCTGGTTAATAAGTATCATACTCACAGTTCTAATTGCCAGCGTGAGTATATATTTTAAACAATATATTGCGTTGTTTGTCATTTTACCGTTATTTATCGTGTTTTCGTTACTTGCGTATGCTAGATATAAAAGTGGCGGTTATGAATTAAGAGAAAATCAACTAACGGTTGTATATCGTAATTTTTCGAAATATACAGGAATAATGCGAAGAAGACATGTTCAAGCAGTAGGTTATAATCAATCGTATTTTCAAAGAAAAGATGAATTATGTACAACTCTTGTAGCGGTAGCTGGGCGGGGTTATGAAGTAAAGCATATGAGAAAAAAAGATTCACTTCGTATATATAATTGGTACAAAGAAAAAGGAAACACCGGTGTGTAATGGTGTTTCCTTTTTGTCATTAAATTGATATCTTTAGTCGAATCGTTGATATATTTCAAGATGTGATAGATATATTCGGAAAATCGTTGATATATTCAAAGATATGATAGATATATTCGGAAAATCGTTAATATAATTTCACGTACTGCTAGTGTTGTATTAATTTTTAATTAAACTAACACATCAAAAGTAGTCACGAACGACGGACGAGAGAAAATACTCTTTTGCTGTTCCGCATGTGGATGAGCTGGAGCTTGTCCTTCTGCTTGTACAGGGCGTTTCTTATGAGCGTTTTCGAATGAACGTGATTCTGTCCAGTCTTTAAAGTTTTGCTCTGTTTCCCACATCGTTAAGATGACGTATGTATCGTTACTTAATGGGCGTAGAACACGGATCGCTTGGAATCCTGGTTCGTTTTCAATAAGGCCTGCGCGGTTTTTAAAGCGGTTTTCAAATACTGGGCGACCTTCGTCTGTGACAGAAATGTTGTTACAAACGATATAGCCAGGTTGTCCTTTAAATTCACCGACAGCATCTAGTACATCATATTGAAGTGAACCTTCTACAGATTCTTCTGTATTTTCTTTATAAAACATATTTTTTTCATCATTTTTTGCAGTGAAATGTGCTTGTTCTAGAGGTGTTTCGTATGAAATAATAGCCTTCATTTTAATGCCCCCTTAATAGTTTGTTTCTATTATATCAACTCTCTTAAAAAACTTCGAAGATTATATACATAAAGATACTTCTTTTTCAAATAATAAATGTACCATCATTTGGAAAGAAGGACGATGTATGAAGAAAGTAAAGTGGACTTTATTAGGCGGCGTCGCAACGTTCGTAGTAGCGATTGTAATCTATAAACTTATCGTGTTAGCTGGTGGCTATATGATGGATGAAAAGCAGCTCGTTTTCCACTCTTCATCACGTATCGTTGACCAGAAAGGGAAAGAAATTACGAAATTATACGTAGAAAATAGAGAGCTCGTACCGATCGAGCAAATTCCGAAGTATGTGCAGCAGGCGTTTGTTGCGGTGGAAGATTCTCGTTTTTATGAGCATCAAGGGATTGATTATCCGTCTATATTCCGTGCTCTTTATAAAGATACGTTAGCTAGAGAGAAGGTAGAGGGCGGTAGTACCATTACGCAGCAACTCGCTAAAAACGTCTTTTTAACTCGTGAAAAAACATTTACGCGCAAATTGAAGGAAGTCGCAATTTCTCTTCAATTAGAGCAAAAATATACGAAGCAACAAATTCTTGAAATGTATATGAATCATATTTATTTTGGTCATGGGGCTTACGGCATTCAAGCGGCAGCAAAGTTGTATTTTAATAAAAATGTTGAGGATTTAACAGTAGAGGAAGGGGCAATGCTTGCAGGCCTTCCGAAGTCACCAAACGGATATTCACCGTACTATTCTGCAGAGAAGAGTAAGGAACGCCGTGATCTAGTGTTGTCACTTATGCATAAACAAGGCTATTTGACTGCAGAAGAAAGCGTTCGTTATCAAGGGAAGACAATTGCTCTATATAAAAATTTAGATGAGAATGAGCTTGCATATATGCCGTATATTGATATGGTCATAGATGAAGCCGCTCGTTTATACGGATTGTCTCATCAAGAAGTACTTCGCGGAGGATATACGTTTGTCGTACCTATGGATGAAAAGATTCAAAAGGTAGCATATAACCAGTTTCAAGATGCAAGGAATTTCCCTGGGAAAGAAGAGGGGGCGCAAGGTGCTTTCTTATTAATGGATAATCGTACGGGAGGGATTAAAGCGGCGATTGGGGGAAGAAAGTACGTCCCGAGAGGATTTAATCGTGTTTTTGCCAAAAGGCAGCCTGGATCTGTTTTAAAACCACTTATCGTTTATGCACCAGCACTAGAAACGAAAAAGTATAATCCGTATTCTTTATTAACGAATGAAAGAAATTCTTTTGAAGGGTATGAACCTCGAAATTATAATCATGAGTATTCAAAAGAAATGACGATGTATGATGCGATTTTAGAGTCGGCAAATGTACCGGCAGTTTCTTTATTAAATGAGTTAGGGGTAGAAGAAGGAAAGCAATATTTAGAAAAAGGAAATGTTCATATTGCAGATGCTGGTTTAAGTACAGCGCTTGGCGGATTGAAAAATGGCGTTTCAACATTTGATCTTGTAAAAATGTACCGTTCATTTTTAGCAAATGGAAATATTATCGAGCCGCACGTTATTGATAAAGTATTAAACAGACACGGTGCAGTCATTGGGGAATCTCCAAAAGTAGAGACGAAAATCTTCTCGAAGCAGACAGCATGGTATATGACGAAAATGTTAGAAGGAGTTGTCAAGGAAGGAACAGCAAGAGTTGGTGTATATAACGGTGCGTTAGCTGGAAAAACGGGTACAACTTCATTGCCAAATGACGATAAGGGAGCAAGAGATATGTGGTTCGTTGGTTATACACCGAACTTAGTAGGCGCTGTTTGGATTGGTTATGACCGTACGGATAAGGAGCATCAGTTGCAAGGAGAAAGTGCATCTGCGACAAAATTGTTTAAGAAAATTTTAACGAAGGCTAATGTAGAACATAAAGAGAAGTTTATGAAGCCTGAAGGTGTGGAAACAATCGGCGCTCCGATTCGGCTGCGCAAAATTGAAGATGTAAAAATGAAATTATCATTTAGCCCTTTCGGTTTATTTAAAGTAAAATTAAGCTGGACACCACTTCCAGATAACAGAATTATGTACCGAATCTATAGAGTGGAGAATGGAATTCATACGCATGTTAGCACTGTAAATGGTGCTGGAGAATATGAGGAAAAGTTCATTAACATATTTTCAAAACCAAGCTTTTACGTTGTACCATATAATACACAAACGAATCGTGAAGGAGAAAAGTCAAAAGTAGCTAAACCATAGTTTTTCTCTGTGTTATAATAAGAATGTTGTGAAAATAGTAAGCGTTTTTACGAATGTTTGTGTCAATTTAATGAACAACGTACATAATATTATGCATTTTGTTTTTACAAGCTGTATAGTAAAAAAAGATAAATATCGAACGTATTCGAAGCATTGGTAAGGAAGGGAGCAAGGGTCTTGGTAAGAAATATAAATGAGACATTTTTAAAAGCATGTAGGGGGGAACGTACTGATTATGTACCAGCATGGTATATGCGTCAGGCAGGTCGTTCGCAGCCGGAATATAGAAAGATAAAAGAAAAGTATTCTTTATTTGAAATTACACACAATCCAGAGTTATGTGCTTACGTTACAAAATTGCCAGTTGATCAATATAACGTAGACGCAGCAATTCTTTATAAAGATATTATGTCACCACTACCTGCAATTGGTGTGGATGTAGAAATTAAATCAGGTATTGGCCCAGTTATCGATAACCCAATCCGTTCTTTACAAGATGTAGAAAAACTAGGGGAAATCAATCCAGAAGATGACGTACCGTACATACTAGATACAATTCGTTTATTAACGACAGAAATGTTAGACGTACCGTTAATCGGTTTTTCAGGAGCTCCATTTACATTAGCGAGCTATATGATTGAAGGCGGTCCATCTCGTAACTACCATAATACGAAAGCGTTCATGTATGCAGAGCCAAAAGCTTGGTTCGCTTTAATGGATAAACTAGCAGATATGGTTATTACATATTTAAAAGCGCAAATTAACGCAGGGGCAAAAGCAGTTCAAATTTTCGATTCTTGGGTTGGAACAGTAAATGTAGCAGATTATCGCGTATTTATTAAACCAGCAATGGAGCGTATTTTTGCAGAAGTTCGTAAGATGGGTGTTCCAATGATTATGCACGGCGTAGGAGCTGCACACTTAGTGAATGAGTGGCACGACTTACCGCTTGATGTAGTCGGCTTAGACTGGCGCTTACCGATTGAAGAAGCACGTGCACGCGGTATTCATAAGGCGGTACAAGGTAATATGGACCCTTCATTCTTACTTGCACCATGGTCTGTTATTGAGGAACATGTAAAAGGTATTTTAGATCAAGGGATGAAACAGCCGGGTTATATCTTTAACCTAGGTCACGGTGTATTCCCAGAAGTAAATCCAGATACATTAAAACGTTTAACTACATTTATTCATGAATACTCTAAAGGGCAGTTAGCGAAGTAAAGGAGCATTGCTGTATGAAAAAGAAAATTGGTTTGCTTGTAATGGCATACGGAACGCCATATAAAGAAGAAGATATTGAACGTTACTATACACATATTCGCAGAGGAAGAAAGCCAAGTCCTGAAATGCTGGAAGATTTAACAGAGCGTTACCGTGCAATTGGTGGTATTTCTCCTTTAGCTACTATTACATTAGAGCAAGCTAAGAAGTTAGAACAGCGTTTAAATGAAGTACAAGATGAAGTAGAGTATCATATGTATCTTGGCTTAAAACATATTGAACCGTTTATTGAAGATGCAGTGAAAGATATGCATAACGACGGAATACAAGATGCAATCGCACTTGTTCTTGCACCTCACTATTCTACGTTTAGCGTGAAATCGTACGTTGGACGAGCACAAGAAGAAGCTGAGAAACTTGGAAACTTAACAATTCACGGCATTGATAGCTGGTATAAAGAGCCGAAATTCATCCAGTACTGGGTTGATGCAGTGAAAGGTATATATAACGGTATGTCAGATGCAGAGCGTGAAAAAGCAGTATTAATCGTATCTGCACATAGCTTACCAGAGAAAATTATTGCAATGGGCGATCCATATCCAGATCAATTAAATGAAACAGCGGATTATATCGCGCGCGGAGCTGAAGTAGCAAACTATGCAGTAGGCTGGCAAAGTGCTGGAAACACACCAGATCCTTGGATTGGTCCAGATGTACAAGATTTAACGAGAGAACTAAATGAAAAGCACGGTTATACTTCATTCGTATATGCACCAGTTGGATTTGTTGCGGAACATTTAGAAGTTTTATATGATAACGACTTTGAGTGTAAAGTTGTAACGGATGAAATTGGTGCAAAATATTATCGTCCAGAAATGCCAAATGCATCGGAGGCATTTATTGATTGTTTAACAGATGTTGTATTAAAGAAAAAAGAATCTGTACTGTAAGAAGAAAGGAGGAGCCTGCTTGAGGAAAAAAGTTGTGATCGTCGGCGGAGGCATCACTGGATTAACAGCAATGTATAACTTACAAAAAAATATTCATGAAAAAAACTTGCCGATTGATACATTACTTATAGAAGCATCGGGTAAACTTGGCGGAAAAATTCAAACCGTTCGAAAAGATGGATTTACAATTGAGCGCGGACCAGATTCTTTCTTAGCACGAAAAGAAAGTGCAGCTAGATTAGTGGAAGAATTAGGTCTTGGCGATGAACTTGTAAATAATCAAGCCGGTCAATCATTTATCCTTGTAAACAATCGGTTACATAAAATGCCGAATGGATCAATGATGGGAATTCCAACGCAAATTACGCCGTTTCTATTTTCCGGGCTGTTCTCCCCAATTGGTAAACTAAGAGCTGGCTTTGATCTATTAATGCCGAGGTCAAAGCCAGTATCTGACCAATCACTCGGACAATTTTTCAGACATCGTCTTGGAAACGAAGTGGTTGAAAACTTAATAGAGCCGTTATTATCGGGTATTTATGCAGGGGATATTGATGAAATGAGCTTAATGTCAACATTCCCGCAAATGTATCAAATTGAGCAGAAACATCGCAGTATTTCACTCGGTATGCGTACGCTCGCTCCGAAAGAAGAGAAAGCTGAACCGAAAAAGGGAATGTTCCAAACAGTGAAAACAGGTTTAGAATCTATCGTAGAATCTCTCGAAGCAAAGATGCATGAAGGTACGATAATAAAGGGAACTCGCATTGAAAAAGTTGCAAAACAGGGTGATGGTTATACGATTACTCTTAGTAACGGAAAAGAAATAGAAGCGGACGCCATCGTAGTGGCAACTTCGCATAAAGTATTGCCGTCCATGTTTGCTCAGTACAAGCAGTTTCGTTTCTTCCGTAATATTCCAGCCACATCCGTTGCGAATGTGGCACTTGCTTTCCAAAAGTCTGCAATCCAGCGCGATATTAATGGTACAGGATTTGTCGTATCACGAAATAGCGATTACACCATTACAGCATGTACGTGGACGCATAAAAAATGGCCACATACAACGCCAGAAGGAAAAACACTCCTTCGCTGTTACGTTGGACGTGCTGGTGATGAAGCGGTTGTAGAACAAACTGAAGAAGAACTCGTTCAGCTCGTACTAGAAGATTTAAGGAAGACGATGGATATTACAGAGGATCCAGAGTTTACAATCGTAAGTCGCTGGAAAGAAGCGATGCCTCAATATACAGTAGGCCATAACGAGCGAATGAAAAAGCTCACAACATTTATGGAGAAAGAGTTGCCAGGTATATACTTGGCAGGTAGCTCCTATGCTGGTGCTGGACTTCCAGACTGTATGAATCAAGGTGAGGAAGCTGCAAAGCGTGTATTATCTCATTTGGAGAAAGTAATAGATGCTGAATTAATCGCACAATAAATTATAAGAAACGCCTTCAATCATATTGAAGGCGTTTCGTTTATTATATAAAATACTTATTCGCCAATAAACATATATAAGTTATTTGGCTTTATAACAGCATCTCCTGCATAAATAACCCAATCTGTTAAGTTATCAAAATCTAAATGATAACTATTTCCTTCACTCATATCTTCTATAAAATATGGTTCATTGATGAGTATTCCTTGAATCAGGTCTTCTGTAATATGTTGCATTTCAAACCACATATGTTCGCTTTTACCCTCTTCATAGGAAACACCAAACTTAGCGAGAAAACGAAACTCTTCATTGGATTTTTCAATTTGAAAAATGTTGCTGAAATACCCGAAAGTATTTTTCGCATTATAAGCCATACGATCGGTTTCACTATTTGTTTTATAGAACATGAGCCCTGTAGCTTCCTCGTGTTCTTTGAAAAAACTTTCAATATATTCTTCTGAAGTATTAAATTTGAATAAGAGAACGGATGGAGATTGATGGTATTCATCTCGGGCATCCATTCCGCCTAAGAATGTATTTTGTGCATCTATTGGCTGTAATTTCACTTCTTCATCCTTGATTGAAGATAATTGGTCCATACTCGTTTTATGCCCTATATAAGATAATCCTTTCTCCCACGGAACAGCGACTGTATGTATAGAACCTTGCTGACTATGCGCGATAACGATAGGCTCATTCATAGGGACTTGTCCATTCTCAACGGCATTATTAGCAAATGTTTGAAAGAGATCGCCAATGCCGTAGTAGGAAGAAATACGATTTGGAATAATTAACTCTATTTCAGTTACGCCCGCTCTTAAAAGGCCGTGTGTATGAAACCAATATTGCGTAGGCTCGCCTTCTTTATCGTCTTCATAAACGGAATGAATAACGTATAAGTCAGGAATGTCAGGTAATAATTCATTTTCAACGTGATATTCAATATAGTTTCTAGATATCACTTTCATTGCTGCACTTGAATCGATTACAAATAACAAATCTGGGGCGAGGTTCCATAAAAATTGTATTTGCTGGAAAAAGCAGTCGAGTACATCGCCTACAAATAGCGTACGAGTGAAAATTTCAGTACCGAAAGCCGCATCTTCAAAATTACGATCTACAATTGTAGAATCTTGTCTATTGTACATTTTATATTCTTCTGGGTCATTCGCCTCATCAATATGCAGTTCATACGGTATGATTGTTTCATCCATATGTAACTCAACAATAAGGCTTGTCTCATCACTATAAACAATTTTTAACTCATCAACTTTAGTAGCGATATTTTCTAGCCGTTGTTTTAACTGCTCAATTGTAATTCTAGTTGGTATAACAGCAATCATATCTGAAAAATGACGTTCTAATGTTCCATTCATAGCTGCGCGGTATGTTTCTGTTTGCACTTCCATCCAATCACTCCTATTCAAATGAATCCATTTTACATGCCAATCAAATGTCGATATTTTCTGTTTTCTCTCTCTAACATTATAGAGTGCATTTGTAGAAGGTGTAAAATTATTATTTTGTATTATAGTTTGAAAGCTTGTAAATTAAATAAATCTTTTGTAAAATTTGTCGAAAAATAGTTCTATATAACGAATCATTTGTTATGATAGAAATGCTGAGAAAATATGAAATAGGGAGAGGAAAATGGCTGTGAAGAAATTGTTAAGCGTCTTTTTATCATTCTTGCTATTGCTTTCATTTACTGGAACTTTAGCGCAAGCAGAAGAAACTGCTTCTATGTCAGTAGAAAAAGCAATTCAAGTATTTAAGCTGCAAGGGAAAACGAAGGGGATTGTGGAAGGATATATTGTCGGATATACGCAAAGTTCTTCTAAATATACGAAGGATCCAGCTAAGTTTGATGATACAAACGTAGCAATTGCAGATTCGCCAAACGAAACGAATCCAGACAAAATCATGCCCGTTCAGTTGCCAAAAGGTGATGTGAGAACGGCAGTGAATGTAAAAGATCACCCTGAAAATATCGGGAAGAAAGTTAGTTTGACTGGGACTCTTGAATTATATTTTAGTAACCCAGGTCTAAAATCAGTAACAGCTTATAAGTTTCAAGGTGAAGGACAAAACCGTGTTAGCGATGTAGTAGCTTCACCGAACGGCGGAGAAGTTGCTAAAGGAACAGCGGTAACATTAACGACGAATACAGAAGGCGCAACAATCTACTATACGTTAGATGGCTCTAATCCTACTAATAAAAGTGTTCGTTATAATGGACAAATTATAGTGAATGAAAATAGTGTAGTGAAAGCAATCGCAGAAAAAGAAGGACTTACTTCTTCAGCAATTTCGACATTTTCATTTATTATCGTAAATAATGAACAGGTTCGTATTCATGATATTCAAGGAAAATCACATATGTCTCCTTACAACGGGAAGAAAGTATACAATGTGGAAGGCGTTGTAACAGCGCTTGATAAAAATGGTTTTTATATAGAAGACAATCAGCCAGATAATGATCCAGCTACTTCAGAAGGTATGTACGTATACAAAAAAGATGCGAATGTAGCAGTAGGAGATCTTATTCAAGTTGATGGAGTAGTAGAAGAATATGTTGGACCAGGATATGCAGAGCGATTTGAAACAGACTTAACGACGACAGAAATTAAGGCGAGTCGCGTTGTTGTAATCGCAAAAGATCAATCTTTGCCGGCACCGATTGTACTTGGGGAAAACGGTGTGAAAATCCCGGACCAGATTATTGATAATGATGCATTCGGTTTATTTGATCCAAATGAAGATGCAATCGACTTTTATGAAAGTATAGAAGGTATGCGTGTTACGATGCCAACACCAAAAATTATTGCACCTCAGAAAAACGGAAATTTATATGTAACAGTAAAAAATGGTGGAGATAAAGTAGTAACACAATATGGCACACCTCTATTAGATGAAAATCAATTAAACCCAGAGCGCCTTTCTGTAAAAGTACCTCGTGATTATGTAGCAAAAGTAGGAGATACTTTCACTGGAGATATAACAGGGGTAGTAGGATATGATTACGGTTCTTTCCGTATTTCGCCAATAACAGAACTGCCAGCTGTAGTGGATGGTGGATTTAAGCAAGTAGGCGCAAATATTCAGCCACGTCTTGATAAGTTAACGGTTGCTACATATAACATTGAAAACTTCTCAGCGAATAAAAAAGAAACAACAGATGAAAAGGTAAAAGCGTTAGCGTATTCTATTAAATACAACTTAAAAATGCCAGATATTATCGGTGTAGAGGAAATGCAAGATAATAACGGATCAATTAATGACGGTACAACAGATGCGTCATTAAGCGCAAAACGTATCATTGATGCAGTCCTAGAAATTCGTGGACCGAAGTATGAGTATGTAGAAATCGCTCCAAACAATAATCAAGACGGAGGAGCACCAGGAGCGAATATTCGCGTCGGCTTCTTCTATAATCCATCACGCGTGAAATTAGCGCCGGTACCGAAGTTACTTGATAAAAATGTTGTTCGTATTGGAGACGAAAATCCATTATTTGAAAGTACACGTAAACCGTTAGCGGCAGAATTTACGTTCCAAGGACAAAACATTGTTGTCGTTGCAAATCACTTAAACTCAAAACTAGGAGATGCAACGCCATTTGGAAAAGTGCAGCCGCTCGTATTAAAAAGTGAAGACAAACGAATTCAGTTAGCACAAGAAGTAAATCATTTCGTGCAAGGGATTCAGAAAAAGAATACGAATGCACCAGTTGTCGTGTTAGGTGATATGAACGATTTCGAATTCTCTAAACCACTAAAAACACTAGAGGGAACAATCTTAAAAGATATGTTAAACACAGTGCCAAAAGAGAATCGTTACACGTACATTCACGAAGGAAATGCACAAGTGTTAGATCATATTTTAGTAACAAATAATATCGCACCACACACAATTGTAGATCCAGTGCACTTAAACTCAAATATAATGAAAGAGCACGGACGTGTAAGCGACCATGACCCAGTACTTGCTCAAATTGATTTGAAGAAAGCTTCTTAAAGAAAGGAACGCTTAGGTGACTAAGCGTTCTTTGTTTGCATCGTTATAGAATAGTATAAAGAGATGATTCCTTTTTTTGTAATCTAATGATAAAATTGATTGAATATTTAGTTTTTAATAAGGAGGACAACAATGCAGTTACAAATAAATGGAAAGGTAATGAATCAGTTTGCAATTTTTTTTAGTACGATCATCATGCTTCAGTTTGTAGCTGATATAACAGGACTTACAAGCAATCTAGATATTACGTATAACTTAATACATACAGCAGCTTCTTATATAACATTTAGTTTGGCGGTTATTTTCACTTTAATAGGTGCAAGAAGAGAATTAAGTAAATATGCAATTGTTTCATTATGTTTAGTAATAGCGATTAAAGCGATTTATTTTGTAGCGGTTGTTATTTTATGGGGATTGGCAGGTACACCGTAAGTGAATAGTAAATAAAACCCTAATTTCCAATATAGTAAGGAAATTAGGGTTTTATTATACTTGAAACGCTTTTCTGCACCGCTCTCTTTTTTGCAACCTTCTTCTATATTTTTTTCTATCACGTTTTACTCCTTGTATATACATGATTAAGCTAACGAAGAGGAAGAAGGCACATTGTATTGTCAAAATATATGGTGACATGCCATGCAGCGGCTGCCTTGGATCATATAAATGAATAGGTGCTCCGCCTATTGTAGGGAGTACCGTATTTAGCAGGACGTAAGGAATAGAGGTAGTTGCAAATGGAAATAGAAGCGCCATATAGTCCTTTTGGGACCATGCAGATGCAGCAAGTCCTAAAAGAGCCATCAAACCTGCAAATAAAAAATTAATTCCGATATATACAGCAATGTAAGTGATGGGAGAAGTTTCATATAAGTTTGCGAACATCCCGTTATCATTTATAATGCCTGAACCAGCCGTTGGTACTCCGTCTGGAATGGTTAATTTGCAAAATAATAACGATAAGATGAATGGAAATGTATAAAGAAGTCCGCCGCAAAAAAATGTAACGATATATTTCGTTACTGAATAAGAAAATAAAGAAATTTCTTTACTGACAAACGGTTTAAAACCATCGGACTTATCCGAGTTATAACTTGTACTAAAGGGAAGACTTGCAATAACTGGCATTAATAATAAATAAACATCCATTTCATTGCCACGAAATCCAATCCATTTAATATCCGTCGATATAGGTCCATTCGCAGCGTCTCCTAAATAACGAATTACATAATAATAATGATAAATACAAATAAGAACAAATCCACTAAACATAATAATTAAAGAAACACGATTACAAAAAGCTTGCTTTATATTTAAACGAAGCGCACGCATCATGACTGAAAAAGCCTCCACTATTTTGATAAACTTGTCTATTTTCTATATTACTATTAATTGTAAAGATTTTCTTGTTTTTTTATTTGATTATTTGAAAAAGAGGAATTTTGTTGTTGTGAAGTAAGGTTTAGCTGAAATTAATTTTTCTAAAATATGGTTGACAATTAAGTATTACATTTGTAATCTTAATTATAGATTACAAATGTAATACTTAGGAGTGAAACATACGATGACAAATCAATTACCTAAAATATCTGAAGCGGAATTAGAAATTATGAAAGTACTTTGGTCGAGTTCTCCGCAAACAGCGAATGAAATTATAGAAGAACTGGAAGATGCAATGGACTGGAAACCGAAAACAATCCGCACATTAATTAATCGATTAGTACAAAAGGAAGCCGTTTCTTACCATCAAGATAAAGGGCGTATGTACGCTTATTATCCGTTAGTATCACAAGATAATTATTTGCAAGTGGAAACGAAATCTTTACTAAAACGTTTTTGCGGTGCAGCGTTTAAGCCATTACTTGTTAATTTCTTAAAAGAGGAGAAATTATCTTCAGAAGATATTAATGAATTAAAACGCATCTTAGATGAGAAGACAGAGGAGAATAAGAGGAAGGATCGATAAAAATGATAAACACGCTTATAAATGTATACCTTCCTCATTTTTTTGATTGGCTTATAGAAACGTCACTTATGGCTAGCATATTAGTCGGATTTATTTTATGTATAAAAGTTCTATTTAGAAATAAATTAACCCCCCGGTGGCAATATATGCTGTGGATCGTATTAATGATAAGACTCCTTTTACCGTGGTCGCCAGATAGCTCTTATAGCATTTACTCATTACTTTCTTATAGTTCTAGCGTATCGGAAGTTATTCCAAAAAATATGCCGGCTACTGAGAATATAGTGAACATAGAAAGCGACCGAAAAGTGGAATTGGAATCAAATTCTAAAATGGTGACAAAAACTAGCGAACCGGAAGTAAAAGTCAGTTCGGAAAAACAGACTACATTTTCTTTATACAAACTTGCTTTGTATGTGTGGCTAGCTGGGGTAATCATAGTAGCAGCCATCACGTTTCTTACAAATAGACGTTTATATTCTTACATAAAGAAACAACCGGATATTACGGACGAACAGGTCACTACAGTGTTTAATCGCTGTAAGCAGTCTATGAAAATGAAGAAGGCAGTTTCATTACGTCTTGCAGGAAAGATTGCAAGTCCAACGGTTTTTAGTTTCTTTCGCCCGAAAGTATTACTATCAAAAAAACATATGAAAGTATTAAATGAACAACAATTACAATATGTCTTTTACCATGAGTTAGCTCATATTAAGAGAAACGATGTAGCTGTAAATTGGATTATGTACAGTTTAATCCTATTAAATTGGTTCAATCCGATTCTTTGGTACGCCTATTTTTGTATGCGAGAAGATCAAGAATTAGCCTGTGATGCATATGCACTTACTTTTATAGATAAAGAGGAACAAATTGCATACGGTCATACAATTATTACCCTTCTACAACACTATTCCTATCAAGTACCAAGCCTAGCAAATTTAAGTAGAAATAAACGAACACTAAAAAGGAGAATCATTATGATTAAAAAATTCCAAAAGAAATCGTATCGTCTTTCTTTACTTGGAGTGATTGCGATAGCAGCTATAGCAGGCGGATTTTTATTAAATGCAAGGATAACCGAGGGAGATGAAAGACAGAAGGAAAAGGTTGTAGAAAATAAGCAATCTAAAGCGGCATTTGAAAAAGCGATAGAAACAGTATATGGTACACCAGAGAATGCAAGTAGAGAATGGGGTATGTCGATAAAGTCATATAAAAGAGATACAGATCTTTTGTATTTGGCAGAAAAGAATTTTACAAAAAAAGAATTTGAACAATATGTCCAATTATTTAAAGAGGCTAGCGAAATTCAGAAACAAGCAATGGTTAAGAAAAATGTGCCTGAGAATTATGATGGAGATACAAAGGAAATTAATCTTGAACGTTTGAATAAAACTAATCAAGAAAAATTAGCTAGTATTCAGAAGAAATTAAACCCTTTTAATGATAAATTGCAGAAGTCTTTAACATATACTATAGAAGAAGCAAAAGAACATGTACCGTATCAAATTAAGGAGCCAACTTATATACCTGAAGGTTATGAATTAAAGAGAGAATGGGCTGATTCATATTTTGGAAGAGATGTAGAATTAGTTATTAAATCAGAATATACAAAAGGGAAATATGGTTTTACAATTTACCAGTCAAGGATGTATATGGATGGTAATGTTAATGGTGGTAAGGATCCACTACACTACATGATGCCTGGAGAAGAGAATCTAGAAAGTTATAGTTTAGACGGGAAAGAAATGGTATATAATAAATATTCTCAAGGAGAGAGTAAGTTAAAAGGACTCAAAATGTTTGTACCAGCACAAGGTAAGAATAGTGATTATCAAATTGTCATAGTAAATGATATTTTTACAAGAGATACAAAGATATACGAAGAGATAATTGATGATGATCTAACTAAGAAAGAGATGGAGAAAATATTACTTTCTATGTCAAAATAATAGACAGTGTTCTTAAAACTTTGGTTTTAAGAACACTGTCTATTTTATTAAGTTTCTAGTGGGATCTAGTCAGCAATTATTTACGAATATATTCTAGCTTTCCATACAAGTATACTTTTTGATAAACTATGGACAGTATGATATAACTTGACTGAAATTTTTTTATACTGGAAATAATAAAAAGAGAACTTGTATAGAATGTAAGCGTGTGGTAATATCAAAGATGTACTGATTGACTATATTATCCAATTGGTCATTTTTGGAGGTGACAATGTGGCGATAGATCGAAAACGTTCTATTATTGAAGCTGCAACAAAGTCTTTTTCAGCGTTCGGTTATAAAGCAACAACGATGGATCAAGTAGCGAAGTTAGCGAATGTAGGAAAAGGAACGATTTATACTTTTTTCAAAAATAAAGAAGAGCTATTTGGTGAAATTATTTCTAATTTAATTACAGAAATGAAGCAAGTTGCAGAAAGTGCAATTCGTTCAGATGTTTCATTTTTTGAAAATGTACATAGAGCATTATATAGCATCTTGGAATTTAGAAAAGAACATCAGCTTATGATTAAATTAATTCAAGAAGAGCGCGATATGGGAACGAAAGAAGTACAAGAAGTTATGCAACAAGTTGATGTGGAAATCGTTTCTGTTATTCAATCGTATTTAAAGATTGCGATTGAAAAAGGTGAAATTAGCAAATGTGATCCAGAAATTACAGCATTTATTATGCTTCGTCTATATGTATCGCTTATTTTTGATTGGGAAAAAAATCATGAACCGCTAGAAAAAGAAAAAATTGCAGAGTTATTTGAACTTTATTTACTAAAAGGATTGTCAAACTAAGATAATCCTTTTAATTTTATAAAAAATGACCGAATGAACAATATGGTCATATATTTAAGTTAAGGGGGGATATAGAAAAATTATAATCATAATGAGAAAAAGTTGCATAGTAATAAATTCGGGAATAAGGCATATGTATGAACAAGTATAGCCTTTTTGTTTGGGTAAAAATGACTATATGAACATTTTGGTCATTTTATAAAAGGGGGAGGAATTATGAAAGGGAATCAGTTACTTCGGAAAGAGTTCACGGAAATTATAAAAAGTAAAAAAATATTAATTCCAATTATTGCGGTCTTATTCGTACCGATTTTATATGCAGGGATGTTTTTGTGGGCCTTTTGGGATCCGTATAAACAGTTAGATGACTTACCAGTTGCAGTAGTCAATTTAGATAAAGGCGCAGTATTTGATGGAAAACCAATTGAGGTTGGAAAAGGGCTCGTTGATAATTTAAAAGATAATAAAAGTTTTAAATGGGAGTTCGTAAGTGAAAAAGAAGCGAAGAAAGGAATGGAAGGTAGAAAGTATTACATGTTAGTGCGCATTCCAGATGACTTCTCCAGTAACGCTACAACGTTACTAAAAGACAATCCAAAGCCATTAAACTTAGAGTACATTCCAAACGAAAGTTTAAACTTCTTATCTTCACAAATTGGAGGAACAGCCATTGAAAAGATTAAAACTGAAGTATCAAGCACGTTAACGAAAACATATGCAGAGAAAATGTTTGATTCTATTAAAGATGTCTCAAAAGGATTAGCAGATGGGGCGGAAGGAGCAAATAAACTACATGACGGATCAAGTGAATTGCATGATGGTTCAAGTAAAGTGACGGATGGCCTTCATACGCTTCAAGGGAAATCTGGGGAGATGAAGGATGGAGTTCAGAAATTAGCGGATGGATCTAATAAATTAGTAGATGGGTCAGGCAAAGTAACAAACGGTTTAAATGTGCTAAATAGTAAAACAGGTGAAATGCAGGTAGGTATAGGGAAATTAGTAGATGGGTCAGGCAAAGTAACAAATGGTTTAAATACACTAAATAGCAAAACAGGTGAAATGCAGATAGGTATAGGGAAATTAGTAGATGGGTCAGGCAAAGTAACAGATGGTTTACATGCATTAAATAGCAATGCAGGTATAGGGAAACTAGTAGATGGATCAGGTAAAGTAACAGATGGTTTACATGCATTAAATAGCAATGCAGGTATAGGGAAATTAGTAGACGGATCGGGCAAAGTAACAGACGGTTTAAATACGTTAAATAGTAAAACGGGTGAGTTGCGTGATGGATCTGAGAAAGTGACCGGTGGCTTGAACAAATTAGTAAGTAAATCCGGTGAATTAAAAACAGGAACAACGGACCTATCAAATGGTATGGGAAAACTTGTTGAAGGGCAAAGTCAATTAGAAAAAGGGTCTCGAGAAATTCAAAAGGGATTGCAAGAGTTAAATAGTAACGTACAAAAGTCTGCTGCAGGCTTAGAGGAAATGCAGTCGAAAGTTCCTTCTATATTGAATACAGTAAATGAAAAAATAGATGGAGCTGGGGCGAATGTAAATCAGTTAAATGAACTTACACAATCAACAGCAGGAGATGCAAAAAATGCAGCACAAGAGGTAGCGAATTTACAAAAGCAAATTGAAAGTTTACCAAAAGAATATCAAGAGCAGTTACAACCGTTCATAACAAGTGCTGTAAAAAGTACAGCGACAGTTCAGCAAAAGGCTGCCGGAGTAGCAGGTGGAACAAATAAACTAAATGAAGAAGTAAAACAATTAAAGGGCGAAATACATCAAACAACAAATGGGTTGCAAAAAAACTTACCAAATCCAGCAGGGATAAAAACTCTAGCAGGTGGTATTGAGAAACTAACGAGCGCACAAAATGAATTTGTTAGTAAGTTTCATGGATTTGGTGAGGGATTAGATAATGCAAAAATAGGTGCCGATAAATTAAAAGATGGATCAGTTCAATTAATTGATGGAGTAACGCAATTACAAAGTGGCTCTGGAAAAGTGACAGCAGGATTAGGTCAATTATCTGCAGGAGTATCCAAATTAGCAGATGGGTCTGGTCAAGTAACAGGCGGTTTAGGGACATTATCTGTAGGTGTAACGAAATTAGCAGATGGCTCAAGCCAAGTAACAGGTGGTTTAGGAACATTATCTGCAGGAGCAAACCAAATGGCAGGTGGCGTAAATCAATTAGCAGATGGTTCAAGCCAAGTAACAGATGGTTTAGGAACATTATCTGTAGGAGCAAACCAAATGGCAGGTGGCGTAAATCAATTAGCAGATGGATCTAATCAAGTAACAACTGGCTTAGGTACTCTAAATGGTGGCCTAAATAAAATGTCAACCGGCTCAACCCAGCTAATCGACGGAGTAAATAAACTAGCAGACGGATCAGGAAAAGTAACTGATGGACTAGTGAAAGTAAACGATGGTTCAGGTGAACTTGCAGAGAAACTTGGCGAAGGAGCAGAAAAAACTGGTGAAGTAAAAGGGACGGATAAAACGTATGATATGTTTGCAAGTCCTGTAAAAGTGAAGACGGAGAAAATGGCGGAAGTGCCAAACTACGGAACCGGATTTACGCCGTATTTCCTATCACTCGGTTTATTTGTTGGGGCATTACTATTATCAATTGTATATCCATTACGTGATACAGTCGGTGTTCCAAAATCAGGGTTTAGCTGGTTTATTAGTAAGTTCGGTGTTTTACTATCGGTCGGTATTATTCAAGCGATAGTAGCAGATGTTATATTACTGTTCGGATTAGGTGTAGAAGTACAAAGTATTCCGTATTTCATACTCTTTAGCATCGTTACAAGCTTAGCATTTATCGCATTAATTCAATGTTTAGTAACAGCATTCGGTGATGCGGGCCGTTTCATTGCAATCCTAACATTAATTATGCAGCTTACAACTAGTGCAGGAACATTCCCGCTAGAATTAATTCCGAAGTTTTTACAACATTTTAATGCTTGGCTACCAATGACATACTCTGTATCAGGATTGAAAGCAGTCGTATCAAGTGGAGACTTTAACTTCATGTGGCAAAACATTGGAGTACTTATGATCTTTATCGTTGTATTATCCCTTGGAACAATCGCTTCATTAACTTGGATGCACAAACGACAATTTAGAAATGTTGCTGAAAATCAATCGGTTGAAGCATAGAAAAAAGCACCTTTTTGGTGCTTTTTTATTTTAATAGAGGGCACATCTTTTCCTTAGTTCATCTATAAATCTTTCTAAAAGCTATAGAAACGAAAGAAAAGGAATTACAACAATTTACAGAGAAACATAGGGTAGAGGAGTTGATATGATGAAAGGCAATCTTACTTATTATTTTATCGTAAATCCGCTAATAATCTTTCTTGTTTGCCCTTTCACCTATATTGTTTGATAAAGAAGTATATACAAGTATGAAAGATGCATTTGGAATACTTACGTTCTATGTAGTAAGTCTATGAACGCTTCAACATTCGAACTTGTAATGTATCCAAGCGTTATATATTCATCTTCATAGTAAAATATTATTTTTTTGTCAAAGATTCTTCTCTTCGTTTCTATGGATAGAATTTTTTCATAATCAAATTCGGCAATGAATGTGTTTTTATATTGGCTAAAAAAGAGAAGTCTTTGATTAGTAGCAAGTAACATGCCAGGATACGGGACTTTATGCGTAATCATATAGCCAGTAAGTGAACATTTTAAAGTAGATAAAATTTTTTCTTCTTTATGTAATAGTTGTTTTGCAGCTGTTAAGATTGGATTCATTGTATACATTCCTTTTATTTTGATATATGAATATTGTATCAAGAGTAAAAAGATTCTCAATATGTAATATTGCATATTGGCCGTTTTATAGTTGTAATATTATTTTTAAAAAGAAAAAGTACGAGGTGATTCAATGATACGGTTAGTAAAAGAGACTGATGCAGAAGCAATTATGAATATTAGAAAAGAAATTATATTATCGGAAACTACTACAAAATTTTTCATAGTATCCCCAAAGAAGTTACCGAATGATATGAATGCAGAAAGAGAAAAGATACGGAAAAGTAATGAGAAAGGTAATCTTTATATCGTGTATGAAGTAGATGGGAAGGTAGTTGGCTTTTTAATTTTCAACCGATATGAACTAGAACGGTTACAACACGCAGGCACAATGGGAATGGGGATTAAAGAGGCGTATTGTAATCAAGGCATCGGCACGAAATTAATTGAATTTCTTATTAGTTGGGCGAAAGGGCAGAAAGGTTTAGAGAAAATTTGTTTAGGTGTAGTTTCTGTTAATGATCGGGCAATTAAAGTGTACAAACGTATGGGCTTTGTAGAAGAAGGCAGACAACGAAAGCAAATTAAATATGAAGATGGATCATATGGAGATGACGTATTGATGGGGTTTTATATTGAATAAAAAAGAGAAGTATTCTATTGATAGAAAGTGGGAATTTATGAGTAATTGTATAGGCGGTACATATTTTAGTGAAGAGACTGCCAATATTGGCAGTCTCTTTTTAGTGAAAATGTTAAAATTTAGCGAATCTTAAGTTCCAATCTTTCTTTCTGACGAAGATGATGAGCAAAATGCATAGAAATAAGTTGAAACCATTCTATTGCATTTAAGTAACCAAGCCCAGGATGTTCGACTTTACAATCACTTGGAATAGAAGAAAGTGTTAGCTCTGTATTTTTTACAATTGTAATTAATTCTAGAAATTGTTTCTGCATTTCTTCTTTGGTGGCTGGATTTTCAGGTGTATATCCAGGATGATTTGGTACTTTAATTTGTATATTTGGGAAAGCACCAAGTTTATATACTTTTTCACCCATCTCTGTTTTTATGTTAGTTATTGATGGTGTTTCTATTTTACATTTTGTGATTGCATTTAACTGCATGTATGTGGAGGCAATTAAATGATTATACATTTGACCAAGAGACCATTCCTCACTAGAAGGCTTCATCCTAAATTGCTCTATAGAGTACTTTTCTAATTCCTCTATGTAATACGTTGCTAACTCCTCAAATTTCTTCATAGTGTTAACTCCTTTTTATAAAAATGTATTTGTTAATACCTAATATAAAGGATGGCTACTGACAACATTATGTCAGTAGTGAAATTAAAGTTTTAACATTTTTTTTGCTTCATCACGAATTTTCTCAGAAAGAATTTTTGGCTCAAGTACTTTTACTTGGCTTCCCCAGCTCAATACCCACTGAAATACTTCGTCTATGTTTCTTGATTTCAAAAAAACGTGAAAACTGCTATCTCTATGCTCGTATGAATCTATAAAAAAGTAGCGGGATTCAATAATCTTATGCGCAATATGTGATGGAAATAGTAAATGAACCGTAACAGTCCGATTGCTTTCAGGTTTATAGTTTTGTAAAGAAAAGTCTTTTGGCTTTGTAAAGAATTCTTGTTCTTGCTGTAACGTATCCATACGATCTAAACGAAAATTGCGTATTTGTTTTCGAAGTAAGCAATGTGCAACGATGTACCAAATTCCCGAAATATTGACTAAGCCGTAAGGATGGACGGTCCGCTGCATTTTTGTATTTTCCCTCGGTTTACGATAAGAAAAAGAGACAGCTTGTTCTTTTTGTATAGATTCTTGCAACAGAATCAGTTGGTTTTCAAGTTTTTTTTGTTCAGGTTGTTGCTGCGAAAATATAGGAGAAAGAAAACGAAAAGTTCCTCGTAATTCCCGGGCTTTCTTTTGTTGATCAGCAGGGAGAACAATTTCAAGTTTCTCTTTTGCTGATCGTGCATGTACAGAAAAAGAAGAAGTGAAAGTTTTCTCGATATAATCACCGCCTAATAAAAGAGTAACAGCCTCTTCAGGCGTAAGCTGAATGGGTGGTAAGAAATAACCATCCATTAATGAATAGCCGTAGCCAGGCATTGAATAAATAGGAACACCCGATTCGTTAAGTGCATCCATATCTCGATAAATAGTTCTTATACTAGTTTCGAATTTTTTAGCCAAGCTTTGTGCTGTAACAGTTTGTCTTCTTTGTAATTCAATTAATATAGCTAATAAACGATCTGTCCGATTCATGGAATATCACCTTCAAATTTTTATAAATATACCTACTGTAAACTTCTAAAAGCAGTATAAATTCCCCTGCATTAACAGACTTTTACCTATGTATAATATTAATATAGTAAAATCATAACAACCGATATTGCAGTTTCCAATAATATACTATATAATCAATTTAAGAAAACGTTTTCATGCAAAGGGGGAGAATTTCGTGTCGACTATAGAGGACGTGGCGAAATTAGCGGGGTTATCAAGGACAACGGTTTCTAGGGTGATTAATAATCATCCATATGTTTCAGATGAGAAGAAAAAAAGGGTTCAATTAGCAATGAAGCATTTAGGCTTTGTTCCTAATTCTGCGGCGAGAAGGCTTCGTAAACAAAAAACGGAAACAATTGCGGTGCTCGTTCCAAGGATTACAAATCCTTTCTTCAGTAGATTTATCGAAGCAATCGAGATTGCTGCTTCTGAACATAAATATAAACTGATTATTTGTCAAACAAGATATTTACCGGAAAAAGAGATGGAGTATTTACAATTATTATCTACGAAACAAGTAGATGGGATTATTCTATGTTCACTAGAAAATCCGTGGGAAGATGTAGAGCCATACTTACAGCACGGTCCAATCGTGTTGTGTAATGAATATATTGAGGAAGCAAATATTCCAACAGTGAAGTTTGATCATGCGCAAGGAGCATACATAGCTGCGAAGCATGTGTTAGATCAAGGATATCGTAATCTTATTTTTTGCCGTGGTAACGAAACCAAAGTCGTTAGCCAGCAGCGAAAAATGGGCTTTTTACGTGCAATAACTGAGAAGAGCCGCCAAGTAGAAGCGATTGACTTTCTTGAAAACGCTTTCTCTTGGGAAGATGGAAAACGAATATTCCATGAAGTATTAAAGGACAAAAAAAATCCTACCGCGATTTTGGCAGGAGGCGATGAGGTAGCAGCTGGAATTATCTCAGAGGCGAAACGTCATAACTGGAGCATTCCAGATGATCTCGCTGTTATCGGTTTTGATAATCAAATATTATCGCAGATTACAGAACCAGGTATTACGACAATTGAACAGCCAATTGATGAAATGGCCCGAAAAGTTGTCGACCTAATGATGGATAAAATCCATACGAAAAATTATCGAAAAAAAGAATTGTATGAGTTTGAACTGGAGCTCTTGGTGAAAGGTTCAACGATGAAGGATAAGATGTTATTAGCCTAGTAGACTATATCTGCTAGGTTTTTTTTATGTTCACAAACTACTATTCTTCGTGAACGCAATCATCACATTTGTTATGGTATGCTTCGTGCTGCTCATCAATTTCTTTCCCGCAGTGCGCACAAGTTTTCGTCGGTAAATTTCTGAAAAACTCCATTGGTTGATCGATCATGTCAATCCCTCCATTTCCATTTCTTACTATTATTGTATTAGTACAAAAAATAAAAGTCAACAACTGTTTTATAACAAAATTGAAAATTAATGAAAAAGTTTAGGAAATGGATTATAGTTAACAATGTAGGATGTAAGCAAAACATGCATTTCTACTCGGTTTTAGAAAGGATGGATACATATGAAAATGACTGTTGTCGGCTTTTGGGGCGGCTTTCCAGAAGCGGGAGAAGCAACGTCGGGGTATTTGTTTGAACACGATGGTTTTCGTTTACTTGTAGACTGTGGTAGTGGTGTACTAGCACAGCTTCAAAAATATATAACACCGTCTGATATAGATGCAGTTGTACTGTCGCACTATCATCACGATCATGTTGCAGACATTGGGGTATTGCAATATGCGAGACTAATTACGAGTGCGACAACAAGGCAACTACCAGAACTACCAATATACGGTCATACATTTGATGAGAATGGATTCCATTCTTTAACGCATGAACCGCATACGAAAGGAATCCCGTACAATCCAGAAGAAACACTTCAAATTGGACCGTTCTCGATTTCATTCTTAAAAACTGTTCATCCTGTTACATGCTTTGCGATGCGTATTACAGCTGGAGATGATGCTGTAGTATACAGCGCTGATTCAAGTTATATTCCTGAATTCATTCCATTCACAAAAGATGCTGATCTTTTCATTTGTGAGTGTAATATGTATGCACATCAAGAGGCTGCAAAAGCAGGGCATATGAATAGTACAGAAGTAGCAAGTATTGCAAAAGATGCGAATGTAAAAGAACTTTTATTAACGCACTTACCGCATACAGGCAACCCATCTGATTTAGTAACAGAAGCAAAACAAATTTTCAGTGGTCACATTACGCTAGCGCATAGTGGCTACGTATGGAACTCATGAGGTGATACGATGTTATTTATTGATAATAAAGGAATTACAGACCCTAGAATAAACTTAGCAATTGAAGAATATTGTGTGAAAAATTTAGATATTAACGAAACATATTTACTGTTTTACATTAATGAGCCTTCGATTATCATTGGTAAAAACCAAAACACAGTAGAAGAAATTAATGCAGATTACGTAAAAGAAAAAGGTATTCATGTCGTTCGTCGTCTATCAGGCGGAGGCGCAGTATATCACGATTTAGGAAACTTAAACTTCAGCTTTATTACGAAAGATGATGGAGACAGTTTCAGCAACTTCAAAAAATTCACAGAGCCTGTAACGAAAGCGCTTAGTAAATTAGGCGTAAATGCAGAACTAAGTGGTCGTAACGACATTTTAGCTGAAGGCAGAAAAATTTCAGGTAACGCACAGTTCGCAACGAAAGGTCGTATGTTCAGCCACGGTACGTTACTATTTGACTCTGAAATCGATCACGTCGTATCAGCGTTAAAAGTAAAAATGGATAAGATTCAATCAAAAGGAATTAAGTCAATCCGTAGCCGCGTTGCGAACATTACAGAGTTCCTAAACGAAGAAATGACGACAGAGGAGTTTAGACAACTTCTTCTAGAAACAATTTTCGAAGGAGAAACAGAAATCCCAACGTATGAATTAACAGAAAATGATTGGAAAGAGATCCACAAACTTTCTGAAGAACGTTACCAAAATTGGGATTGGAACTACGGAAAATCACCGAAGTTCAACTTACAACATTCACACCGCTTCCCAGTTGGACAAGTTGATGTTCGTCTTGAAGTGAAAAAAGGAACAGTAACAGAATGTAAAATTTACGGCGACTTCTTCGGTTCATTAGATGTTCATGATATCGAAGAGCGTCTAACAGGCGTTCAGTTCGATAAAGATGCATTCACTGCAGCTTTAGAAGGCGTAGATATTGCACGCTACTTCGGTAACATTACAACAGAAGATTTCTTACATTTATTCTTCTAAAAATGAGGGAGGCTTCCATAACGGGCAGCCTCTTTCTTTTTGCGTAGATTGTCAGGTTTTGTCGGTAAGTCGATATATTTGAAAAATCGCCGATATAAACCGAGTTGCGCTGATATATTTGGAAAATCGCCGATATAAATTGAGTTGCGCTGATATAACTGAAAAATCGCTCATATAATTTCATTTACCAAAAAACATAAAATCACAGGACATTTGCCCCTCGTAAAGGAATATATATATTCAAAAGGAGGCGAATCGAAATGAAAAGGGTAATGTACGTTATATTATTGCTCAGCTTCGTCATCGGAATGACAGCGTGTAACAGTGGATTGCCCTCAAGTCGTACAATTTTGTCTATCGGAAAACCGGCTGAGGATAATGTTATATATTTTACGCATACAGATAACAAACGAAAGATACATGATATACAAGACATGTTTCAAAATAAGAAGTGGAAAAGAAATGAAACATTCAGCACTGTTAATAAAACACCAGATGTCGTCTTATCAATAGATGAAAACAACAAAGGGTTACCGACGTTATATGTTACGGTGTATTTTCATGAAGATGGAGCGGACGCTCTTAACTTGCACGGCGAGCATACGACGTTAAATAAAGAGGAACTTAATAAACTTAGAGAAAAGATGAATGCATATTATCCTAAAATGATTTCTGGTCTAGTTTCATAAATTACTTACAAATAAAATCCCCTTATTCTTCCAAAGTAAACTAAGAGTAGGTGGTCTGTCTATATGCAGTTAATAGAATATCACTTGCCACTTTAATTTTCTTTTAATATAATTAATTTAGAATTTTTAAATATTCTAAATTTTATAAAGGTGGGGTTTTTGTGAATCTCGTTCAATCTTTGGCTGAAACGGCAAAAAAGAAGGGGGATAAACCGGCTTATATATTTATGGATCAGTCGGTCTCATATGACCAATTAAACAAAATGGTCACAAGGTTTTCTGGCAATTTAGCAGAAATGGGCATTGGAAAAGGGGACAATGTCGCATTAGTTGTTGGGAACTCACCACATTTTTTGGTCGGTTTATACGGAACAATGAAAGCCGGAGCAACTGTTATTCCAGTTAATCCAATTTATACAGCAGACGAAATGCATTATATTTTACAAAATGGAGATGTAAAAACAATCATCGTACTCGACGTCCTTCTACCTGTTATACAATCTCTTACAACAAGACTTCCTTCATTAGAAAACATCATCATATGCGAAACCTCATCAGATTTTAACCATACAGAAACCGAAAAAATGAAAACGTTTACTAGTTTTGTGGGGACTGGAGATACAACTTACGAAGGTCCTGAACTAGATGAAGAAGATGTAGCGGTTATCCTATACACTTCGGGCACAACTGGAAAACCGAAAGGCGCTATGCTTACACATAAAAATTTATATAGTAATGCGAGCGATGTGGCTTCGTATTTACAATATACGGCTGATGACCGTGTTGTTGCGGCACTGCCTATGTTCCATGTATTCTGTTTAACAGTGGCGGTAAATGCACCGATTGTGAACGGGGCATCGATTTTAATGTTACCGAAATTTAGTCCGAAAGAAGTATTCCGTATTTGTCGTACGTACGAACCAACGATCTTTGCTGGCGTACCGACGATGTACAATTATTTATATTTATTTGAAGAAGCAAGCGCAGAAGATGTGAAGACGCTTCGTCTTTGTATTTCCGGTGGCGCATCGATGCCTGTTGCTCTTCTACAAAACTTTGAAAAACGTTTTAACGTTATTGTTTCAGAAGGATACGGTTTATCAGAAGCATCACCAGTTACTTGTTTCAATCCGCTAGATCGTCCTCGTAAACCAGGGTCGATTGGCACAAATATTTGGCATGTAGAAAATAAAATTGTAAATGAACTTGGGGAAGAAGTACCTGTCGGCGCAGTCGGCGAATTAATCGTTCGCGGACCTAACGTTATGAAAGGATACTATAATGCACCAGAAGATACAGCTGCGACATTGAAAGACGGCTGGCTATATACAGGTGACTTGGCGAAAATGGATGGAGAAGGTTACTTCTATATCGTTGATCGTAAAAAAGATATCGTCTTAGTTGGCGGTTATAACGTATATCCTCGTGAAGTAGAAGAAGTATTATATACGCACGAATCAGTAGCGGAAGTTGTTGTAATCGGTGTTCCTGATGAAAACTTAGGAGAAGCTGTGCGGGCGTACGTCGTTTTGAAGCAAGCAAACGTAACAGAAGAAGAACTAATGCATTACTGCACGTTACATTTAGCGAAATATAAAGTGCCGAAAAGCATTGAGTTTTTAATAGAATTACCGAAGAATACGACTGGTAAGTTGTTAAGAAGAGCATTGAGAGAGAAAGCGATGCAAGTGTAAAAATGAGGCAACCATCTTTGAAGGTGGTTGCCTCATTTTTTTGTGCATTGATTAAGCTGTGGTGCCATATATTTAAAGCTTCATATGACCAACAAGGAGGAGATATACATAGAACAGAAGGGATTAACGCTTACGGCGAGTGCAATATCTTATTTGTGAAATTATGGATGAACTCTGAAAATGATAAGAACGGTAATTTTAATCAAAATGGAGTAATGAACCGTGAATCAATGGCTACGGTGTTAGTAAATGCATATAAATTAGAATGGAATGAAAATAGTAAGTTACCAAAAGAATTTGCTGATTTGAAAAATCATTGGGCTCGAAGTATGCCAATATTTTAGTTTAGCAAGAAAATTTAAAATCCAAGTTGACACGTATGAATTACAGAATTAAAATGAAAAGAAATCGAATACAATACATTAGAAGCTAATCAGATAAACTGAAGGCGCACAATGTTCACATTTGTGAATATATTGTGTGCCTTTTTCTATTGTATAAACTAAGGGGGCTTAACGATGAAAAAGTGGGGTAAGGCAGCGTTTATGAAAAGTACAGGTGTTTTATTATCAGCAGTTGTACTTTTATCAGGGTGTGGTTCGGCAACATCCACTAGTAATTCTGAAGGAAGTGGGGATAAAAAAACAGTTGAGCTTTTAAATGTTTCTTATGATCCAACTAGGGAGTTATATCAAGATTTTAATAAAGATTTTGCGAAGTATTGGAAAGAGAAGCACGGGCAAACAGTAAATGTAAAACAATCACACGGGGGATCTGGAAGTCAGGCGCGTTCTGTTATTGATGGCTTAGAAGCAGACGTTGTTACACTAGCACTTGCTTATGATATTGATGCCATTAGTAAGAAAAAACAACTAGCAGAAGATTGGCAGAAGCGACTTGCGAATAATTCCACTCCATACACGTCAACAATTGTATTTCTTGTTCGAAAAGGAAACCCGAAAGGAATTAAAGACTGGGATGATTTAACGAAAAAAGGTGTGTCTGTCATTACACCAAATCCAAAAACATCAGGCGGAGCACGTTGGAACTATTTAGCGGCGTGGGGATACGCATTGAAAAAATATAATAATAGTGAAGATAAGGCGAAAGAGTTTGTTAGCCAAATTTATAAAAACGTAGAAGTATTAGATTCAGGAGCGCGCGGAGCAACGACAACATTTGTTGAAAAAGGAATTGGTGACGTATTAATCGCATGGGAAAATGAAGCGTTATTATCTCAAAAAGAGCTTGGAAAAGATAAATTTGAAATTGTAACCCCTTCTATTAGTGTACTTGCAGAACCACCAGTAGCGGTTGTAGATAAAGTCGTTGATAAAAAAGGAACGAAAAAAGTAGCAGAAGGGTATCTTGAATATTTGTACTCAGAAAAAGGACAGGAAATTGCGGCGAAAAACTTTTATCGTCCGCGTAATGAAAAAGTAGCAGAAAAATATGCATCCCAATTTCCGAAAGTTCAATTATTTACAGTAGGTGAACTATTTGGTGGTTGGAAAAAAGCACAAGAAAAACACTTTAATGACGGCGGCGTATTCGATAAAATTTATCAAAAATAATGCACTGCTAAAGGGGGAAGAGGTGAAAGAGGATGAGGAAGAAGCGTGTTTTACCAGGGTTTGGATTATCGCTTGGATTTACAATGTTGTACATGAGTTTATTCGTACTTATACCACTTTCTATCGTATTTATTCAAACTTCACAGTTAGGTTGGAAGAAGTTCGCTGGGGTTATAACGAACGAGCGTGTGTTGCATTCCTATCAAGTTAGTTTTACAACTTCATTGGTAGCGGCTATTGTAAATGCCATTTTCGGTTTATTAATAGCTTGGGTGCTCGTACGCTACAAATTTCCAGGGAAACGACTATTAGATGGACTCATTGATTTACCGTTTGCACTTCCGACAGCTGTAGCTGGTATTACACTTACAACGCTTTATGCGGAAAATGGATGGATTGGGAAAATATTTGGTCTGTTGCATATAAAAGTAGCTTTTACACCACTCGGAATTATCGTTGCGCTTACTTTTATCGGTTTACCATTTGTCGTTCGAATGGTGCAACCAGTGCTGCAAAATATTGATAAAGAAGTAGAAGAGGCAGCTTCGAGCTTAGGTGCATCCCGCTTGCAAATATTTGTGAAAATCATTTTACCAGAAATCTTTCCCGCTCTTCTTGCAGGTTTTTCACTCGCATTTGCAAGAGCATTAGGAGAATACGGATCTGTCGTTTTCATCGCAGGTAATATGCCGATGAAAACAGAAATTGCACCACTCATGATTATGACAAAACTAGAACAATATGATTACGCGGGGGCAACAGCTGTAGCGACCGTGATGCTTATTATTTCCCTCCTTTTCCTTCTTCTGATTAATATGATTCAAAGCTGGAGTAGAAGGCATGAACTAAAAAGTGAATAGGGGGAGAGAAAATGGAACCAACATTATTAGAAAAGAAAATAGTAAAAAGCGTATCAGCTAAAAAAGAATCTAAGCTTGTACCAGGCATATTAATTGCGATTACAGTTTTATTTTTATCTCTCTTTCTATTACTGCCACTCATAACTATTTTTCTAAAAGCCTTTGAAAGAGGGATGGATGTATACATTGCCGCTATTACAGATCAAGAAGCATTTTCAGCAATTAGATTAACGCTTCTCGTTGCGTTAATCGTTGTGCCGCTTAATACGATATTTGGGGTAGCGGCCGCATGGCTTATTACAAAGTTTCAGTTTAAAGGAAAACAAGTATTACTCTCTCTTATTGAACTGCCGTTTGCTGTGTCACCAGTTATCGCAGGATTAGTATTCGTTTTACTTTTCACACCGAGGGGTGCTCTTGGCGAATGGTTACTTGAACATGGAGTGAAACTCATTTTCTCTGTACCAGGCATTATTATCGCAACAATCTTTGTAACCTTCCCGTTCGTTGCACGTGAATTAATTCCCATTATGCAGGCGCAAGGGAAAAGTGAAGAAGAGGCAGCTTTATCACTTGGCGCAAGTGGCTGGAAAATGTTTTGGCGCGTTACGCTTCCAAATATAAAATGGGGTCTTTTATACGGCATGATTCTATGTAATGCCCGTGCTATCGGTGAGTTTGGAGCCGTTTCTGTCGTATCAGGTCACGTGCGTGGCATTACGAACACGATGCCGCTCCATATTGAAATTTTGTACAATGAATATCAATTTTCAGCAGCATTTGCAGTAGCGACGTTAATGTCATTAATTGCAGTGTTTACACTCGTTATAAAAAACTGGATTGAATGGCGAATGGAAAAACGACAATAAGAGGGGGATTACGGTGAGTATTCAAATTCAAGGTGTATCAAAGCAATATGGTACATTTCAAGCACTAACAGACATTCATTTGGATATTCCAAAAGGTGAACTTGTTGCCTTATTAGGCCCGTCAGGTTCTGGGAAAACGACGTTATTACGCATTATTGCAGGATTAGAAGAAGCGGATGGAGGCTCTGTTTCATTTGATGGGGAAGATCTAACAGACATTCACGTGAAAAACAGGCAAGTCGGTTTCGTCTTTCAGCACTATGCGCTCTTTAAACATATGAATGTATTTGAGAATGTCGCTTTCGGTTTAAAAGTAAGAAAGAAAAGCTTAAGACCGTCAGCAGAAGCGATAGAAGAAAAGGTAACAGAATTATTAAAGCTCGTAAAAATGGATGGCTTTGCTAAACGTTATCCAGCGCAATTATCTGGTGGACAACGTCAACGTATTGCACTAGCCCGGGCACTTGCAGTCGAACCGAAAATTTTATTACTTGATGAACCGTTCGGTGCACTCGATGCAAAGGTGAGAAAAGAATTACGAAGATGGCTCCGAAAATTACATGACGAATTTCAAATTACGAGCGTATTCGTAACGCATGATCAAGAAGAAGCGTTAGACGTTGCAGACCGTATCGTTGTAATGAATGAAGGTCGCATTGAACAAATGGGAACACCGGAAGAAGTATATGAAAACCCAGCAAGCCCGTTCGTTTACGATTTTTTAGGAAATGTAAATTTATTTCACGGCCGCGTTCATAAAGGAAAGCTAAATGTAGGATCGGTCGAACTAGAAGCACCAGAGCATAAGCACGTTTCCAACGTAGACGGAATAGCCTACGTAAGGCCGCATGACTTATCAATCTCTCGTACGAAACAGAGCATAGATGCAATCCCGGCAAAAGTATCTTATTCTCACGCAGTCGGAAATATCGTATATGTAGAATTAAAACGAGACGGAACAGATGAATATTTAGAAGCAGAAATTACGAAAGAACAGTTCAAGCAGCTGAACATTCAAGCGGGTGATTTCGTATACGTACAGCCGAAAGAAGTGAAAGTGTTTATTCCGGAGGATTTTGTAATTTAAGAGTGTTCACTCTTAAATTACAAAATCTATTAATAAGAAAAGGTCTCCTAAAAGATATTTTAGGAGACCTTTTCTTTGTTTATCGTAATAACTTTTCTCATATGAAATGTAGTCGGAAGTTTGCATATATAATAGCGGAGCGTGTTCACACAACTATTTGGTACGAGTAGTAATGAAGAGATTCCTCTTACTTTCTTACATAAAATTTTTAATTTTGGATATTTGTATCATATGTTTCTGCGACAAACACAAAGTCTACACGCTCTTTATCAATAAAAATACTTGTTTTAGATGGAAGACCTGTTATGGTAGAAACAATATCAACCTCAACAAGGTCAAATCCTACACGATAAGCATCTTCAATTTCAATTTCACCAGTTAGAAAATGCAATCCATCCCCAAATGACTTAAATACAAATACATTTTCTTTCAAACTTTTATTATCCATTTCAATCCATTCTTCGTTAATATAAATCTTAAATGTCGTGCACTTTGGAACACACTCGATGTGATGTATTCCTTTATAACTATTAAGCGAAAACATATAGGTATGAGTTTCTTTAAAGTTAATATCTATCCCGTATTTAAAAGCAAAAGTTTTATATACCATTTCATAAAACAATGGCATTACAATATCATCCCATGCGTCATAGGCAAAAGCATGAATTGGTATTAGATGAGGGTATAAACTTACAATCGCTTTTTGAAAATTAAGTAAGATGGTTGTATCTGTAATTTCTTTTAAAGAATCATCTATTTCATGATCATAATCTTTCGAAATTCTGTTATCAATCATATGACAAACTCCTTACATAGTCTTCTATATACTACGTTTTTCCGCATCATCAGTTACGTTCCTTCTTCAACTAAATTGCAAGTTTAACCGATGATTCCAAAAAAGCCCTTGTCTTATTTTATCAATCGTTAAATGGATTGGGATACTACAAGCATTAATGAGAAAAGAAATCGTCTTTTCTTTTTTATGATAGATGTATTTATTTTTAAACTGTATTTACTTTACTCTTTATTTTATTTAGATTTGGATATGTAACATTATTGTGTTAAAAAATATTTCAGCGAGGTGAGTTTATGAAAGAAAAGAAATGGTATAGGCAATTAGTCGTAATGGTGTAGGAGTATCATCTAAGGCCATTTTAAATGCTGTTAAAACTGGCGAAAAAGTTATACAAAGTGGCGGTAGAACTAAATCTACTAGTAAACAGGCTGTAGTAGTTTTAAATAAAAAAGGTAAAGTAATTACAACTTTTGCTAAGGGTTCAAAATAAACTGGGAAAGGAGAAGATAAGGTTGTTTAAATTAAATAAAGAGATGCAGATTTTATTGAAACAGACATTAGAATCACAAAATAAACATTTACTATGGTTAAATGTTTATGAAGACTTAAGTATGATAGAAACTGAAAAAATAAATAAATTGAGAGATATTATAGTAGATGAATTAATGGAAAAAGGTTTTGATGAACGAGACAATATAAACGATTTGGGAAGAGCATTAGAAGAGCTAATTGATATCTTAGGAAATTTAATACCTTAGAAAATGTTAAGCTATATGGCAACGTTTTTAGCAGATGGAAAGTTCCGTTAATTACAGAATGAAAGATTATATAATTTTTAACAATGCGCTTAATACGAGCGTAGCTATGATTAGAGAGTTTTGCATGTGTAGAATAACTCCAAAAATATAAGGATATATTCTGAGGGCGTATGATTATATAGTATATTTATTGATTCGAATCTTTAAAAGGAGAGGAAACATGGAGAAAATAATAGGGATTATTCTGATTATAGGTGGTATGATTCCATTAATTTATGCAATGATACAAATCTATCGGCAATGGAAAGAAAAAGGACCTTCTTTTGCCCTTAAATCAATAATTTTCCTAGCCGTAAGCATTTTGCTAGATACTGCAACAACTATTATATTGTGTATAGTAACAGTATTCATTGGTATTTGTTTAATTATCTACACATAATAAGTTCAAGAAGGCTAACTTATCGATTGTTACTAATTGGAGGGATTGGATGAACTTCATTTTACATGGATCTAAACATACAGTTTTGGCTTCCGTTTTTGACTCATTTGAAGGTAGGGAAAAAGAGTTTAATTGGCTTATAACAGACATGGAGATTGTCGCACATCAGGAAGAGAAACTTATCCGAGATTATCCTAAAATGTCGTATCCAATAGTTTGGATAGCAGGTGAAGATCTTTCAAATCTCGTAAAGAAATATAATCCTCAATTTATTTGGGGCGTACTATCTGCGTTTGATAAGTCTATAAACATTGATATTAATAATTTGCTTGTAGAGCCCTATGCAAATGGAAACGAAGGGCTCTGGGTACCAAGTCCAAATATTCAGCACCCTCAAGCAAAACTTGAAATTGTTTGTTGGGATTCGTATGTAACGCTTTTTTTAAGTAAAGATGAGGACATCGATGATAAATTTCAAGACTATTTCAAGTCTGTTAAAAAATTGGATTTTTAAATAGGTCGTCCTTGAGTAATAAAATGAATGTATGAATAATAATCTCTTTGATGATTATTGGAATATTAGCTAGTATTTTTGAAAAAGTAGCTTGTAAAATTTCGGAGTGAATTGTTAACTTTTGATGCGATAGGAAATCGCAAATAAATTTATGAAGGAGAATTTAGAGTTGGTAGAGTTTTTTGAATATTTATTAATTTTGGTTTTAAATATGCTAGTAGCATCTATCGTATTTTTACAAGAGTACTGCATAGGTAGTATAAGACTGTCTCATTATAGGAGAATCTTTGCTACGGTCATGGCTATACGTTCATTGGTGAGTATATGGATCATTTACCCTATGACAGCTACTCTGTTAGGGACGCTAAATATTTTAGTGATTCAATCAATTATATTACTTTTCCTTTGGGGGCTTATGCAGTGTGTAAAGAAGTACAGAGGAAAGTGGTATATTACAATGATTGCACTTATTATTTATGGTCTTAGCTGTTATTTTCATATTATGTATGCGAAAACTGTATAGATAATGAGAGGGTATTTGTAGACCTAGTTACATGATAGTAAGAATCTTTAATGAAAATTATAATAAAATGATGTCAAAAGGGAGACTAAAAGTGCTTATAGAATTTTTAGAATTCATTTCTATCTTGGCTTTAGTAGTTGTATTAACATTAACTGTTATGTTGCAAGATATATTTTTTATAAATATAAATAAACAATATACTGAAACACGTATTGGGGCGATTATTTTTTGTATTCGGATGTTGTTCGGGACATGGGTAGTATTTGTTACAGAAACTACTATAATTGCTGTCTCAAAAGTGACTGCAATTCAATTAATTATTTTACTTCTTTTTTGGGCATGCTCGAAGTATGTACAAAAAACTCGTGAAAATTGGCTAATCACTATAGTTGCTTTTGTTATTTATGGTGTTGGTACATACATGTATATTCAGTTTGCTTTTAGAGGCTATTAATATATCATCAGAAAAGTTAGTGGTTAGAAAGATGCATTTATTAAATGTTTGTATGAAGGAAGAGCGAATATAGGCTCTTTTTTCTTTATATATAGGATAGGACATGTATCTAATCCTCGTGGGATAAATCAAAATAGAGAACGGAAGGAATTATATGAACAAAAAAGAATTAAAATTAAAGCTACTGCAAGGTCTAGGTGAAGAGTTAAAAGAAGACGGTTATAAGATTAGGATTACACAACAAGACCTGGTGAAAAAATTTGATAAAGGAAAAATCGGTATACATTTAGCCTTTATCAATCACCCAGAAGATTTTGATGTGACGGTGGATGTGGGAATTCGGTTTGACGAATTAGAAAATATGAAAAATCAATGGGATGAAGGTTTAACAAGTAAAGAGAAAAAGGAAACCGATATTTTGCCTGTTACCATAGATATATTAAAAGAGGTTAAACAGTATTTCATTCCATATATTTATAAGTATGTATATACGGAAAATGTATTTGATTTATGTGTAAGAGATGATGATGAGGCTGGATTAATAGGGACAATATTTGATGGGACGCGAGCACAAAATGCTATTGGATTAGCCTTGTTATTAAATAAAGAAGAGATGTTAGAGCGAATCATTGAGAAAAAGAAAAAGTATTTAAAGAAGCGGGATAAATTTCAATTGGAGTTATTTGAAAACTTTCTTTTTAATATGGAACTAGGATAGACAAATTTAGTTACTCATTTTGAGGATTATAGTAGATTTGAGTGCTAATATAGTATTGAAGATTTTTCTGCTATTTAATATTTAGAGGTCCTAAATATTTTTAGTTGTGGGGATGTAATTACAATAAGTTTTATAGAAACATTGTGTAGATTAAAGTAGTTCTCTTTTGCAGAAAGTAATGTTGTAGATGATGATTTTAGTGTCTGTAAAGGGATAGAATTTGGTAGCTTTATGGATAAGAGGCATTATTCGCATAAAAATAAGAGTTTTAATGGTATATAGGAGGGGATTATAATGAAATTCCCAAAAGATGAAGATGGACAAGTATTAAATATGTTATACAAGCAAGGGATAGATTTTAATAAAAAACATATAGTAGATTTCTTTATTGCAATTCCTGATCAAGACAATGGGGAAAAAGTACTTGTTAGATTACAAGCATTGGGCTTAAATTGTGAATTAGATTATAATGAAGAATTTGAAGATTGGACATGTACTTGTTCTAAAGAAATGTTCTTAATTTATGAGGATATCGTAGAGATGCAAAAGGAATTGAATAAACTCGGTGAAGAGTTTAGTGGATATACAGATGGTTGGGGTGCATTTGTGTAATAGTGAATTTAATTATCGTGATAAAATAAATTAGATGTAGTAAAGAAACTATTTATGGAAAGAAGGGCTTATATAAGTTCTTCTTTCTTTGTATATATTAAGATATCTTAGTGGTAGAAAGGTATATGATATGTGGGCGGGGGGCTACCGGTAAAAGCCCGATTGGTAAGGACTAATTAAAGTTTCACTTTATATAGGTTTTGAGAGAGTAAGATATAAGATATATTGTTTGTAGCGGAAATCTTGAATGAAGGGAGCGTGTGATAATTGGCAATGACGGATGAACAATTCGAGAATTATCTTGTTATGTGTTATGACAAATTAGAAAGTAAACAGCAAAAATTCATTTCGGATTATAATATCTATAACTTTGATGAGTATTGGTATGATCAAGATCGATGTATATTACAGTTTAAAAAAAATGATCAAGTATTACTTGAATTTAGTGTTGTTTTTATAGGTTCTTGGTCTGAAAAGAGTAACAGTTGGATGTGGTCCTGGTCTAATGAGAATGCGGCTGATTATGCAAGAAGTAAGTCTAACTGTTTGAAAGGTTTACAAAAGATTACAGGAAGTGAGGTTTTTATAAATCCACTTTTTGAATGCGATCAAGAAATGGCGTATGAGCTAGCAGCCTTTTCCATTGAATATTTAGATGCAGAAGGAATGTATATGGCACCAGGTGAGAGAAGTGATATATTTATGGCTGTTATGTCACCGCGTGCATTGTGAGTAGAGGATATTAAAAATGTAGATAAGGTAGAATGAAAAAGGAGTACAGTTTAATAAATTAATAAAAGGTATCATAGGTCCCCGATGCATGGTGATAAATTTAAAGGAGTGAATTATATTGCTTGAAGTAAAGTTTTACGATTGGAAAAAAAAACGTCCTAAAAAACATTACTTGCTTGTACATGAAATTAGAATTTTTGAGCTAATTTTCTCAAAGAAAGTTAGCGAGTTTGAGATGGGATTAAGAGAGATTGAAAAAGTAACTGTCTTTTGTTTAGCTAACGAAAACACTGATATTTCATATGAAGTGAATAGAGCTTTGGGTGAAATTCGTATATATGTTCCATATGATTTTATAGACTTTTTAGCATTAAATTCAGTTGAAGAGAAATATAAAGAGTTTTGCAAATTAGTACGCCAATATGTTGTCCTTGGACTTGAAGAAAACTCTACTCTTTCATCATCTGTTGTTAAAGGGTATATAGAGGAATCTTTAGATGAAATTGTGAAGCAAAACTATGAAGGAATATTTTTAGTTGGGAAGACACCTAAGAAAAGCCCAAGCCGTAAGAAGATAGCGATATTAAAAGGAATTCATCGTGTTAAAGGTTTCCAGCTACGATGTGAAGTGTATGATGAAAAGGGATTAAAGATTCGAGATCAACTATTGGTAGAAGAGGTAGGGAATGAAATGGTGTATGCAAGATTTTTGGGTACATTAAAATGGGAAAGTGAAAATCTAATAGTAGTTCAATCTAAATCCAGTAGTTGGAAAGAAGAAATCTATCTTTAATAACAAGGTTGTATAGTAGAAAGAGGGTTGTAGAGCATAAATGAATTTTTTTCGAAAAAATAAATTAAGTGACATTCAGAAAAAATACTATGAACATTTTGGAGAGCCGATTCAATTTGTTAATTATTATAGCCGCGGATCGGTTATGTATTTTCAAACGGATGATACGCTTTATTATGTTAATTTACTGAATGTATGAGGTGATAAATGTGAATGAACGTCTAAAGAAAATTGCAATGTTAAGAGAAAAGGTAGAGGAAAAGGCTACTAGAGAAAAGTTTTTAATGTTATGTCCGTCTATAAAAGAATTTGAGATTATTAGCGGGAAGAAAATTGCTTCATTAGTAAACTTTTTAATTGATGAAACACCGAATCCTATCAAAGTTATGAGTGAATTAAATGCTGAACAAGTTATCAATGAAATAAAAGAATTTGAACGTGAATTAACTAGTTTATTGTCTAAGAAGATTATTGTATGGTATGCACATGAAAATTGGGACTTTGGTGTGCAATTAGAATTAGAAGATTTCATGTTATATACAAAAGAAGTATTACATTTCATTGGATATGACGATGCTCAAAGAGGATTAATTTATTCTAGCCTTATTGTAGTAGATGAAGCAATGAGAAGTGCTTTTTCTTTTCTAAAGAATGAGTATAATGTCGAGATAGTACTATGGAAAGAAGGCTGAATGTATTAGAGTGTTTTGAAACAAATTGGATGAATGGTTGAATTTATTATTAGAAGAAGTGGTGCGTGGTTTAGTGTGATAGAAAGAAAAAGAGAGTCTTCAAGGGATATGTATAAGAGAGTAAAGGAGAGAAAATATGTCTTTTTATAAAGAGGAAATAAAAGGGGATAAATTGATTATAAGTGATGAAAGCATTGATATTTTAATGGATGCTTTTCAAAATAAAGGTGAAGAGATGCCTAAAAATATATCATAGAATTTCATAGCGACGATATTACTCGCGGGATCTTATTATGAATAAGTAAAAAACGAAGAGTCTAAATAGTCCCTTCGTTTTTTTTAACTTTATTTTTTCTCTACTAATTTCTTATTCTTCCAATCTAGTGTGAACAATTTATTAAATGTTTTTTGATCAACGTCTTTTACGTTGTTTCCAACCCAGTTTGCAGTTCCGAATGTGTAGCCTGGACGAAGTTGGTAATCGTCGGCGTGTTTTGTATAAGCGACTTGTAAGTTAGATTGATCTGTATTTTTTTCAGAGATAACAACAGCAATCATACCAGGAGAGAAACCGCTATTTGTTAATGCTGGAAGTTGATCCATCGGTATTAAATTACCTTTTGCATCAGATTCATATAGGTATGTGCGAGAGTACATGAAAAGTTGGTTTCCATATAAAGAATGATAGGAGTCCCGTGTGTAAATACCCCAGTTTTGATTGTTATATCCGTTAAAGAATACGTTCCACTTTACGTTTTTGTTTGTTTGGTCAATTAAATTTGTTTTATAACTAGTTTGTTTATAGCTTACAGAGTCAGACCAAGTGACTTGACCAGTTGCACCAGCTTCACCGCTAGGGCCATTAGGCGTTACAGAAGCTTTAACAGAGCCACCAAGTTGATAAGATACGCTAGATGTTACAGTCGTTTCTTCTACAGCATTTGTAGGCGCTACGTTAAAGAAACGAGCGCTGTTATCTTGAAGGTTAAATGCAACATCATATTGTGAAGGATAACGTAATGTTGCACTAGCGCCAGGGATTGGGTAGTTATCAATAGGTGCATCACTTATAGTAGGATTTGCTTTTAGAAAACTACCAGTTGTATTAATAACGGCAATCTGTTTATCAGCGCTCGGGTCATCGATAAAAGTTACCTTTAAAGACATTGTCATATTATCAGCTTGATCATTATTAAATGTATTATAGCTCGTATGTGTTTTTGCATTTTGCCCGATATCTGTTACAACTTGTGACGTCGTTTGAGCGTAAGCAGCAGGTGTTGAAAGAGTTACAGCGCTACTAGCAAAAACAGCGGATAATGCTAAACATTTTAAGTATGTTTTAGAACGTTTCATACAATCACTTCCTTTTATCTTTGTCGATATATGTCGTATTACATTTATATCGTAACATGAAAATAAAACGGAATGGATGGTTATGCATAATTGCATAGATGAGTTTTGAAGGATAAAGATAATAGAATTTCATCCAACACTTAAGACTCGAAAATGTCCATTACAGCCGTTCTTAAAAATTTTAAGACAATATGTTTATCAATGTTCTTATTCTGAAGATTGAAGCGCTTAATATTTACGTTATAAGTGCATAACAAGTTATAATAAAAGAAATCAATAAGGAGGCTGGCTGTGAAGAATCTTCGTTATCTCAATATATTTACCATATTAATTATATACACACTACTTATGTTTTACATCGGCTGGAACGGATGGGTTTGGCTTCATGCGGTATTTGGCTGGGAATCTTGGGGATATTATGCTTTTATAGTCGCATTTATTTCATATGCGTACATTCTCGTGCAAGTGTTTAAGTTTTTGCCATTTCTACGAACGATCGGTTCAATTTGGTTCGCGGTCATACAATACGCGCTTATGTTGTTGCCATTAGCTAATATTATGGTCTTTCTTTTACAGTTTTCAGTAGAGAAAGAAGCGGCAATTATTTGGACAGGGGCGGCTGTGATAGCTGCATTTATCTTTATCTTTGCGTATGGAGTATTTAATGCGTATAGTCCGGTAGTAAGAAAGTACGAGGTGCACATACCGAAAAAGGTAGAGGGGCGTAAAAGTTTACGCATTGCGATGGCTTCTGATATGCATTTCGGTAAACTGTCTGGCGTTTCGCATTTAAAAAGACTTGTTCGTCATGTAAATGAGATGGAACCTGATATTATTTTACTGCCAGGTGATATTATCGATGATCATCCAGGTGTGTTCATTCAAAAGAATATGGGACCAATCATGAAACAAATGAAAGCACCATTAGGCGTATATGGCGTATTAGGAAACCATGAATACTACGGCAGAGCGGTTCCAGAGTTTTTACAAGAGATGGATAAGATTGATATTCGTATTCTTTTAGATGAAGTAATTACAATTGAAGATGACTTTTATCTCGTTGGAAGAAGAGATAAAACAGAGCGAGATCGTCAAAGCTTTGAACAATTAATGAGTACGGTAGATAAATCGATGCCTGTTATCGCAATGGATCACCAGCCATTTGAGTTGAAACAAGCAGCAGCGGCAGGTGTAGATTTATTATTATCCGGTCATACGCACCGCGGACAAATGGCGCCCAATCATATTGTAACGAGAAGAATGTACGAGCTAGACTGGGGATACGCACAAAAAGGTGCGTTCCACGCAATTGTTTCTTCTGGATTTGGATTTTGGGGACCCCCGCTTAGACTTGGTAGTAGGTCGGAGATTGTGCAGGTAGAAGTTACGTTTGAATAGGGGTTATGAAATAGAGAGTTGATGGCTCTCTATTTTTTTTAATAAAAACAAATAAAAATAAATATTTATGTTGGTGCTAATTTCATAAAAGAGATACGATTATAAGACTCGATTAAAATAAAGGGGGATTGTAAGTGATCATATCAGATGTACTATACGGAGAATTTGAAGTGGATCAAGTAGTAGAAGAATTAATTTCAAGTAAGTCTATGCAAAGACTAAAGGGAATTCATCAAAATGGCGCAAGTTACTTAGTGAACGAGAAATGGAATGTAACGCGCTTTGATCATTCAGTTGGTGTTATGTTATTAGTTAAAAAACTAGGTGGTTCAGTAGAAGAACAGATCGCTAGTTTACTGCATGACGTATCGCATACTGCCTTTTCCCACGTGATTGATTACGTTTTTGATAATGAAGATGAAAGTTATCATGAAGAGATATTTAGTTCTGTTGTGAAAAACTCAGAAATTCCAGCGATCCTTGCGAAGCATGGTTATAACTATGAAGATATTTTATTAGATGATTCGAAGTGGACATTACTGGAAAGGTCAGCGCCCGAATTATGTGCAGATCGAGTGGATTATACGTTACGAGATATGTATACATACGGATATATTTCTTTAGAAGAGGTTCATAGATTTTTAGAGGATATTATCGCAGTAGAGGGGAAAATGGTCCTTCAAAGTATCGAAATGGCAGAGTGGTTTACAGAAACGTATTACAAAGAAGTAATCGATTTCTTTATGAAACCAATGAATATTTACGGAAATGATATGTTAGTGAAAACGTTAAAGTTAGCTCTTCATAAAAAGGTTATTCATGCAGATGATTTCCTTCTTGAAGATGCTGAGCTTATTTCGAAATTGCAGCAATGTAATGATTCAGAAGTCCATGCTTTATTAAGAAAAGTTCATCCCAATGTAAAAGTAAAAGAAGATAGAGACGATTACGATTTGTATCAGAAAAATAAAGTCCGTCTTATTGATCCTCCGTTACTTCGTGAAGGTGAAGTTATTCCAGCATCTGTTGTGTCAGAAAACATAAGACAGATGAGTGATATTGCTTATGAAAAAGCGGTGAGAGGGATGTATGTGAAAGTGATTTCGAATTAAAAAAGAAGTAGCGCATCGTTTTTAGAGCGCTACTTCTTTTTTATTAATGATCAAACCAATTCCAAATCTCAATATCTCCAAGAGTCGCATAACGTACGTGCGGGGAGTTTTGTAATTTTAATAACTCTTTCGACGGGCCAGTAATGACAATGCCGTATACTTTTACGCCATTCTCTTTTACATATTCATAACGTTTATCTAAGTTTAGTTCTTTCTCAGAAAGCGCTGCTATTTTGCTTACCGTTTTTTTATGGATAGAAAGGACGCGCATCATTTCGGTTACTTTGTCTTCTTGCGTTTTCTGCCCGTCAGTTTCATTATCGAGGAATCTTACATGTTCTGGAAACCCTATAGCTTCTCCGCCATGTAGGATATAGTCATCTACATTTTTTCTTTCTTGTCCTGTATCTAAAGCGTACTATAAAGGAGTTGGAGGGAGTTCTTGTGCCTCGAATGTGCTATATAAAAGCGGTTCTAATTCTTTTAAAGTGTAAGCTTTATCAAAAGAAATTGCTACTTCTGCAACGGTTCCATCATGTACTTTTGCAAGTGTATCCCATACTTTTTTTGATGAATCCTTTAAATAATCACCCTGCTCTGTTTTTGGATGAACAAAGAAGAGTTTTGGTTGATAGAACGGATTCATCCAAGTTCGCTTCGTAACATCTACAGATGATAAGAAGCTTTTTGTTTCTATTGTACCGAGGGGCATTTCTTTTTTACCGACGGTTCGTACTAAATCAAATTGGCTATTCGTACGGAAAAAAGCTTCTACACTTGTTCCGCCTCCCATAACACGGCTATTTGGGATCGTTGCTTCAAGTGTAAGCGAAGGAACCTCTCTAATTTCTTCTAGCCTTTTATCATTATTAGCTTGAAAATAAAAGGCTGATAATACCCCGCCGATTATATAGATAACGATGCAAATTGATAATATAAAACCAAACGTTTGTAAACGATGTTTCCACTTAATTCTCCAAAAAGGAATTTTAAGATTTTTTGGAGGTAACTTTTTCTTAATTGGTTCTGTTTTTGTTAACAGCTCATCTAAGTAAGCTTCACACTCTTCACATGACTCAATATGACTTTCTAACAGTTCTTGTTCATCATGCGTGAGCGTTCCATTTTCATACTTCTTCCATAGTTTTTTAAATTCTGTACAACCCATCCGTATCACTCCTTTATGCTTTTCATTTCTTTTCGTCCCCTGTGTAATTCAATTTTCACTTTCGCTAATGAGAGACCAGTCATTTCTGCTATTTCCTTATAGGAGAATCCATAGTAATCTCGTAGTAGCAGGGCATTTCGTCTTTCGAGCGGAAGAGAAGATAAACTGTCTAACCAACTAGCAATCTCATGTTTTACGAAATATTCATGTTCTGTACTTGGCACATTTGGTAAATAGAATTCTGCAACTTCTGTTGTTTTATATTTCTTTTCTTTACGATGCCAATCCATAAAGGCATTGTAGGCAATTGTAAATAACCACGGCCTAATTTCTTCTCCTTTATAATAGTCAATATGGACGAGCATTCGGTAAAATGTTTCTTGCATGAGATCTTCCGCATAGTGGGAATCTCCGGTTAGGGAGAGAAGATAGCGAAATAAATCTTGCATATGCTCTGAGTAAATTTCTTCTAATGATTGTTTGCGTTTCACTACATTTCCCTCCCTTCATATATAACAACGAAATACATATAAAAAAGTTACAATTTTTTATGGAATTATAGTAAAAAACGTCAAGAATTGGATTGCGTTCTCTTTTATCATAATACATATAAGGCGGGTGAACAGAGATGGAAAGCTATGAAACACAAATTCAAAGGTCAATTGATTATATTGAGGAAGATGTAATGGAAAAACAGACGCTGCGTAATTTAGCACGTATTGCAGGTTTTTCTGAGTCGCATTTTCATCGTGTATTTCAGGCATTAGTAGGTGATACAGTAATGGAGTATGTTCGAAAGCGGAGGTTAGCCCGGGCAGCTTATCAACTTTCTCATACGGATGAAAAAGTTATTGATATCGCGTTTGAACATGGCTTTCAATCTCACGAAACGTTCACGAGAGCCTTTAAAAAATTATTTCAAATGACACCGAGTGAATATCGAAAACAAGAAATCGAAACACCGATGTATTACAGAGTGAATGTAAAGCAAAGAAAATTAAATCCGTATTTAGGGGGCATACAAATGGAATATCGTATTGTAAATAAACCAGAATTTTTAGTGGCGGGTTATGAATTGAAGACGACAAGTAAAGAAGGGAAAAACCATCAAGACATTCCAGTATTTTGGCAAGAATATTTACAAAAAGATCTTGGAACGACGATTCCGAATCGTAAAGATACGAGTCAATGGGTAGAGCTTGGATTATGTACTGATTTTAATTTAGAAACAGGAGACTTCACTTACATTATCGGAATGGAAGTTACAGACTTTGAAAATGTACCAAATGAAATTGCGAAGCGTACTTTCCCGGCAGCAACATATGCAGTATTTACAACGCCGAAAGTTCCTCATGAAGAAATGGTATCGTCTATTCACCAAACTTGGAATGCAGTATTCTCAGAATGGTTCCCGCATTCAGGATATGAACATTGCGGTGTTACGGAGTTTGAACTGTACGATGAGCGTTGCCACGAAGATAAGAGTGAGTTTGCACAAGTAGAGCTTTGGATACCGGTGAAGAAAAAATAATAGGGTAAGAGCGAATCGTTGGGAGATGGTTCGCTTTTTTTATAAGTGGATTGTTAAATTTGTATTGTTTTATCTGTAATACATATGAAAATGGTAAAATAAAGTAGCAATTAAATATTGCGGGTGGAAGGTTATGCCCTTTCTTCATTTTGTGAAGAAAGGAGGTGTAATCGTATGGAATTTCTTTTGCAAATTTTGTTGGAAATTACAAAAACTATAGCTAGAGAAGGTATAGTTTTTGGATTTAAGAAATTAACGGCAAAAAAGCGCAAAAAGAAGACCACCCGTCTGCCTGCGAAGCGTGGGAAGTCTTCTAAGCGCAAATAAGCTTTAGTTGCAACCTTCCACCTTGCGGTAATTAGTTGCAGTGACGGGGTGTTGGAAGCACCTTGTCTACTTCATTTTATGCAAAACTTAGTTAGTTTATACTTCTATTTATAGTATAACAGTTTAGAAATGTATTTGTTAATAGTTTTATTTTTACTTTTACTTTGTATAGTAGGGAAGTAGGTTAGTATTGTCGGTTTTTGTCGGTAAGTCGATATATCTAGAAAATCGCTGATATAATTCGAGTTGCGCCGATATAATTTCATATACCTCTAAAACACCTCAAAAAAACGATCCACATAATTACAATTACTGTAAAATCATCCCAGAAAAGAAAAAAGACGCCACATAGCGTCTTTCCTACGAACGAAACGGAAATACAAGAATAATCGTCGTTCCTTTTCCGAGTGCACTATCAACGGAAATTGTTCCGTTATGAGCATGAACGAGCTGTTTTGTAATGGCTAGGCCAAGTCCAGTTCCGATGTTGCTTTCTTCTGTGTTTGTTCCGCGGTAATATCGTTCAAATAGAAGTTCTTTCGTTTTTTCATCCATTCCTTTTCCGTCATCTGAAATGGAGAGTGTAAAGGAATTAGCGTTTTGTGATAATTTTACGATGACAGTAGTTGTTTCGTTATTATGTTTTACAGCATTTACGAGTAAGTTTTCGATAATACGCTGGAACCATTTTTCTTCAATGAAATATTGAATTTTATTTGAGCTCGGTACGAATTCAATATTTTGATTTTGGAGTGTTGGATTGTTAATAAATTGCAATAACACTTTTTGAACGAACTGATTGATTTCAACGTTTACGTGTTGGGCAGGAAGGCTGTTATTTTTTAATTGATACGTTAAGCTTAAATCATCAATTAATGTCGTCATATATTGAGATTTCTCTTTCATAACACTACCAAATTGCTGAATATCACGATCAGTCCAGTTATATTGATTCGATTCGAGTAATAATGCGTAGCCATATATAGAGCTAAGTGGTGTTTTTAAATCATGCGTTAGACCGGTAATCCATTCTTCTCGTGTTTGCTGGAGTACTTGCCTCATCGCATCATTTTTTTTGAGTGTAATAGAAAGGTGTTCTAGTGAACTTGTTACATCTCTAAACAAACGAAATGACCATTTTTCTTTACCAGATCGCCGGAACCTGATAGGTTTTCCTTTTTTACTAATAGGTTCTTCATACTTTCCACCAGCGATATTTTTAAGCCAGCGCATCGCATGTAATAACGGTTTCCCGAATTTATTACCGTACCAAATAGAAAGAATGACTAAATAAACAAATACGATAAGAAGGATTAATCCGCATCCGATGAGAAACTTCTTAGTAAATACATCTTCAATTTCGTCATCTGGATAGTAGTGATCATTTTTCGCAGTCACAACGAGAAGGTTGCCACTATTTGCATCGTAAAAGCTAGACGTGTTTTCTTTATGATTCCACGGTTCTTTTTCATTAAGGGCAATTTGTATCGCTGAAAATGTTTTTTTCTTTCCAGCTGGATAGGCAAAAACCTCTTCGCCATTTTGATTAAATATTTGAAGTGCTGCTTTTTCTTTAGACAGTAACTGTTTTTCTTGATCTGTTAATGTGAACGAATCCATCGTTAAAGAGGAGTGATCCTTTTGAATTGCTGTCAGTAACGCATTGCTTTTTAACATACCACCATAAATAACAAGTACTTTCTTTTCTTCTAATTCAATTTCCCAATATGTAAATTTATAATTACTTTCGATATGATGTTGTATATATGCGACTAAAGATGTCTTCGTATAAGCATTCGGAACATCATTTGGTGTATTAAAGTGGTAGAGGATTTTTCCGTTTTCATCTACAACTTGGAGCCAATCATTTTTCTCCTTTATTAAATCTTGCACTTCAGATTGTAACGAAATATGCCCATCTTCTGAAGAGATGTATCTTGAAATTGTAAAACTATCAGAATCTGGAATGTTAGGTTCGTATAAAGTACTAGTAAGAAGAAAAATTAAATAAGTAAAAGCAGCAACTACAGCGATAAGTAATGTAACTAAAACAAAAACGTGTTGCATGATAAATTGAATAATAAGTCGTTTATTAAAATTCATATCGTCACCCTACTTTGTAACGAACTTATAACCAAGCCCGCGAACGGTTTTTATATATTCTGGTTTACTTGGATCATGTTCAATTTTTTCACGTAGTTTTCGAATGTGGACCATAACAGTGTTGTCATCGCCATTATAGGCAGGTGCTCCCCAAACTTTTTCGTATATTTCCTCTTTCGAAAATACGTAGTTCGGATTCTCGCAAAAGAAGAGTAGTAGTTGAAAGAGTTGAGCGGAGCATTCGACAATGTGCCCATCTACTGTTAGTTCTGCAGAGTGCTGATCAATTTCAAATCTTCCAAATGAAATCGAGTGTGATTTTTGTTCGTGTGGTACGGTTTGTTTCATATGTCTCCGAAGCTGTGCTTTCATGCGTGCTACTACTTCTAATGGATTAAATGGTTTTGTAATATAATCATCTGCACCGTATGAAAATCCGGATATTTTATCTAAATCAGATGCTTTTGCTGATAGGAAGAAAATTGGACAATCTGTTTGTTGGCGAATGATTGGACAAATATCAAAACCAGATTGTCCAGGAAGCATTACATCTAAAATAATTAAATCGTAATTGTTTTGCTTAGTTAGAGATAAAGCCATTTCAGCTGATGTTGCAGTTGTAATATGAGAAAAGCCTTCTTTTTCAAGAATGGTAGTTAGTAATTGTAAAATTGCTGTTTCATCATCAACGAGTAAAATATTCGCTTGGTACATAAACATCCCTCCTAATTTTCTCGAATATCATATCATCATTTTGTAACTTATGGAATTTTTAAGGAAATTTTAAGGTTTTCTTTCGCAAAAAATTAAGAATCAAATGATATGATAAAAGTAACATAGGGGAGGAGATGAGTGTGAACCCGTTTCAAGTGATGCGAGCTAGATATTTTTTAATTGTATTTGCACTATTAATTTTAATAGCGAGAAGTAGTGGCGATTTGCTAACAAGTATATTTCATATACAAAATTCTTCTTTTATAAATATCCTTATATTCTATATCCTTCCGATGGTATGGATTTCTTATGAGTATAGAAAGCACCACATTTCATTTTCATTATTTGTTAATAAAAATGAAACATTTAACTTGGTACAAGTTTTATACATTACGGTTATGTTATGCATGTTTAGTTACGGGTATCTTATTTTGTATATGTATAGTTTTGCATGGATTACACCGGACTTTATTATGAACGCCCTGCATGAACCAATTGTAGATAGTACTGGGGGATATGTATCTCAAGTCATTAGGGTCGTATTCATCGCACCAATTATCGGGGAATTTGTTTTTCGCGGATTTTTACTTCAACGTTTTGCAACAAAATGGGGAACGAGCATAGCGACCATCGTTGTAGCAATATTGTTTGCGTTGTTACATGTTGATTTCCTCGGTGCAGCCATATTCAGCATCGTATTGTCAATCGTATATATTCGTACGAAAAGTTTACTCATGCCAATTGCAATACATATGTTAAACAATGCATTTGTAATAGGTGCGTCTTTTCTAATAAGTAGAGAAAAAATTATGAGTTTTGCCGATTTCTCAAGTTATACGACATTCTTTCCTGGACTTATTATTTTTATAACAGGATTAAACTTAGTACTTATCTTTTTATTTGTTAATCGCAAATATTGGAGTAAAGAAGTGCCAGTTATATATGCAGAGCAGAAAAAGAGCTTTTCAGATGTAGTCGGGAGTAAATAAGATGAAGAAGACGGTTGAAAAAATATTAAAAGACATTATAGATTCTACGTCTATTACAGATATGTGTGATAAAAGCGTTTGTCATTGGCTTCAACCTGTAGTAGATACGATTGTGTTTCCAGAGTATTACGTATTTTCTAGTACTCATTTAAAAGAAAATATTATTTCTCTTCTTATTGTGTTCGGGGTTTTACTAATATTTGGTCTAATTGTAGAAGAAATGATGAAGCGCATCTTCAAAAAGAATGAAGAGAAGTATATGTGGATTCATAAAGTATTCGAGAAAGTAATGGTGGCTTTCCTTTTGTTTTATGGTATAAAAACAATCATTTACTTTATAGCTTTGAAACATCATTAATTCGAAATTTGAAAGGGATGTATAAAATTATATGAATGAAACGATATCATCAAATAAGTTTTTTTATTTGATTTTACTTAGTCTAGTGTTAATAACGACAGTGAATGTTATTTTGCGCTGGGAGGAAGCTTATTTTTTCATGTATTTAGCGCTCCATTTGTTGGGGATTTTATGTATAAGTGGCGGAGTCGTTACTGAAAAAAAGAATGAAGAAAGCGTTAACTATATGTGTGTGATCGGTCTGGTTTTACTTTTAGCTGTACAGGGGATTATGAAATATAGTTCTTTCTCTTTACAAGATTTTAGTTTATTAATAGATGTACTTCCTTAAAGAGGCTCTTTATGTTATCTAAAAAGCAAGTAGGGTACGTGTTGGTTTGCAAGTGCGATCCTTATTCCGTATTGTGAACCGAAGAAAGTGTTTAAAGATAGGCAAAACTCTTCTTATGTAGAAGAGTTTTTTATGTAAATAAAAGGATTTCGAGCAATTCACATAATAAGCTTGTTCTAATTTAGCGTGTACGAACTTACAATAATAATAGACAGGCAGCATAGAGGAGGGAATAGCGTGAGGAAGGTTATCGGTTGGTCGCTTTTTTTGTACGTTGGATTTGCGTTACTTATATATTGGTATTTATTTGGATGGAATCATGAACTTATTCCGGACATGTATAAGGGAACGAGTGCAGATCCAGAAACGTTTATGAGTGCGAGAGAGCTTACGCTAAGCCAAGATTATTCGCGCGTGAAAAATTTACTATACTTTTTAGCGACGCCTCTTGAATGGATTATTTTATTATTTGTACTTGTGCTAGGTATTTCAAGAAAGTTTGAGAAATGGTCGAAGGAAACGACTAAAATAAGTGTTTTGCAAGTTGCGATTTATTTCTTTTATTTATCATTACTGACAACAGTGCTTGCCTTACCGATGCAATGGATTGGCCGGAAAGTGTCCATTGATTACGGCATTTCAACGCAAAGTACACAAAGCTGGATAAAAGATCATGTTATCGGTTTTTGGGAAAGTTATGCGACTATGTTAATTGTAGTGACCGTTCTATTATGGCTTATCCGTAAATTTCCGAAGAGATGGTGGCTAGCAGGGTGGGCGCTCTCTGTTCCATTTACAATCTTTTTAACATTCATACAGCCTGTCGTTATTGACCCACTGTATAACGACTTTTCGACGCTGAAAAATAAAGAATTAGAAACGAAAATTTTAGCGATAGCAGACAAAGCGGATATTCCTGCTAAACACGTATATGAAGTAAATATGTCAGAAAAAACGAATGCATTAAATGCTTACGTAACAGGAATTGGCCCTAACGCCCGTATTGTAATGTGGGATACAACGCTTAAGCAGTTAAAAGATAAAGAGATTTTATTTATCATGGCCCATGAAATGGGGCATTATGTTATGAAGCATATATATTTTGGCGTTGCAAGTTATGTATTGCTATCGTTTATAGGTATGTTTTTAATTAGTCGTATTATAAATATGTGTATTCGCAAATGGGGAGATACATTGCAAATTTCAAAAGTGGCATGTTTCTCCATTTTACCTTTATTTTTCTTAATTTCTTCTATACTCTCATTTGCAGTACAACCAGCAACAAACTATGTTTCACGTATAGAAGAAAGAGCGGCAGATCAATATGCTTTAAATATGACGAAGGACGGAAAATCTGGTGTGAAAACTTTTCAATATTTATCAAAAACAAGTTTAAGCCAAGTGAATCCGCCTGCGTTAGTGAAATTTTTCTTATACACGCACCCACCAATTTTTGAAAGAATTCATACGTTTGAACAATATGAGAAACAAAGAAAAAAGGAGTAGCTATTATGCTACTTTTTTTTATAGAGATATAAGTTTCATATTGGGAATATTTATCATTGCTTTTTATTGCGATTTTGTAAATAATAAGCTATAAAATTCTAAAAATCTATATATAAAGGAATAAAGGTGAAAAAATGTATTTTTTACAAAATTTAAAAGTGAAATATAAATTATTAGCGCTTATTTCATTAGCAGTTTTAGGTATGGTAATTATAAGCAGTGTAGCAATTCATTCTATTAATAAGATTAAGCACGATACAGAGGTTGTAGTAGATGATTATCAATATTCTGCAATTTTATTAGAAGGAATGCTTCGCACACAAAATTCACTAGAATATAACTTATTAGAGTTAATTACGGCATCACAAAATGAAGTGGCAAATAAAGAGGGAATAATTAATAATATTGAAAAGGATCTTAAAAAATATGATTCTTTATTAAAAGAATATGATGATGGTTTTAATTTAAGTAAGCAAGAGGATGAACTGTTTCAGAAGATGAAGAAATCTTTACCAAGTTATAAAGATACATATAAGAAATTATTTGAAAAGGCAAAGGCAACAAACGAGCCGCAAATGGTAAATGAATTTCAGAAGGAATTAAAACCGAAGGGAATAGAGTTAGCTGGTTATGCAGTGGATCTAGAATCGTATGTTTCAAATTTAGCTGACCAAGTATTTAAAGATTCGCAAAAAATGATTGATCGTTCCGTTATTACCTTTATCATTCTTGTAGTAGTTACTACAATCGTTATATGTATAGTAAGTTATATTATTAGCAAGCTTATAGTTGCTCCTTTACAAACGGTTAGTCGTATGATGGAAAGAGCGAAAGAAGGAGATTTAACTGTACATGGTGATTATACTGCTAAGGATGAATTAGGTGTATTAGTAAGTAATTTTAATGAGATGATTGCAGGGCTAAGAACAAATATGCAAGAAGTAGAGAATAATATTCAGCTTCTATTCCAATATGCAGACGGAGTAGCATCTGCGTCAGAAGTATCTAGTAGTGCAGCCAAAAAAATCACTATGGATATTGAAGAAGTCGCAAATGGCGCAGAGAGTCAAATGCAAGCAATGGAACAAACTGCGGGTGCGATGGAAGAGTTGACACAAGGAATGCAGAGTATAGTCAATACATCATCCTCTGTAAATGAATTATCTGCTCAATCAGCATTAGATGCAGAGAGTGGTAACAAATTAATGAAACAAATGATTCAACAGATGGATACAATCCAAAATTCGGTACATAGCGGTGTGAAACAAGTAGAGACTATGAAAGAACAATCAGAAGAAATTGTTAAAATCATTGATGTAATGCAAGGTATTACCTCCCAGATTAACTTATTAGCATTAAACGCCGCAATTGAGGCTGCACGTGCTGGTGAAAGTGGTAGAGGATTTGCAATTGTGGCAGATGAAGTGCGGAAATTAGCAGAACAATCTAGTGATTCTGCAAAACAAATTGAGAATCTTATTACTCAAGTTATGGGAACAACGAACCATACAGTACATATGATGGGGAAAGTAGATAATGAGGTACAGGCAGGTACACAAGTAGTAATGCATACAGAAAAAGTATTTGGAACAATTACAGAAAAAGTACAGCAAGTATCTGAGCAAATTCAAACGGTATCTATGTCTACAGATGAAATTGCAGCGAGTAGTGAGGAAATCTCGGCTTCTGCAGAAGACATGGCTCAAATTTCCCAAAGATCATCTGACCGAACTGATAGGGTAAAAGAGTCTATTCAACAGCAGGAAAAATCTGTTCAAGAGATTTCGGTTTCAATTGAACATATGCATAACGCAGCAGGAAAACTAAAACAAATAGTTGCCCAATTTACTCTTCAAAAGTAGTAGCATATTTGAGTGTTAATAAATATAAAAAAATCATCCTCTTTTAAGAAAAAAGGATGATTTTTTTATCCCGCTATTTGCTGGACAGTAAGACCCCCCACCTCAAAATTCAGCGAAAACGAGTTATCAGTGAAGGGGAATGCTACCTCTGAAATATAAACCATGAATATAGTAGCCTCCACTAGGTATCTCCTTTAGGTGCCAATAAAGGGAAGTTGTAAAGTGAAAAGGAGTTTATAAAGAGATTGTAGAATGTTTTAGTATATAACACCTTAGATGTGACAACTTCCTTTTTGAAAAAGAAAGAAGGGAGTATAAAGCAGAAAGGTAGTGGAAATATTTCTTCTAGAAGATTTACATTTTATCTTACATTCACCAAAAAATAATACTCCTGAAACAATGAAGTTCATTTTATTTGAATGAAATAGGGAGAGAGGACAATGAAGAAAAAAATATTGGGTGTAATGATGATTGCGACAATGGCAGGAGGTATATTTGCAGGGACGAATGTGACGCCTGTAAAAGCGGAAGAGTATCCACAAATGATTGTGTTTGAAGATGTTCCATACGGATTTTGGGCATATGATGCTATTATGGACTTAGCATATCATAAAATTATATTAGGGTATGGAAACGGGAAGTATGGTGTTGGCGATCTTATAACACGTGAACAAGTAGCAGGGACTATTTACAGAACACTTGAGATAAAAGAAGAAGGGCCAGTAGCGAATCCATATAAAGATGTTTCTGATAGTACAACAACTTTTAAAAAGGAAATTTTGGCGTTAACAAAACGTGGTGTTTTTTCAGGGGATGGCCAAGGGAATTTTAGGCCGAAAGCACCAATCTCTAGAGCGGAAATGGCTGTCATTTTAAAACGAGCATTTCATTTTGAAACGAAACAAAAACATACATTTAAAGATATTCCAAAAGGCCACTGGGCAGAAGATGCAATTAGTGCGTTACAATCTAATAATGTTGTGAGAGGAACTGGGAATGACATGTATGAATTAAATCGCCCTGTACCTAGAGAACAATATGCTCAGTTTATTAATAATGCGATTATTAATTATCATTTGAAAGAGGATTGGAAGTAGAGTGAAATATGAAAGCACAAATAGAAATATTTGTGCTTTTTTGTTTGTTTAAAAAAGAATTATTATTCGTATTTATGTATTTTTATGGTTATACACAAGCTTTATAATCAACCCGATGAAAAAGACATGATGTTTAATATGATTCACAAAACCGTCACGAAATGTGTCGAAAAATATATTGTCACTATACCATTTATTCTGTATATTTTTAAAAAAACATATACATATTGGGGAGATAATTTGATGAGCAAAAAATTATTAAAAACAGCTACAGCATTAACAATTATGGGTGGGGTGTTATTCTCAGCAGAGAGTAACAGTGTAAAAGCGGAAAGTGCACCGTTGCAAAAAACAAATACAATTGTATTTAAAGATGTACCAAAAGGACATTGGGCATATGAGGCAATTCATGAATTAGCGGAACAAGAAATTATTTTAGGATATGGCGATGGAATATTCGGTTTTGGGGATAATGTAACACGTGAGCAAGTTGCAGCTTTAATTTACCGTGTGTTTGATATGGAAGAACAAGATGAATATGAAAACCCATATGGAGATATTGATGAAAATTCAACAAGCTTTATCGAGGAGATATTGGCTTTAACGGAAATGGGAATTTTCCAGGGAGACGAGAATGGAAACTTTAGACCGAAGGCGACGTTAACGCGTGCGGAAATGGCACAAGTTCTTACGAATGCTTTTGACTTACAGGCAAAGGGATCTCATAACTTTAATGATGTTTCAACAAATTCATGGGCAACGAATGCAATTAGTGCAGTACAAACAAATGGTATTACAATGGGAATCGGAGAAGGTAAATTCGGTCCGTCTATGAAGGTAACGAGAGAACAATACGCACAGTTTTTACATAGAGCAATATTGCATGATATGGAACAAGGGCAGTAATAAAGTTTAACTAGTCAAAGTGAAATTTAAAAATAATACCAAAAGGTCGTTGTTGTATAACAGCGGCCTTTTTTGTATGAAATAAAGCGCGAAAGAATGCCGTTTTGAAAAAAAAATGAAATGAATTTTCAAAAAAAACTTCCTTTTCTGAAGATTTGTTATATAATATAAAACATGAAATCAAATCTGTTATAAAACAGTTTAAGAAGGGGATGCTAATATGTCGACGCAAACTTCACGGGTTACACTCGTTGGAGAAATGTTACCAGCGTACAACGAAATATTGACACTTGAGGTGCTTAGTTTTTTGAAGGAACTACATGAGAATTTTAATGAGCGCCGCATAGAACTTTTACAAAAACGTGTAGAAAAACAAAAGAGAATTGATGCAGGGGAGTTTCCGAAGTTTCTAGAAGAAACAAAACACATACGTGAAGCGGATTGGACAATTGCCAAGCTGCCAAAAGACTTAGAGGATCGCCGCGTAGAGATTACTGGACCGGTAGATAGAAAGATGGTCATTAACGCTTTAAATTCAGGCGCGCATCTTTTTATGGCGGATTTTGAAGATTCGAATGCACCAACTTGGGAAAACGCAGTTGAAGGGCAAATCAATTTACGAGATGCAGTAAAGGGAACGATTTCACATGAAAATGATAAAGGGAAAGAATATAGATTAAATGAGAAAACAGCTGTACTCATTGTACGTCCAAGAGGATGGCATTTAGAGGAAAAGCATATGCAAGTTGATGGGAAAAATATGTCGGGTAGTTTAGTAGATTTCGGCTTGTATTTTTTCCATAATGCGAAAGCTCTTTTAGCAAAAGGGAGCGGTCCATACTTTTACTTACCGAAAATGGAAAGTTATTTAGAAGCGAGATTATGGAATGATGTATTCGTATTTGCTCAAAAATATATCGGCATTCCAAATGGAACGATTAAAGCAACTGTGTTACTGGAAACGATTCACGCTTCGTTTGAAATGGATGAAATTTTGTATGAGCTAAAAGATCATTCTGCTGGCTTAAACTGCGGAAGATGGGATTATATTTTTAGCTTTTTAAAGAGTTTCCGTAATCATAATAAATTCTTACTACCAGATAGAGCACAAGTCACGATGACGGCGCCATTTATGCGTTCGTATTCTTTGAAAGTAATTCAAACATGTCACCGCCGTAATGCACCAGCAATTGGAGGAATGGCGGCACAAATTCCGATTAAAAATAATCCAGAAGCAAATGAAGCAGCTTTTGAAAAAGTGCGTGCTGATAAGGAACGCGAAGCTTTAGACGGTCATGACGGGACTTGGGTTGCCCACCCTGGACTTGTACCGGTTGCAATGGAAGTGTTTAATCACATTATGAAAACACCAAATCAAATTTTTAGAAAACGTGAAGAAATATGTGTAACAGAAAACGATTTACTAGAGGTACCGGTGGGAACGATTACAGAAGAGGGCCTTCGCATGAATATTAGCGTAGGTATTCAATATATTGCATCTTGGTTAAGCGGACGGGGAGCAGCACCCATTTATAACTTAATGGAAGATGCGGCAACAGCTGAAATTTCAAGAGCACAAGTATGGCAATGGATTCGTCATGAAGGTGGAAAACTAAATGATGGTCGTAATATTACGCTTGAATTAATGGAAGAGCTAAAAGAAGAAGAATTAGCAAAAATAGAAAGAGAGATTGGTAAGGAAGCCTTTAAGAAAGGGAGATTCCAAGAGGCGACAACGTTGTTTACAGATCTCGTTCGAAATGATGAATTCGTACCATTTTTAACATTACCGGGTTATGAAATTTTATAAAAAATGAAAAGGGGATGGAACAAATGAAAAACGAAAGAATCGAGAAGTTACAAGAAAGCTGGGAATTAGATGAGCGTTGGAAAGGGATCACACGTCCATATTCGGCAGAAGATGTAATTCGCCTGCGCGGGTCAATTGATATTGAACATACGTTAGCGCGTCGCGGTGCTGAGAAGCTTTGGACATCGCTTCATACAGAAGACTATATTAACGCACTTGGCGCATTAACAGGAAACCAAGCGATGCAACAAGTAAAAGCTGGGTTAAAAGCGATTTACTTAAGTGGTTGGCAAGTAGCAGCTGATGCAAACCTTTCTGGACATATGTATCCAGACCAAAGTTTATATCCAGCGAACAGCGTACCTGCTGTAGTAAAACGAATTAATCAAACGCTTCAACGTGCGGATCAAATTCAGCATATGGAAGGAAGCGATGATACAGACTATTTCGTACCGATTGTAGCAGATGCAGAAGCTGGATTTGGTGGGCAATTAAATGTATTCGAACTGATGAAAGGTATGATTGAAGCAGGTGCATCAGGTGTGCATTTTGAAGATCAATTATCTTCAGAGAAAAAATGTGGCCATTTAGGTGGAAAAGTACTACTACCAACGCAAACAGCAGTGCGCAATTTAATTTCTGCACGCCTTGCAGCAGATGTAATGGGAGTGCCGACAATTATCGTTGCAAGAACAGATGCGGATGCAGCTGATTTAATTACGAGCGATATCGATCCTGTTGATAAAGCATTTATTACAGGAGAAAGAACACCAGAAGGATTTTACCGTACGAATGCAGGTCTTGATCAAGCAATTGCGCGCGGTTTAGCGTATGCACCGTACGCAGACCTCGTTTGGTGTGAAACGTCAGAACCAAATTTAGAAGATGCAAAACGATTTGCGGACGCAATTCATAAGGAGCATCCAGGGAAGCTACTTGCATATAACTGCTCACCTTCATTCAACTGGAAACAAAAACTAGATGAAAAAACAATTGCAAGCTTCCAAAAGGAAATCGCATCTTACGGTTACAAGTTCCAATTCGTAACACTTGCTGGATTCCATTCATTAAATTACGGTATGTTTGAACTAGCACGTGGCTATAAAGAGCGCGGCATGGCAGCATACTCTGAACTACAACAAGCAGAATTCGCAGCTGAAAAACACGGCTACTCTGCAACACGTCATCAACGCGAAGTAGGAACAGGTTACTTTGATGAAGTGGCACAAGTGATTACAGGCGGAACTTCATCAACGACAGCGTTAAAAGGATCTACAGAAGAAGCACAGTTTACGAAATAAAAGGAAGGGGCACCTTTTTTGAAAGGTGCCCCTTGTTATTTTCTAAACGATTCGAAAAGAGAGATTGAGTTGTCGGCAAAAAACGATACTTCCTTTTCTTTATTACTAAATCAACTCCACTCAGCCCTATGATCACGAATAAACTTCATATCTTTCTCATAATGCTCTAGATGTCCTTCATCAATCATTCTTTGGAAATTCAAGTCGCCTTCTTGCGCTTTTCGTTTCATATATGTACATAATCCTTCTAATCGAAGCAACACCATTCCTAAGTAATCTTCATCCATATTTTTATCATAGGACTGAACGAACAAATTCATTCTCTCTTTAATGCGATCTGCATGTTGCGATGAGTCATAATGAACAGCTTCACCGGATTCTGTATAATACACTCTACTTAAAGGCACACAAGTATAAAGTGTATAAGCGATATCCCATAGTCTTGGACCAGGAGCAGCAACATCGAAATCAATAATCCCTACTGGCTTCTCATTATTAAAAATAATGTTATATATGGCAAAATCATTGTGACATAAAACCTCAATGTTATTTGGAGTGTGATCCATCGGTTTCCAATCATCTAATAACAGAAAATCACTTACAGCATCATGGTAAAGGCGAAGCATCTTTGCTATTTCTTTTAATACATTATTAGATCGCATATATTCTTTTAAAGGATAATTGCCAGCTTCTCCTTCAATAAAGGATAAAATCTCTCTATCCTGTTCATCTACACCTAAAAACTTTGGAGCATAATGAAATTCTTTGTTTTCTAAATGTTGAAATAACTTATGAATCTTTTCATTGCCTGGCTTTAACTCTCGCCGAACAGTATTTTCAGAACGATATACGCTTGAGACGTTTCCCCCTGTTAGCCTTTCTTCTTTAGCGTAGTTTGACATGTGAAAATTCCCCCTGTGATTAAAAAATCCAATTCCAAATAGTAAATAGACCAACAACGGCAGAAAAGAGAAGGCAAGCAAGCAATGCTAGACAGCCAAAAGGAACTAGCTTATCTTGCCATGTTTCTTTATACTCATAAATTAACTCCTCTGCTACTTTCTTCTGCACTGAAGATAAAGGTTGATCTTTATACAAACCTTTTATATGGTTAGAATCGCCTTTAAACTTTAAAGCACGTGCAATATGATGAGGATTATTTCCCATTGATTTTTCAAATAATAAACATGATTCATGCATAATGTCTGTTTTATCCCGCATTAACGGGCAGTAAGACCCCCACCTCAAAATTTAGCGAAAGCGAAGAAGTTAGGTGAGGGATCAACTGCCCGTAAAAGCCCGATTGGTTCAACTAATAATCAGTGGGGAATGAACAAAACCCCCACTGATTAAAGTTTCACTTTATGCTCCTCTAGATACCAGTAACGTCCAGCCATTTCTGGATATTGTAATGTATAATAAATATCTCCGAGTTGTTTTCGAAGATGTAATTCATTTGGGTATGTAAAGATGAGGCCATGCAATCTATCCCTTGCTTTTCCAAGATTATTATTTTCAATATCCTCTTCAATTCTTTTTAATGTTTTTCTAGGAATTTTATTGGCCATAAACTCCTCCTTATTTAGAATAGAGATAATTATATTTTATAAGAAATACTAAAAATTAGAAATTCTATTTTCGAAAAAGATTGTACATTTTATTTTAATGTGCTATGATGATGTCAGTTGAATAGTTAAATTAAGCAATCCATATGTTATCAAGTGCTGGAAACGAACGAGAAAAAGTATGTGAGAACTAGTTTATGTTTCGTATTTGATAATGTGTGGATTCTTTTTTTAGACAGGAAGACTAAAAAATTTAAAATTTGTATTTTCTTAGGAGGAAATAATTATGGCAGTAACAGGACAAGTAAAATGGTTTAACAACGAAAAAGGTTTCGGTTTCATCGAAGTTCCAGGCGAAAACGACGTATTCGTACACTTCTCAGCAATCGAAACTGACGGTTTCAAATCTTTAGAAGAAGGTCAAAAAGTTAGCTTCGAAATCGAAGACGGTAACCGTGGACCTCAAGCTAAAAACGTAATCAAACTATAATTTTATAGTTGATGATGGAAAAAAGGATGGCTAATGCCATCCTTTTTTGTTGTGGGGAAAGTTTTTTCAGAGCCTGTTTTTATATCTAAATCTCTTTTTCTATGTTACAACGGGTGAAAAATTATCTGGAATGCGTATTAGTTTCTGTAGAAGAATTAGTTCAGCAAGAGCATTTGCTGCGTATGATAGTAAATAACTATAAATTTGTATTCTCTATTGAAATAGGGGAATCTTTTCCAGATAGACCTTGAGTAACATCTTTTTTGTTAGTGTTGTTGTTGGAATTTTGTACGTTTTGAGATGATGTTTCTAACAGTTGTTCTTGTTCCTTACTAGGGGTATTCAGAGCATCTGAGGGGATGCTATTAACCTGCTGGCTTAATAGATTTTCTTTGTCCATAGTATACAGCTCCTTTTTGGAATTCGATAAAAAGCAATGTAATTATAAATAGCTACTTATATATATTGTGTTTTTGAATGACATTATATACAAAACTTATATTACAAAGTTAACTAATTAACGAATTGTTAGTGATGGATAAAGATGTACAAATTTGAAGTGTTTAATAAAAATTAAAAGCGGGTAACAAGTAATACTCTTTCTCATGTTTTATATAAGGATCATATTACAAATCAAAAAAGATGTAGAGAACCTTGGGAGAAAATATAGTTGTTTTTTTAGGGAGAAGAATAAATAAAATGATACTACAAATGTAAAAAGGCAATCCATAAAGGAAGGCCTTTTATTGTTCTTGCTCTAATTTTTTCTTCTCACGTTTTTTACATTCTGGACATCTTGATTTACGAAACGGTTTAGCAAAGAATAGCAGAATGAAAAATAAACCAAATATAATACTAGCTGAGTTTTTCACGATAATGACGCTACTATTTTTCATTTGAATCGATGGTTGGATCTCTTTTTCCTCCATAGTGGCCCTCCATATATTGGATTTACATTTTAATTATAGCAAAGTTAATTGTTTTCATGATGTGAAAATAGGAAGGGATAATAAATATTTATAGGTAGTATAAATGCTGTTTTTATAACTTTAAAATTAAAACATTACTATATCGTGATTTTTTTATTTAACAAATGTTTGATAAATGATAAAAAATTGTAAAAAAGCGGAACTTGTAAGCTATTTCCTTTTCATAGATGCTAAAATTATATATGCAGCTGCTAATATAAATGGAAAAAAGGAGATAATGGAGTATGGAAAGTAAAGTGGAACGCTATGTCGAAAATTATGTTGTAACGAAAAATACGATGGCCTTACTTCCTGTTATTCTAAGTGAAAAGAAAATTGTTACGCGAGTCGTTGAAATGAATGATTCTTTTTTCGTATTTCAAAAACCTCTAGATATTATAGAAAGAAGTTGCCGCAAGCATGGCTCTAGTTTCTTAGGCAGAAAAGAAGGAACGAAAGAGTTAACTCATATTACACATAAAGCACCGATTGCGATTAGTCCAGCAGATCAACTTTATTTTTTCCCTACCTATTCTTACTCTAGAAAAGAGTGTGCTTGGTTGTCTCATTTTTATATTGAAAGTAATAAAGAATTAAAAGATGGAAATCTTATTATTAGATTTATAAATGGCTTTGCTGTGAAATTAGAGATATCAAAAACTAGTTTTGAAAATCAACAAAATCGTACAGCGAAATTACGTACTGAATATGAAGATCGTAGGAAAAAACAAGGGAATCCTTGTTTTAAAGAGGTTGATAAAAAAGAGGAATCAACATTAAGACCCGCTTATGAGAGTGTGTATTTTGTGAATGAAGGCGAAGTGTGAAAGGATGGGGGAATCCCCATTCTTTTTTGTTTATCCTGTTATTTGTGGGCAGTAAGACCCCCGCCTCAAAATTCAGCGAAAGCAAAGAAGTTAAGCGGGGGATCAACAAAATCCCCACTGATTAAAGTTTCACTTTATCAGTCTTTGTAGGTAAGGCGATATATTAGAAAAACCGAGTTGTAATTGTTATATTTAGAAAATCACCATTGTAATTTCATTTACCGAAAAAATCAAAAAAACAATCTAAATAACAAAACGAATGACACGTCCTGTCGAATATTGATAGATTATCATAGCTAAATAATGAAGGAATTCTTATGAAAGATATGGAAACTTTAATAAATACATCTCCATATGTCGTATCTACCATTTCCTCTTTCATATAAGCAATGATACAGTAGGGATAGTATTTAGAGTAAAGGGGTAAAGTGTAGAATGGATTTTCAGACAATCAAAGAGTATTTTTCACCAGAAAATATGGATCATATTGTTGAGAGTTATAAAGCGTTCGGACCACTTCTTGGTATTGGTTTACCGATGATAGAGGCGTTGATTCCAGCATTACCGCTTATCGTATTTGTACTGGCGAATGCTGTTGCATTTGGCTTTTGGCTCGGTTTTCTTTATTCATGGCTTGGATCAGTAATGGGTGCATTACTTGTCTTTTTCATCATCCGCCATTTTGGTCGCAGTCGTTTCTTTTCGTTTGTAAATAAGCATGAGAGAGTACGAAAAGCAATGGGGTGGATTGAAAGGAAAGGATTCGCACCGATTTTTGTTATATTTTGTTTTCCGTTTACACCGTCAGCGCTCATAAATGTTGTCGCTGGTTTATCCCGAATTAGTGTAAAACAGTTTGGTCTAGCGTTAGCATTCGGAAAACTTGTGATGATTTTTATTTTAACGTATATCGGTCATGATTTAATGTCATTTATTCATAATCCGGTGAAATCAGTTATTGTAGCGATTGGTATTTTTATTTTATGGTATGTCGGTAAGAAAATCGAAGTAAAGTTAGAACTACATTAAGAATAGTCTTCTTTGTAAAGGAAAGCTTCAGTATTAAAGGATAAGGGGAGAAGCAGATGAAGAAAACTTTGAAAAAAGAAGGCATGGAGTGGATACGAACAATTTTAATTGGTGTATTATTAGCTGTATTTTTTCGAACGTTTTTCTTTTCAACGTATGTTGTAGAGGGGAAGTCAATGATGCCGACATTGCAAGATGGCAATATGCTAGTTGTAAATAAGGTGAGTTATCAAGTTGGGGACTTGAACAGATTTGACGTTGTGGTATTTCATGCGAATAAAAAAGAGGACTATGTAAAGCGGATTATCGGTTTACCTGGAGATCATATTGAATATAAGCAGGATAAGTTATATATAAACGGTCAATTTATTGATGAGCCGTATTTAGAGAAGTATAAGAAAGAGATAAACGGAAGGCAACTAACAGGCGACTTTACATTAGAAGAGTTAACGAAAGAAAAACTGGTGCCACCTGGGTTTATTTTTGTAGTAGGTGATAACCGGCTCGGGAGCTGGGATAGTAGACACTTTGGCTTTGTAAAAGCTGATACAGTCGTCGGTAAAGTTGATTTGCGATATTGGCCAATTCAAGAGGTGCAAACGAATTTTTCAAAAGGTTGATATAATAGATAGAAGTATAGAAAAGGCAAACAACTCAGTTTGTCTTTTTTCGTGTCCTATAATACAATTATAGTAGCAAACTAACGTTCGTTATGTAAGTGAAAGGTGGGGTTACATGTCACTTCGATTTGTGATTGGTAGAGCGGGAAGTGGAAAAAGTACACTTTGTTTACGCGAAGTGCAAGAAGAGTTAAAACAACGCCCGAGAGGGAAAACAATATTATATCTTGTGCCAGAACAGATGACATTCCAGACGCAGCAGGCGTTAATTGGAAGTGAGGATGTAAGAGGTTCTATTCGGGCACAAGTTTTTAGTTTTTCACGATTAGCGTGGAAGGTACTGCAAGAAGTTGGCGGAGCGAGTCGTCTTCATATTGATGAAGCTGGTGTACATATGTTACTCCGTAAAATTGTAGAGTCTCGTAAAGATGGATTATCGGTGTTCCAAAAAGCAGCGGAGCAAAACGGTTTCTTTGAACATCTTGGTAGTATGATTGCAGAGTTTAAACGTTACAATGTAACGCCATCTAACGTATATGAAATGTGGCAACAATTAGATGCGCATAGTAGCAGTGCCGAACAAAAGTTACTAGCGAATAAAGTGTATGATTTACAGCTGTTATACGATGATTTTGAACGTGCTTTAATTGGAAAATATTTAGATTCAGAAGACTACCTGCAATTGCTAGTGGAAAAGCTTCCGCAGTCTGAATATGTAAATGGTGCGGAAATTTATATAGACGGATTTCATTCATTCTCCCCGCAAGAGTTAGAGATTGTAAGACAGCTTATGATTTGCGGAGCGAGAGTTACGATCACGTTAACGATAGATGAAAAAACGTTAGCGCAGCCAGTAAATGAACTCGATTTATTTTATGAAACGACGTTAACGTATGAAAAAATAAAACAAGTAGCGCGTGAAGAGAAAATAGAAATTGAAAAAACAATTCCACTTATGGAACAGCCGCGTTTTCATTCTCCGGCATTAGCGCATTTAGAAGCTCATTATGAAGCGCGTCCGAATGAAAAATTTAACGGTGAAGCGAGTGTAACGATTAGTACAGCTGCGAATTTACGAGCGGAGGTAGAAGGTGTTGCTCGTGAAATTCGTAAACTTGTTGCGAGTGAAAAATATCGTTACCGGGATATTGCAGTGCTTCTTCGTAATGGGGAAAGTTATTACGATGTGATGCGAACGTTATTTACAGATTATAATATCCCGCACTTCATCGATGAAAAGCGCCCGATGTCACATCACCCATTAGTAGAATGTATTCGTTCTGCACTCGAGATTATTAGTGGGAATTGGCGTTATGATGCGGTGTTCCGCTGCGTGAAAACAGAGCTTTTATATCCATTAGACGTAAGAAAAGAAACGATGCGTGAAGAAATGGATGAATTTGAAAATTACTGTTTAGCGTACGGTGTACAAGGAAAGAGATGGACTTCAGAGGATCCATGGATGTATCGCCGTTATCGTTCTCTTGATGATAAGAACGGGATGATCACAGACAGTGAACGTGAAATGGAAGAGAAAATAAATAGGTTACGTGACGTTGTAAGAACACCTGTTATTCGCATGCAAAAAAGGTTAAAGCGTGCAGGAACAGTTATGCAAATGTGTGAAGCAGTTTACTTATTTTTAGAAGAACTGGATGTTCCGAAAAAACTAGAAGAATTACGTATACGTGCAGAAGAACGTGGAGATTTCTTATTTGCGACAGATCATGAACAAGTATGGGAAGAAGTAATGAGCCTTCTTGATACGTTTGTAGAGATGCTTGGTGAAGAGAAAATGTCTCTTTCTATGTTTACTGACGTTATGTCGACTGGTCTTGAGGCGCTTCAATTTGCTAACATTCCGCCGTCATTAGACCAAGTGTTAATTGCTAATATTGATCACTCCAGATTATCTGATGTGAGAGCAACGTTTATTATAGGTGTAAATGAGGGTGTCATTCCAGCAGCACCTATGGATGAAGGTATGCTTTCTGATGAGGAAAGAGAAGTTCTTGGTGCGGCAGGGATTGAATTAGCGCCAACGACGAGACAAACTTTGTTAGAAGAACAGTTCGTTATGTATCAAATGGTAACGAGAGCATCTGAGAAGTTATACATTTCATGCCCGCTTGCAGATGAAGAAGGAAAGACGTTACTTGCTTCTAGCTTTATTAAGAAAATAAAAAGAATGTTCCCTAATGTGAAAGATTCATTTATTACGAATGACGTAAATGATTTATCACGTTCAGAACAAATTTCATATGTAGCAACGCCAGAAGTAACGTTATCTTACGTTATGCAGCAACTACAAACGTGGAAGCGATACGGATTTGAAGGGAATTTAGACTTTTGGTGGGACGTATATAATTTCTACGTAACTTCAGATGAATGGAAACAAAAAAGTAGCCGCGTCTTATCAAGTTTATTCTATCGAAATCGTGCGAAGAAACTAAGTACAGCAGTAAGTAGAGATTTATACGGAGATATAATTAAAGGAAGCGTCTCTCGTATGGAACTATTTAATCGTTGTGCATACGCTCATTTTGCGCAGCACGGTTTATCGCTTAGAGAGCGTGATATTTTCAAGCTTGCTGCGCCAGACATCGGCGAATTATTCCATGCGGCATTAAAGAAAATTGCGGACAAGTTATTGCGTGAAAACCGCACTTGGGCGGATTTATCCATAAAAGAGTGTGAGCATCTTTCTGTTTTAGTAATAGAAGAAATTGCGCCGTTATTACAACGACAAATTTTATTAAGTTCAAACCGTCATTTCTATTTAAAACAAAAACTACAACAAATCATTTTCCGTACGTCAATCATTCTTCGTGAACATGCGAAGTCAAGCGGATTCGTACCAGTTGATTTAGAGGTGCCGTTCGGTATGGGAGGTACAGGGTCACTTCCGCCGATGGAATTCTCATTACCAAATGGTGTAAAGATGGAAGTAGTCGGCCGTATTGACCGTGTTGATAAGGCAGAAGATGAAAACGGGACGTTCTTACGTATTATTGATTATAAATCAAGTTCAAAAGCGTTAGATTTAACGGAAGTGTATTACGGATTAGCACTTCAAATGTTAACGTATTTAGATGTTGTTACTTCGAATGCACAGACGTGGATGAAAAAAGGCCACGCAGCATCACCAGCTGGTGTATTGTATTTCCATATTCATAACCCAATCGTTGAGATGAAAGGTGACGCAACGGAAGCTGAAATTGAAAAAGAAATTTTAAAGAAATTTAAAATGAAAGGACTCGTACTAGGAGATGCTGACGTTGTTCGTTTAATGGATAACAAACTTTCAACAGGAAGCTCAGATATTATTTCTGCTGGCCTGAAAAAAGACGGTAGCTTTAGTGCGCGTTCAAGTATTGCAAGTGAGCAAGAGTTTAACGTACTGCAAAAATATGTACACCATACGTTTGAAAATATCGGAAAAGATATTACAGAAGGTGTTATCGATATTGCTCCTTATAAAATGGGGAATAAAGCAGCATGTACGTTCTGTAACTTCAAATCTGTTTGTCAGTTTGATGAGTCACTGGAAGATAATCAGTTCCGATCGTTAAAAGATATGAAAGATAGCGAAGCGATGGAGAAAATAAGAGAGGAGGTTGGCGGAGAATGATAGAAAATTGGCCTAAAAAACCAGAAGGTAGTCAATGGACAGATGACCAGTGGAAAGCTGTTGTAGCGAACGGACGTGATATTTTAGTTGCTGCTGCAGCTGGATCAGGTAAAACAGCAGTATTAGTTGAACGTATTATTAAAAAGATTATTAATGAAGAGAATCCAGTCGATGTCGACCGCCTGCTCGTTGTAACATTTACGAATGCAGCAGCGCAAGAGATGAAAAACCGAATCGGGGAAGCGTTAGAAAAGGTATTAATTGATGAACCAGGCTCTCAACACGTAAGAAAGCAGCTGAGCCTATTAAATAAAGCTTCCATTTCAACAATTCACTCATTCTGTTTACAAGTAATTAGAGGATATTACTACATGCTTGATGTTGATCCTCGTTTCCGTATTGCGAATCAAACAGAAAATGAATTGTTAAAAGAAGAAGTGCTAGATGACATATTAGAAGAAGAGTACGGAATCGAAGATAATACAATCTTCTTTGAACTTGTTGATCGTTATACGAGTGACCGTAGTGATGATGACTTGCAACGTATGATTTTAGCGCTTCATACAGAGTCAAGAGCGCATCCAAATCCGGAAAAATGGCTTGATAAATTAGTAGAAGCATATGACGTAGAAGGAAAGACAATTGAAGATTTAGTATATGCTTCTTATTTATTAGAAGATGTGAAATTCCAGCTTGAAACAGCGGAACAGCATATTCGTAAGGCAACTGAACTCGCAATGCTTCCTGACGGTCCAGCGCCTCGCATTGAAACCCTGCAAGCAGATGTAGCATTACTTGGAACGCTATCATCAGCTGCTCGTGAGTCGTGGACAAGTGTGTATGAAGCGATGCAAAACGTATCGTGGCAAACGTTAAAGCGTATTAAGAAAAGTGATTACAATGAAGATGTTGTAAAACAAGTAGACTCTCTTCGTAATAAAGCGAAAGATGAAGTGAAGAAATTACAAGAAGAGTTATTTAGCCGCAAACCTGAAAGTTTCTTACGAGATTTTCAAGATATGCACCCAGTATTAGAAAAGCTTGTTCAACTTGTAAAAGTATTTACAGAGCGTTTCCAAGCGATGAAGCGAGATAAAGGAATGGTCGATTTCACGGATTTAGAGCATTTCTGTTTACAAATTTTAAGTAAACAAAGTGAAAATGGTGAAATGAATCCGTCAGCAGTGGCGCTCCAATATCGTAATAAATTTGCTGAAGTATTAGTCGATGAATATCAAGACACGAACTTTGTACAGGAATCCATTATTAAATTCGTAACGAAAGATTCTGAGAGTGAAGGAAACTTGTTCATGGTTGGTGACGTAAAGCAGTCGATTTATCGTTTCCGACTAGCCGAGCCAGGCTTATTCCTAGGAAAGTATAAACGTTTCACACAAGAAGGATTGGGCGGCGGAATGAAGATTGACTTAGCGAAAAACTTCCGTAGTCGTCATGAAGTACTAGCAGGTACGAACTTTATTTTTAAACAAATTATGGGCGAAGAAGTTGGGGAAATTGACTACGATGCTGACGCTGAACTAAAGCTAGGTGCTACCTATCCAGAAGGTGAAGATGTAGCAGCAGAATTATTATGTATTCAGCAAACGGAAGAAGAAGTAATAGACGGTGAAGAAGGTGCAGAAGTCGAAAAAGCACAGCTTGAAGCTCGCCTTATGGCGCAGCGCATTAAAGCGATGGTTGATTCCGGTTATGAAGTGTATGACCGTAAAAATGATAGTATGCGTCCGGTGCAATATCGCGATTTCGTTATTTTACTTCGCTCCATGCCGTGGGCCCCGCAAATTATGGAAGAGTTAAAATTACAAGGAATTCCAGTATACGCTGACCTCGCGACTGGTTATTTTGAAGCGACGGAAGTAAATATTATGATGAACGTATTCCGCGTTATTGATAATCCGATGCAAGATATTCCGCTTGCCGCTGTACTTCGTTCCCCAATCGTTGGATTGAGCGATGAAGAACTTGCAACGCTTCGTGCTCATGGAAAGAAAGGCTCGTTTTATGAAGTAATGAGCTCATTCTTAAAAGGGGCACCGCTTGAAGAGGAGCAAGAACTTCATGATAAATTAGAGTGGTTTTATAACTTACTGCAAGGATGGCGTGAATTTGCCCGTCAACAATCCCTTTCTGATTTAATTTGGAAAGTGTACGGTGAGACAGGTTATTACGACTTCGTTGGCGGTTTACCAGCAGGAAAGCAAAGACAAGCAAACTTACGCGTACTATATGACCGTGCAAGACAATATGAAGCAACATCATTTAGAGGGTTATTCCGCTTCTTACGTTTTATTGAACGTATTTTAGAACGCGGTGATGATATGGGTACGGCGAGAGCCCTAGGTGAACAAGAAGACGTTGTTCGCATTATGACGATTCATAAAAGTAAAGGGCTAGAGTTCCCGGTCGTATTTGTAGCTGGACTCGGTCGTCGTTTTAATACACAAGACTTAATGAAGCGTTTCTTACTGCATAAAGATTTCGGTTTCGGTTCGCAATTTATCGATCCGCGTAAACGAATTAAATATACAACATTATCACAGCTTGCGATTAAGCGTAAAATGAAAATGGAATTAATTGCGGAAGAAATGCGCGTACTATACGTAGCGTTGACGCGCGCGAAAGAGAAGTTAATTTTAATCGGAACAGTTAAGGATGCAAATAAGGAAATGGAAAAATGGCTTGATGCGAGGGAACATAGTGAATGGTTATTACCAGATCACATACGTGCCGGGGCGTCTTGTTATTTAGACTGGATTGCACCTTCATTATATAGACACCGTGATAGTGAAATGCTTCTTGAATTAGGACAAGGAAGTATTCCAGATGAAATTTACGGATATGACACTAGCTGGAAAGTAGAAGTTGTGGACGGTAACACACTACTTGCACCAGAGCCAGTTCAAGAAGAGAAACAAGAATTGTTAGAAGCGCTTCGTGAGAAAAAGGCTGTTCCCCTGCAAAGTGAACGGAAAGAAGAAGTGTACGACAGATTAATGTGGAAGTACGGATATGAGGATGCGACATCTCATCGTGCGAAGCAATCTGTTACAGAAATAAAGAGAAATTATCAATCTGAAGAAGGTAGCGATAACGCCTTTATTAAAAAACTACGTGCACCAATTAAAACACGCCCGCGCTTTATGGAGAAAAAAGGGTTAACGTACGCAGAGCGCGGAACAGCAGTCCATGCCGTTATGCAGCATGTTGATTTGAAGAAGCCGATTACGGTTGAAGTTCTTCAAGAGCAAATTGCTGGAATGGTAAATAAGGAATTATTAACATTCGAGCAGGCGGAAGAAATAGCGATTGAAAAAGTAATTTCATTCTTTGACAGTGACTTAGGTAAAAGGGTATTAGCGGCGAAAAGTGTTGAGCGTGAAGTACCATTTACGATGATGCTTGCAGCAGAAGAAGCATATCAAGATTGGCAAGGGAAGAGTGAAGAAACGATTCTTGTCCAAGGGGTTATCGACTGCATGATTGAAGAGGAAGATGGCATTACGTTAATCGACTTCAAAACAGATACGATTGAAGGGAAATTCCCAGGCGGATTCGATCAAGCGAAACCAATTTTAGAGGATCGATATAAAGTGCAGCTTTCGTTATATGCAAAAGCGCTGGAGAAAAGCTTACAACATCCTGTAAAAGAGAAATGTTTATACTTCTTTGATGGGAATCACGTTGTAAATATTGAAGAATAGAGGGGCTTGAAAATGGTAACGGAAAAAACGTTAAGAACTTGTGAACAGGGACACGAGTACTATAAAAGTAGCGATTGTCCAACTTGCCCAGTCTGTGAGAAAGAGAGAAAACCAAAAGAAGGTTTTCTCTCTCTTCTTTCAGCGCCAGCAAGAAGGGCATTAGAGCACCGTGGAATTCAAACTGTAGAAGAACTCTCAAAATATAGTGAAAAAGAAATTTTAAAACTGCATGGTATGGGACCTGCGTCTTTGCCGAAGCTTAGGAAGGCTTTGGAGGAGAGTGGGTTATCATTTAAATAAAATGAAATAGTGCCTCTTCACTACTTACGTGTTTATACCACTATTTGTGGACAGTGAAGCTCTTGCTTATTAAAATTTCATTTTAATAATTTTGAATTACATAAAAGAAAAAAGTAGGAGAATATCTCCTACTTTTTTTACGCTGTTCCAATCTGATCTTGATCTGCCACATCAGAATCAAATGTATTCGTTGCACTAACACCGTTAAACGTATTCACGACAAACCCAACATTGGAAGCTCCAGATCCGTTATAGGCTTTCGTGTTTTCTTTCGGAGATACGTTATAAAAATCTCCTAAGTTGAAAGAGCCGTTACTGTTTTGCACGACGAGATTTCCTACAACTGAAGGCATACCATCCACCTACTTTACTAAGCTTTTTAATTACTATATGAATTATTGTGCGGAAGGTTCATCCGTAATATATTGGCGGATTTGTATAATACGAGAGTTATTAAAACCATAATCAACATTTCCAATTTGAAAGCAACCAGAATTTAAAAGTGTCCGCAATTCAACGTTATTCACTTCAATAAAAGGGCATTCATTTACAATATTTAATTTTACATCTGTCGTTCGTTTTGGAATTGTAATGTGTTCATCTGTAAAGATTTCAAAAGCATCAAAGCGACCTTCTCCCCGTATATAAAAAGGAATTTCACGGTGGACGGCAATAGCTCTACTTTTTAATTCCATTTGGTTTGCATCTCCAACTTGAAATACGGCAGTAATCCCTAAAGAAATAATAGAAACATTTTGGACAATGGACACATGATGCAACATAATTTTTCAGTCTCCTTAACCTGGAGTAGGAGGGACATCTGTTACTAATGGTACAAATGGACCCTCTGTAACTGTTTCAAATGGTGTATCGAGAATAGAAGATAGAATGAGGAGATTTGCATCTCCAATTAAAAAGAGTGCGGACGACGATACACCGTTCATTTTAATCTGTCCGACTTTTAACTCACGGTTTACAACGTTAAGGTTCATACATACTTACTCCTTTCGAAAATTTCCCGGTATGTGCTGAATAAAGGAGAGAAAGGCTTTGTCAATATCTTGTTTCATTGCCTGAATAATGATATCTCGTAAATAATCTGGATCTGTTGAAATACCTTCATATGATTGCGCTTGTGATAAATAATAAGGGAGTCGATGCTCCATCTGTTTTTTTATGTCATCCACCATCATTTGTCGATACATTTCATCAAGCGGTGTTCTCTCTTCTTGTTCAAAATGGAGAATACGATTATATGCTTCTTCATCTAAGTATCGATGCATTTCTTGGAGGATACCTTGATAAAAGTCTGGGTTTGTTTCGGTTTCAGGGTTTACCTTCAATGTTTCTGTATCCACTTGAAAATCTTCAATTTGTTGTCCTTTTGCTGAAAATGGGTTTAAACCAATATTTAAAGTACCATTTAAATTTTCGACTTTTAATTGATCGAATTTGTATTCCACTTTTCCTACAGAAGAGGAGGGGCGATTTTTTAATTCGTTAAGCTCTTCTTGGAGTTGGCGCACTTGATCTTCTAAATTCAAGATGGCTGCTTGTTGTGTTTGAAGAGCTTGTTGAAGTTGGTGTAAGTAAGTATATATATCTTGATTCATTTGTGAAACCTCCTTTTCAATAGGGAGGGTAAAAATATTCCTGCTATATATTTATGACAAGGATGTCTTAAGAAGAACTAGTTGATGGTTTGATAGAAATAATTTGTCCTTTCGCCTGTAATGGGCGAAGCGGCTCCGTAAATCCGCCCGTATTTGAAAATTTAGATAGGGCTTTAATACTTCCGGCAGTACCAATTTGGAACACAGAAGAGGTTGTAATGCTATCAATTTTAATACTGTTGATGATGATACTTTGGTTTACATAAAAATTCAATGCAATTGCCTCCTTTAAGTTGAGCCAATTATCGCTTGATCGATTACATCTGAATCGTTGACAGTCGTTGCACTTTGATAATTGTAGACAGAAACATTATCTCCAACGTTGAAAGAGCCGGCCCCGGCGAAAGCACGTGAGTAACTAATAGGCCTAATCGCAAATACATCTCCAATATGAAAAATACCACTTGATCCAATATTGACGATACGAATATGTCCGACCATAGCTGGCATACAAAACACCCTTCGTTTTTAAAATTTTCTTTTCTACTATTGTATGGGCGTTTCCAATAAAATGTGTATTTTTTTGAAATAAAAGAAACACACGCATTATTGCGTGTGTGTTTTGAATGTTTGATTAGGGTGTAAATCCGTATGTACATGACAAATTACATTTAAGAGCCTGTCCAGTTCTTGGCTACAATCCACTGTTTTTTGAGAAGTCATTCCATAGCGTTCAGCAAAATAAATCATTTTTTCACGTTTTTTTTCAATCGCTTGCTCAAACATTGAAATCGGCTCCATCTCTAAATGAAATTTTTAGTATATATGTAGTACATATTATACAAAAACTTCATAAAAAAGAAATGCATTCGCTAAAAAAAGTAAAATTTCTACATTTTATGCCAAATGATAAAGGGGTAACGAATAGGGGATGAGAAGAATATTGTAAAAATTAGCGTGCATGAGAAGGTTTTTTTCTTGCGGATGCGAATACAATTAAAGGGTATGAGTTTTAGGATGGAGAGTGGAAATATTGCGTTTTGTAACGGCGAAGAAAGAAGAAAAGGTATTTGTAGGTATTGTAGATGAAGAAGAAGAAAAGGTATTACACTTAAGAGAAGCGCAAAGACAAAAAGGGGAAAAGGTTACAATCCCTATTACAATGTTAGAGTGTATTGAAAGAGGGACTGAATGCTTTGAGAAAGTATGTGAAATTGTAAATTGGGCAAAAGAGAACGGGGAAGCGGCGTATTATCCGTTAACAGAGGTGAAAATATTAGCGCCGATTCCAAGGCCAAGAAAGAATATTTTGTGCGTTGGAAAAAACTATCGTGAGCATGTGGTAGAAATGGGCGGAGTAGAGTCTATTCCAGAAAATATAATGATCTTTACGAAAGCACCAACAACAGTTATTGGCATAAATGAGCAAATTAATGGTCACCCTCATGCAACGGACGAACTAGATTACGAAGGAGAATTAGCTATCATTATTGGTAAGCGAGGGAAGCAAATAAAAAAAGAAAAAGCGCTTGAGCATGTTTTTGGTTATACGATTATAAATGATGTAACAGCTCGAGACATTCAAAGAAAACATAAACAGTTTTTCCTTGGGAAAAGCTTCGATACATTTTGTCCGATGGGACCGTATTTAATTCATAAATCGGTGGTTAATGCGCCGAATGCATTACACATTGAAACGGTAGTAAATGGAGAAGTAAGGCAAACTTCTAACACAAATAAAATGATTTTTTCAATAGAAGAAATTATTTCAACGATAAGTAAAGGAATGACTTTAGAACCAGGCGATATTATCGCAACAGGAACGCCGGCTGGTGTCGGAAAAGGTTTTACACCACCGAAGTTTTTACATGCTGGTGATGAAGTGGTCATTACAGTAGAAGGAATTGGTACTTTACGAAATGTAGTGAAATAAAGAAAAGAGCTATCTTGTTAAAAGATAGCTCTTTTTTATGGCCTTGGGTTATAGAGGTAATCGATAACGGCAAAAGTGTAAAGACCAATGAATGCAAGTGTACAAATGCCAAATAGTATAACCGTAAGTGCGCTTTTTTCTCGTCCAAAACCAATGATAGTAAGAATAACAGCAGTCCAAAATGATGCTTTCAGTAGTGTGAGTGTAGTAGGAGTTGAGTAATGAAGCCATGTTGTGGAAAGTAGGAAACCAAAGAATGTAACTAAAATAAAAGCTGTAGCTAAATAGTTAATATGTTTACCATATCTTAATAGCATGTCGCACCTCCTTTACGATTTTAAAATACAGAAAATTACAATTTCATCTTAATATAAATGAATATGAAAAGAAAGAGGTTGTCCCAACATGTCGGACAACCTCTCTATCATTACGATAATACAGCTTTAATTTTTTTGAATGCCCACTCTAAATCTTCTTCAGAGATTACTAGAGGTGGTGCGATACGAATTACATTTTCGTGTGTTTCTTTACATAATAGACCAGCTGCTTTTAGTTGTTCACAGTAAGGACGAGCTGGCTCGTTTAATTCGATACCGATGAATAAACCTTTACCACGAACTTCAGTGATCATTGGGTTATCAATCTCTTTTAATTGCCCAACTAATTTTTCACCTAATTGAAGAGAACGCTCTGTTAATTTTTCTTCTTCTAACACTTCAAGAGCCGCGATAGAAACAGCACATGCAAGTGGATTACCACCGAATGTAGAACCGTGAGAACCTGGCTCAAATACACCTAAAATGTCGCGGTTTGCTGCTACGCAAGAGATTGGGAACACACCGCCGCCAAGTGCTTTACCAAGTATGTACATGTCAGGAGTTACATTGTCCCAGTCACAAGCAAATACTTTACCAGTACGGCCTAAGCCAGTTTGGATTTCATCTGCTACAAATAAAACGTTTTCTTTTTTACATACTTCAAAAGCTTCTTTTAAGTAACCAGCTGGTGGGATATTAATTCCTGCTTCACCTTGAATTGGCTCTAAAATGAATGCTGCTGTGTTTGGTGTAATTGCGGCTTTTAATGCTTCTAAATCACCGTAAGGAATTACAACGATGCCAGGAAGCATTGGACCGAATCCACGCTTGTACTCTTCATTTGAAGACATGGAAACAGAACCCATTGTACGTCCGTGGAAGTTATCTTCACAAACGATGATTTCAGCACGGTTTGCTTCCACTTTCTTCACATCATAAGCCCAGCGACGAACTGTTTTAATTGCAGTTTCAACAGCTTCAGCACCTGTATTCATTGGAAGTACCATTTCTTTATTAGTTAGTTTCGCAACTTTTTCGTACCAAGGACCTAATTGATCGCTATGGAAAGCACGAGAAGTTAACGTAACACGATTAGCTTGGTCAATTAAAGCGTTAATAATTTTCGGGTGACGATGACCTTGGTTTACTGCAGAATATGCACTTAATAAGTCCATATAGCGGTTTCCTTCAGGATCTTCTACCCAAACACCTTCTGCTTTAGAAATAACGATTGGAAGTGGGTGATAGTTATTTGCTCCGTATGTGTCTGTAAGTTCGATAATATCCTTAGTTTGAATCATGATTGTTCCCCCTTTTGTTATTACAAGAAGTTTGTAAATACTCTAAATATTATATCATTTAAATGTAAAAAAGCGAAACATTTCCTGAAAATAAATGAACATGTTATCATATAGAGTGAAAAAGTGTGAAAAGAGGAGGTAAGGGATACGATGGTACATATGCATATTACAGCATGGGCGTTAGGTTTAATTTTATTCTTCGTTGCGTATTCACTTTATTCAGCAGGAAGAAAAGGGAAAGGTGTACATATGGGGCTTCGCCTAATGTATATCATTATTATTGTGACAGGCTTCATGTTGTACATGAGTATTGTGAAGACAGCAACAGGTAGCATGCACATGTGGTATGGCTTAAAAATGTTGGCTGGTATTTTAGTTATCGGTGGAATGGAAATGGTTCTTGTGAAAATGAGCAAAAACAAACCAACAGGGGCGGTTTGGGGCTTATTTATTGTTGCGCTAGTAGCAGTATTTTACCTTGGGCTGAAATTACCGATTGGCTGGAAAGTATTCTAATAAAAAATAAAGCCACCTTATGATCTCAAAGACTTGGGAGATTATAAGGTGGTTTTTTACTTTATCCCGTAAACATCAGATTGGTGAAGGCTAATAATCAGTGGACTCCCCCACTGATTAAAGTTTCACTTTATGTCGCATCGATATGCAACTCTTCTCCATTTACTTTCGTAAAACGGAACATATTTTTATTTGACGTAGTGTGACGGACGAAATGGTGCTGCAGTGTACAGATCATTTCTTCGTTATCAAACAAAAGAATATTTACTCCTTCGCGTGACTCCTCTTGCGGTAAGAAAGATAAATAATTATGACAATACATGCAATCATATAAAGAGTAGTGAAGTGATTGCAATGATTCGGTTAATAATGTGAAGACAGAGTCAGGTAATTCCTCCAGCCATTCATTATAGCTAAGAAGTAACTTTTTTCGAATACGTATCATTTCACCATTTTGCAAATGGTGTTGCTCGTTGGCGATTTGTAATACATCTTGTTCATAGAAACGGGCTGGTAGCCAATTGTTATTATACAAAATTTCAAACCCATCTTCGGCAATATCTTCTAATAAAAACGCTTCATCATTTTCATCATCAAAGAATACCCACTCATTGTTTATATATTCTACATTACCGACTGTATGAGCACGGGGCTGATTATATAAAATATGTTTACGTTGTATCATACACGATTTCTCCTTTATGAAAAGTAGTTATTCCTGTTATAGACAGTTCGTGCATTCTTTATAACTAGACACATATAGACATAGGTGGGCATACAATAAAACACGTTTTACTGAGTGAAAATGCTATTCCATATGTGGATAGTAGGTTATCGTCAAGTTTTTCATTTTTTTGATCCGCACTCTTAGGGTGGGGATTACTGCACGTTCAAGAAAAGAAATAAGATGGAAGGATGATTTATATGTGCGGGATTACAGGATGGGTGGATTATAAACGCTCATTAGAAGGAGAAAGAGATGTCGTTACGAAGATGGCTGAGACGTTAGCGAAACGGGGGCCGGATGATAATAAAGTTTGGATTAAAGGAAATGTCGCATTTGGGCATAAGCGGTTAATCGTTGTGGATCCTGAGGGCGGTAAACAGCCGATGACTTGTTTAAAAGGTGAAACGAATTACGCCATTTGCTATAACGGTGAACTTTATAACACAGAAGACATTCGAAAGGAATTATTAAGAAGAGGATATACGTTCAAAGGTCATTCTGATACAGAAGTATTATTAGCTTCTTATATTGAATGGAAAGAAGAATGTGTCGATCATTTAAACGGTATATATGCGTTTGCAGTATGGGACGAACAGAAAGAACAAGTATTTATTGCGAGAGATCGATTAGGTGTAAAGCCACTTTTTTATAAATATGATAGCGGACGCTTACTATTTGGTTCGGAGTTAAAAGCGATATTGTCGCATCCAGATGTGAAGGCGGAAGTAACGTTAGAAGGATTATCAGAAATATTCGGGCTCGGACCGTCAAGAACGCCTGGCCACGGTATTTATGCTGGCATAAAAGAATTGCGTCCAGGTCATGCAATGACATTTTCAAAGAACGGTTTATGTATATGGAGATATTGGAATGTAGAAAGTAAAAAACATGAAGACTCTTTTGAAGAAACAGTAGAGAAAACGCGCTTTTTATTACAAGATGCGATTACAAGACAGCTTGTTTCTGATGTACCACTATGTACTTTTTTATCGGGTGGTGTAGATTCGAGCGCTATTACAGCTATTGCAGCGAAAGAATATGAGAGATCAGGAAAAGGGCAATTACACACGTATTCTATTGATTACGAAGATAATGACAAATACTTTAAAGCGAATGCATTCCAGCCAAATTCAGATGCTCCGTTTATTAATTTAATGACTGAGACATTTCAAACAACCCATCATCGCTGCGTCATTTCGAATGAAAAATTAGCAGAGTATTTAACTGAAGCAGTACTCGTTCGTGATTTGCCTGGTATGGCAGATATCGATTCGTCATTATTATGGTTTTGCCGAGAAATTAAACAAGATTTTGTCGTTGGCTTATCTGGAGAATGTGCAGATGAAATATTTGGTGGATATCCGTGGTTTTATAGAGAAGATGATTTACAATCGAGTGCATTTCCGTGGATGCGTTCTACAGAGGCACGTGAACAACTTCTAAAAAAAGAATGGAGAAATAAATTAAATTTACAACAATATGTACAAAGGCGCTATGAAGAGTCGATTCAAGAAGTTCCTATTTTAGAGGGGGAAAGTCCGCTAGAAGCAAAAAGACGCCAATTATTTTATTTAAATATGGTATGGTTTATGACAACATTATTAGACAGAAAAGACCGCATGAGTATGGGAGCGAGCTTAGAAGTACGTGTTCCATTTGCAGATCATCGTCTTGTCGAATATGCGTGGAATATTCCTTGGGAAATGAAAATGTATAAAAACCGCGAAAAAGGTCTATTACGTAAAGCGTTAGAAGGTGTACTTCCACATGACATCTTATATAGAAAGAAGAGTCCTTATCCGAAAACGCACAATCCGCACTATACAAAAGCAGTAACAGTATGGCTTCAAAATCTATTAACGGATAAAGGTTCAATTTTACACGAACTGTTTGATAAAGAGCAGTTGAGCGGATTGATTCAGTCTGGCGGCAGTGCATTTCAAACACCATGGTTTGGTCAATTGATGACTGGGCCACAGCTTTTAGCTCATTTAGCACAAATTCATGTTTGGTTTAAAGAATATGGGGTAAATATTAAGGAATAAGGGAAAAGCGGCTTACAATTATGTAAGTCGCTTTTTATTAAAGAAATTGTCATATAAAATTCAAAATCACCTTATAAATAATACTTAATTAGAATTATTATTTTGACGTACTTATTATTACTTGTTATAATTGGAAACAAATGTTCTGAAAAAGATTCTCATTTATAAAATTGAGGTGTTAGATAGATGACAAAGAAAAGAATAGGTTTACTCGTAATGGCGTATGGAACACCAGAATCATTAGACGATGTAGAGGCATATTATACACATATCCGTCACGGGCGTACGCCATCAGAAGAAGCGCTTGAAGATTTAATTGGGCGCTATAAAGCGATTGGTGGAATTTCACCGCTTGCAAAAATTACGAAAGAACAGGCGCATAAATTAACAGATTCAATGAATAACATATTTACAGAGTATGAATTTACTTGTTACTTAGGTTTAAAACATATTGCACCATTTATAGAAGATGCTGTAGAAGAAATGAAGCGTGATGGGATCGAGCAAGCGATTAGTATCGTATTAGCGCCGCATTACTCTACATTTAGCATTAAAGCGTATAATGACCGTGCTATTCGTCTTTCAAAAGAAATCGGTGGTCCTGTTATTGAACCAATTGAACAATGGTATGATGAACCGAAATTTATTTCGTATTGGGCAGACCAAATAAAAGAGACGTTTACAGAAATTGATAATAAAGAGAAAGCAGTCGTAATTTTTTCAGCGCATAGTTTGCCGGAAAAAATTATTGCAGCAGGAGACCCTTATGTAGAACAACTAAAGCATACGGCAGATTTAATTGCAGAAGCTGCAAATATTCAAAACTATACAATCGGTTGGCAAAGTGCTGGGAATACTCCAGATCCGTGGATTGGTCCAGATGTGCAAGATTTAACGAAAGATTTATATGAAGAGCATGGGTACGAATCTTTCATATATTGCCCAGTTGGTTTTGTAGCGGAGCATTTAGAAGTTTTATATGACAACGATTATGAATGTAAAGTTGTAACTGATGAATTAAATGCCAAATATTTTAGACCAAATATGCCGAATGCACAATCAGCATTTATCGACTGTTTGGCTGAAATTGTTTCCAAAAAAGTGAAGGAAATAGTTGACAAAGATTTAGTTTTGAATAATAATTAATTTATAATAATTTTAAATAAATAATAATTACTACGAAATAAAGAGGAGGATCCCCCTAGATGAATCCAAATAATCGCTTAACAACAAACCAAGGTGCTCCAGTTGGAGACAACCAAAATTCTCGTACAGCCGGTCGTCGTGGACCAGTATTATTAGAAGACTATCATTTAGTAGAAAAACTTGCGCACTTTGATCGTGAACGTATTCCGGAGCGTGTTGTGCATGCACGTGGTGCAGGTGCTCACGGTGTATTCGTAACGAAAAATAGTATGAAGCAATATACGAAAGCTGCATTTTTGCAAAATGAAGGAACTGAAACGCCTGTATTTGTTCGTTTTTCAACGGTTATTCATGGTCAAGGTTCTCCTGAAACAGCACGTGACCCACGTGGGTTCGCTGTTAAATTTTATACAGAAGAAGGAAACTACGATATCGTAGGTAATCATTTACCAGTTTTCTTCATTCGTGATGCAATTAAATTCCCAGATATGGTACATTCCTTAAAACCAGCACCTGATACGAATATTCAAACGCCAGATCGTTATTGGGATTTCATGACGTTAAGTCCAGAATCTACACATATGATGACATGGGTATTTTCTGATTACGGTACACCAGCAAGCTATCGTGAAATGGAGGGTTTCGGCGTCCATTCATTTAAATGGATTAATGAAGAAGGTAAAATTGTTTATATAAAATACCACTGGAAACCACAGCAAGGTGTACGTAACCTAAATGCGAAAGAAGTGCAAGAAGTACAAGGGAAAGACTTCAATCATGCAACTCGTGACTTGTTCGATGCAATCGAAAAAGGAAATCACCCAAAATGGGATTTACACGTACAAGTTATGCAATTAGATGAAATGGACTCTTTAGACTTTGATCCACTAGATCCAACGAAAGTATGGCCAGAAGATCGCTTCCCATTAATGGAAGTAGGGACAATGACGTTAAATCGTAATCCGAAAAACTTCTTTGCAGAAGTAGAACAAGTAGCGTTCTCTCCAAGTGCAACTGTAAATGGTATTGAGCCATCGGAAGATAAATTATTACAAGGTCGTTTATTCTCTTACCCAGATACACAACGTTATCGTCTTGGTGCAAATTACTTACAAATCCCTGTAAACTGCCCATACGCAGCTGTTCATAATCAACAACGTGATGGTGCGATGCAAGTGAATCAAAACCCATCTACAATCAACTACGAACCGAGCCGTCATGCAGAGAATCCAGTTGAAGACCCAGCTTACCGCGATTCAACTATGAAAGTAGAAGGCTATGTATCTCGTGAAAAAATTGACAAACCAAATGACTTCAAACAAGCAGGTGAGCGTTACCGTTCATTCTCTAAAGAAGAGCAAGATAACTTAATTGCAAACTTAACAAATGACTTGAAAGACGTAAATGAACGCACGAAATTACTAGCTGTTTGTAACTTCTTCCGTGCAGATCAAGAATACGGTATGCGTTTAGCGCAGGCATTAAATGTTGATATTACGCAATATGTAGGAAATGCTCCGAAATAAATCGGAAAAGACGACTGTTATGAAACGGTCGTCTTTTTTATGTGTAAAGTTACACGCGGGTATTCTTCAGTTTCGTTATGTCGGAATTTGTTGGTAAATCGATATCTTGTGTCGAAACGTTGATATATTGAAAGGAACAATCGATATATTTGAAAAATCGTTGATATATCCAAAAAACCGTTAATATATTTCCAGTTATACTAGGTGGGGTATGTTGCCCGGTGCGCAAAAAAGAGATGCAATCTATTACTAATAGATTGCATCTCTTTTTTAGTTCACTCGCTCAGTATACTCATAAGCTTTCTCCCCATGCATCGAAATATCAAGTCCCATATGTTCCTCGTGCTCATCTACCCGGACAGGGAGGAAGAAGTTGATTGCTTTAATAATGGCATACGTCATTATAATTGTGAACGCATATGTTGCGCCGATCGCTACAAGTTGTTTCAACAGCAGCGAGGCGTTTCCGTAAAATAATCCGTTAGCGCCATCGCCGTTTACGGCAGTAGTTGCAAATAATCCTGTCGCAATACCGCCCCAAGTTCCACCGATGCCGTGACATCCGAATGCATCGAGTGTATCGTCGTATCCGAATTTTGTTTTTAAGAAAAAGACCGCTCCGAAGCATAATACGCCGCCAATTGCTCCGATAAGAAGAGCTGAGAAAGGTGTAACGAACCCGCAAGCTGGTGTAATAGCGACTAGACCGGAAACGGCGCCACAAGCAGCTCCCATCGCAGTCGGTTTTGATTGGAAGAACCACTCTGAAAGCATCCAAGTTAATGCTGAGGCAGCAGCGGCTATATTTGTATTAATAAATGCATTTAAAGCTACGTCGTTTAAGGATAATGCGCTGCCGACGTTAAAACCGAACCAGCCAAACCATAATAAGCCTGCGCCTAACATTGTAAATGGCAAATGGTGAGGAGAAGAACCATTTATGTTTTTTCGTTTTCCGAGGAAAATAGCTAATACAAGACCAGCAACTCCGGAAGTGATGTGAACGACGTTTCCGCCAGCGAAGTCTAGTGCACCAAGTTCCCTTAGCCACCCGCCGACGCCCCATACCCAATGAGCGACAGGATTGTAAACAATCGTTGTCCATAAAAGGATAAAAATAAGAAAGGCAGAAAATCGCATTCTTTCAGCAAATGCACCTGAAATTAAAGCTGGAGTTAAAATGGCGAACATGAGTTGAAACATCATGAATAAATTGTGAGGAATAGTAGATGAGTAGTCTGGATTTGGTGCGTAGGTAACTCCGTTTAGACCGAACCAATCAAGTGTACCGATAAGCCCGTGCCAATCTGGTCCGAATGATAAAGAATAGCCGATAACAATCCATTGAATCGAAACGATAGCCATTGCACTATAACTATGCATCGTTGTACTGAGTACATTTTTGCTGCGAACCATACCTCCATAAAAAAGTGCCAATCCTGGTGTCATCAACATGACCATTACTGTCGTCACAAACATAAAAACTGTATCTCCCATATTCATGAGCTCTCCTCCTATAATGTTAGAAAAAATAACATCATTTTGTTATGTTTCATATCATATTCGAAAAAGAACTAAAAATCAACTAAAAATTCAGAAAAATATATACATGATGTTAGAAAATATAACATAGATTATTTTGTGAGGATTGAAATCGACATATGCGTTTCTCTCGGATAATTGGTATAATATTCTTACAATTAAAAACTTGGGGGATGCGTGTGGGAAAAATACGGACTAGGAAACTATTCATTTGTTTTTGCTTAGCTTTTGTTTTGTTTGTACCAATACATACTTTTGCAGACGAAAAAAGAGAGTGGAAAGATGAAGTTATATACTCCATTATGATTGATCGCTTCAATAATGGAGAACCGAAAAATGACAAACAATTAGAAGTTGGTAATTTAGAAGGGTATCAAGGCGGGGATATAAGAGGAATTATAAAAAGGTTGGATTACATAAAAGAAATGGGTTTTACTACCGTTATGCTTTCGCCGCTTTTTGAAAGTGGAAAGTACGATGGATTAGACGTGCGAAATTTTAAAAAGGTAAATGAACATTTCGGGACAGACAATGATGTGAAAGAACTTGTAAAAGAAGCTCATGCAAAAGGAATGAAAGTTGTATTTCAATTTCCGCTTGGAGAAAACGAACGACAGGTAATTGACGCAATGAAATGGTGGATAAAAGAAGTTGATTTAGACGGAAGTTATGTTATACATAGTGAAAAAAAGCCGCGTTCCTTTTGGGATAACGCGCAAAAAGATATGCAAGTGATAAAGAAAGATTTTCGTATTATGACAAAGGAGGATAGCGAATACAACGAAAAAATCGTAGAATCGTTTTCCGAAGCGGATGTATCGGTGAAATCGTTATACGATGTGAGTAAAAAAGAAGGGCAATTTGTTACGTTTTTAGATGATCAAGAAACAAAAAGATATGCGCGTATTGCAAAAGAAAATATGTATTATCCGCCATCACGTTTAAAACTGGCGCTTACTTATTTGTTAACATCACCTGGGATTCCGAATTTTTATTACGGAACGGAAATTGCATTAGATGGAGGAAGTGTACCCGATAATAGACGATTAATGGATTTTAAGTCAGACGAAAAATTTATGCAGCACATAACAAAACTAGGTGAACTTAGGCAGGCGAGACCGTCTTTACGACGCGGTACGTTTGAGCTTCTGTATGATAAGAGCGGGATGAGCATACTAAAACGAAAATATAAAGATGAAGTAACTTTAGTAGCAATTAATAATACGAAAGAAACACAAAAAGTCTCCTTACCTGCAAGTGCAATTGGTGAAAAACAAGAGTTAAGAGGATTGTTACAGGATGAAATTATAAGAGAGGAAAACGGAAAGTTTTATCTCGTTTTAAAACGTGAAGAATCAAATGTGTATAAAGTTAACGGAGAAACAGGTGTGAATTGGTTATTTATCTCCTTAATCGTTGGTGTGAATGTATTATTTATTGCGTTTCTAATTGCAGTTAAAAGGAAGCGTAGATGAGATGAGAAATTACTCGCTCTATGTTCATGTCTTCTTATTGTATTTGTAAGTTTGTTCGGTGGGGCAATAGTGTTATTCTGTTGATATGAAATTTCTTAAGAGAAACGACGTGAGAATGAAAACGTCCCTAGTGAGAGGAGGGCTAGGTTAGGAAGAGGATTTTCTTCCTAACCTGTTTTTTGTGTTAGCACCGATAGGGAAGAATCTTTGAAGCAATCAATAATTGCAACTATATTAATTTTACATTACATTAAAAGTTAGAGAATACTCTTATACTAATACAGTGCTAAATAGTAGGTGGGAAAATGGAGTTTTACGATTTGGGTATTACCATTAAAGAGCTTAGAATTAAAAAAAATATATCACAATCCGAATTATGTCATGGAATATGTTCGCAAAGTCAAATTAGCAAAATAGAAAAAGGTGTGATTTATCCATCTAGTATATTGTTATATCAATTATCAGAAAGACTTGGTATTGACCCAAATAATATATTTGCATTAACTCAAAACAAAAAATTAAAATATGTAGAAAATGTAAAATGCGTAATAAAAGATTGCTTAAAGCAAAAACAATACAAAGAACTTTATGAAATAGTGAAAAAAGAGAAAAACGAAAATAACTTCCAATCAACAGAAGATAAACAATTTTTAATATGGCATGAAGCGATTGCTATATTTATGGTGGATAAATCAATAAAAACTGCTTTAGATTTTTTAAATAATGCATTAAAATTAACTGTAACTAATTCTGATTTTTTATCAGAAAGAGAAATAGATATTATGCAGACAATTGCTATATTCCATGGGGAAAATAAAGAATATGAAAAAAGTATTAATATATTAAGAAGGTGTTTAACTAATTTTAATAAGTTAGATTTTCCTAGAGATAAAGAAATTAAATTGAAAATTATTTTTAATTTAGCAAAAATTTTAGGTCATGCAAATCAACATGAAGAGGCAGTAAAATACAATGATATGGGTATCAAACTAGCTATTAATCTAAATACTTTATATTTACTAGGTGAATTATACTATGGAAAAGCTTGGAATTTATTGAAACTTAAACAACCTAATGAAGAAGATGTTGCAAATAACATGAAAAAAGCATTATTTATATTCGAACTAACAGAAAAAGAAAATCTGATAAAAATGGTTAAAGAAAAATATTTTGAAAACCAAACTGAAAAAAGTCACTCATAATTCATTTGGAAATCACTTGAAATATAATAAAACCTACAGGGGAAATCTCTGTAGGTTTTATACTTATAAACTTGCTTCTAAAATATTAGTGCTTAATATAAATTTTTGAATAAGAGTTTACTTAGCGCTTTAGCGTACTTTTTTATTTTGAAGCCTGCATCTTTATTAAAGATGTATGCTTCTTTTTAAATCCATCCGAATATTATTGGTTCAAGTCGGAGGAAGGTACTTTGGGGTGTCTTTTCTTTAGATCTTTATCATTAACTATTTAATGTTTTTTAAATGATTACATGACATATTTTTTTTGTACCAAGCTTTGTTGATACAGTTAGATTTATCCGTTAGTGTATTCGTATTATTAGAACATCCTACAGTATTTAGGGAGAATGTGGCTAATAAAAACCATAATATTAATTTCTTCAAAAAACCACTTCTAACTCTTTTTTAATTAACATTTTTTAGATCCTTACTAATTTTACATTACATTAAAGGTTGGGAAATATTCTTATACTCATAAATTGTTACGTTTTGGCGGGGAGAGGAATTATGAGTTACAGCGATTTTTAAGATGACTTTGGCCCAGGATGTGGTTATTAAGAAAAGTAATTCAAATTGAAGGGGAAACGTCTTAAGGCATATTTTTCTTATTTTCAATAAGGTCTGCTAAATACATGTATAAAACAAATTCTATAATAAGGCCTAGTTTAATCATGCGCTCACTTGTAAAGTATTCGTATGGTTAGACTCTGTTCACTTAGTGATTTTCACCGCATACACCATTTTTCTATGGTTTGTTCTCGGAATATTGTCTCTACAAAACAAAAAACTCCTCTAATTAAGAGGAGTTTTCTTTTTAGCGGTAGTTAATGAACTGTACGTCGATTGGTAAATCAGCGCTACGAACAGCTGCGATTACTGCTTGTAAGTCATCACGGCTTTTCGCTGTAACACGTACTTGATCATCTTGTACTTGTGTTTTTACTTTTAATTTCATTTCTTTAATGATGTTGTTAATTTTTTTAGCGTTATCTTTATCGATACCTTGTTGAAGTGTTGCGCGTTGGCGAACAGTGTTGCCAGTTGCAGCTTCAACTTTTCCGTAATCTAAGTTCTTAATTGGAACGTTACGTTTTACAAGTTTAGAGATAAGAACGTCTTTTACTTGCTCTAATTTAAACTCGTCATCAGAAGTTAAAACAAGTACTTCTTTTTCTAATTTAATATCACTTTTACTTCCTTTAAAGTCATATCGGTTTTGTATTTCTTTTAATGCGATATTAATTGCGTTTGTTACTTCAGGTAATTCTACTTTCGAAACGATGTCAAAAGAGCTATCTTTTGCCATAGTTAGCACCTCCAAATAAATTTCTAATCTTGTTATGTACTGTACATACTAAAGTATAGCTGAAAACGAGTCTAGACTTAAGTGTTTTCGTACTTATATTCATGTAACCTTATTTTATTATAGTGAATTTTGGGCAGTTGGACAAATACAGGAAAAATCATGTTATAATTAACTTTTGTTTGGAATGATAAAAAAGATAATTTTATATATATAGAAGGGAATTAAAAAATATGTATTTGCAAATAGGATCGATTGAACAGGTAACTGTTTTACGCGAAACGGAAATCGGATATATGGTTGGGAATGAAGAAGAGGAAATTTTCCTACATAAAAACGAAGTAGCTGGAGAAATTGAAGAAGGCGATACGATTGATGTATTCTTATACCTTGATCACCAAAATCGTATTTCAGCAACAATGAAGGAACCGATTATTACAACTTATGATTGGAACTGGGTAAAGGTTGTAGAAGTTATTCCTAGTTTAGGTGTGTTTGTTGATATTGGTGTGTCAAAAGATATACTAATTCCAGCTGATGAGTTCCCGATTTATATGCCAGTATGGCCAGAAGTAGGCGACGAATTATATTGTACGTTAAAATTAACGAATCGTGATCGTTTAATTGCTCTTCCGGCAAGAGACAGTGATATGCAAGAAATTATCGTAGATGCAACGCCATCTATGCGTAATAAAAACGTAAATGGACGTGTATATCGTTCGCTTCAAGTAGGTTCATTCGTTTTAACAGATGAACATTTCCGTGCTTTCTTACACCATACAGAAAGAAAAGAACAAGTCCGCATCGGTCAGCGTGTAACAGGCCGTATTATTGACGTAAAAGATGACGGTACAATTAACATTTCACTTCTTCCTCGTAAAGAAGAAGGAATGGAAGACGATGCTGCAGTAATTTATGCATATATGGAAGAACGAGGCGGAGCAATGCCGTTTTGGGATAAGAGCCATCCAGAAGATATTAAAGAACGCTTTAACATGAGTAAAGCTGCATTTAAGCGCGCACTTGGTAAGTTGATGAAAGAAGAAAAGGTTTACCAAGAAGAAGGTTGGACTTACTTTAAGAAATAAAGTAAATGAAAAAAGAACTATTCTTTCTCTGAATTTTTAAGAGAAGGGATAGTTCTTTTTATTTTTAATAATGTATTCGCTCTATAAGGTAGATATTGTGAAAGAAGTAGGCAGGATGGAAACTAAAGTTATAGAAGAGGTATGTTATAAAGTTTTAAAAATATATGGTTAATTATTATATAGTTTTTTAAGTGAGATTTTGATTGTAGTATTTCTTATGTGATTCATTAAAAAGGCTAAAAGAATATAAGAGATTTATCGCAGTGTTTGTACTGCCTATCCTGCTATTTGCCGGGCAGTAAGATCATCACTGATTAAAGTTTCATTTTATGTATAAAATTGTGATAGCTTTTACACTGTGTTTTGAATTTTTACAAGGCTGACAGTATTAAAAATATAAAATAATTAGGATGATTATATGCATATTTGGACACTAACAAATTGGCGGAAATATTATAATCTAGAAGAGAAGAGTCATCGCATGGGACTACGAGTAAAATTCGATAAAGATGTTGATCCTGAAGTGAGAAGAGCTATTAAAGAGTTTTGTAAATGGTTACGACAAGAGTATTATTTCCCTATTAGAGTACCGATATATGTGAAATCTGCATGTAAAATTAAAGCGATGGATGGAGAGCTAGTCTATGGAACTTTCTTTGAGCCATTTAATCGAAATGATGAGCCATATATTCGTATTTCAACAGGTGATTATTATGAAATGTTAAAAAAAATGGAAAAGATGATGCATTAGGATATTATCTGGTTACTATTGCTCATGAGCTGACCCATTATTTCCAATGGATTAATGATATTAATTTAACTAAAATTGGATATGAAAGGCAAGCTACTACCTATTCGGGATATATTATTGATGAATATAAAGAAACGAGAGAACACCCTTAATGTTTAAATTGAGAAAAAGGCACTCAGCGGAATCAATGATTGGAAGTACGATGATAGTAAGTAGGGACATAACTTTATGTCCTTACTTACTTATATAGGACGAGATAAATCAACTTGTTGCCTTAATGAGCAAAGGTGAAAAGAACGTAAACGGACAAGTAACCCGTTATACGAAACAGAAGGAAACGGAAAAGTCCTTCGTCAGTACGTTTACAACAAAGACGGTGTCCGCCTAGCAATGACCGACAAAGATGGACAAATAGTCGCAAGCTATGAATATGACGCATGGGGTAACGTCTTAAAGAGCGAAGCAAAAGGAATCGCAGCAGACAATCCGTTTGGATATGCAGGATACATGTATGATAAAGAAATTGGCATGTATTACTTGATTGCGAGATACTATAATCCGGAGCATGGTGTGTTTTTATCGGTGGATCCTGATCCGGGTGATGAAGATGATCCTGTGACGCAGAATGGGTATACGTATGGTGATAATAATCCAGTGATGATGGTGGATCCAGATGGGCATTGGGTGTGGTTTGCAGTAAATGCTGGTTTTGCAGCTTATGATGGCTATAAAGCTTATAAATCAGGAAAGGGTTGGAAAGGGGTAGCAAAAGCTGCAGCTATAGGCGCAATTGGCGGAGGAAAATTAAAACTAACAAAAACAATTACAAAACCGGTTTATTTTACAAAGTTATTAGGAAAAAATGCAAGAGCGCATAAATCAAGAATTAATACGGATTTGCCAGGTGGAAAAGCTGTTGCAAAAAGTATTTTTAGACATTATACAAAAGGGCAAAAGGTGATAAATCATAGAAAAGGAAATTCAGTTAGAAGACATACTAAAGACAATCGAATTCAAATTAGAATGGTAAAACGTAAAGATGGCACGTGGAAAGTTAATTTAGATATTAAAAGAAAAAGAATATACGAAGATATTCATTTTTAAGTATATAATACTGAAATTTTAATTAGGAGTGAAGAAGATTGATAGGAATGCCACATTATATAGTTCCGGTGCAAGTTCATCCAAAAGCTATAGATGCTTTAATGAAAGAAGCGGAGATCAAGATATTAAGTTTAACACCTATAATGCAAAAAGATGATAATACTATAATCAGTTCAGAAATAGCCATTCAACTAAAAGATAATTTATATTTAAATGTTTCTGTTGCTAGGTCAGAGATGAAATTTGAAGATGAAGTAGAGCACCTTCAGGTAATAGTGGAAAGAAATGTTCCCAATATAACCGATGGAAATCCTAAAAATATACTAGTTTTCGAAAAGTTTTTGAGGATAAGGGGAAATGTTCAGTGTGAACTATTAGTGGAAGAAGAAAAATATACAGATTTATCTTCAAAGAAAGTACTCTATACTTCCGAATGTGGAACAGGTATATTATTAAAAAATGATGAGGAAACTGTCTTAATAACTTGTAATGAATTTTGTACAATTTTAGTAACAAAAGATCAAGAAATAATTAATGATATATTAAATAAGCGTTATAATTTTACTAGATTAAAAGGATGAAATGAAAAATAAGGGAATGTAAATAAATCTGTACTATTTGTAAAGGACATATATTTAACAAAGGAATCCAGTTTGTCAAGTTTGGAAATAAATCGTTAATGTTTCGGGATGCATTTTTTATTTTAAATAATTCATTTTTTCATTAGCATTATAAAATAAAGAAAAAATTAGAAATAGTGATGGAAGATTAAAAAGCACGATCTTATTTTTAAATAAGGTCGTGCTTCCTTTTAATTCTCCTGCTCACGCGTAAGAGTAAACGTATCTTTCAAATCACTATCATTTATTTTAATATTTGCCTTTTTTAATTCCTCTTGTAACAATTTTTTGCTGAATACAGGATCAGCAGTACGTTCTTCCTCTAAGTTTTTGCGAATAGAGTCTTTCACTTCATCATAAGGCTTTAAAGCTTTTTTATCAGTTAATTTAATAACGTGATAACCGTTTGATGATTTTACGGGATTGCTAATTTGTCCAACATTTAGTTTGTAGGCAGCGGTTTCGAATTCAGGAGCCATTGTACCTGAATTGAAGTATCCAAGGTCTCCGCCTTTATCTTTTGATAGCAGATCTTGTGATTCTTGTTTTGCTAATTCTTCAAATGAAGCACCAGCATCTAGTTTACTCTTTATTTCTTTCGCTTCATTTTCGTCACTTACTAAAATGTGACTCGCTTTAATTTCTGGCTTATAGTGGTCTTTTACGTCTTTTTCTGTAATGCTTTTCTTAATCGCTTCATTCATAGCAAGTTTGAACTTAATTTGATTTTTGAAATCCTCTTCATCTTTTAAACCATAATTTTCTAATACTTTTTTGAATTGATCTCCATATTGTTTTTTTACTTTTTCTACTTCTTTATTTACCTCTTCATCAGGTACTTTATATTTTTTTGTGATGACGTCTTGTGCCATCATTTCGTATAGCATGTCTTTTCCGTAACGATCTTTCAATTGTTTTTCGAAGTTATCCTTTGTAATGGTGGAGTCTGTTGCTGTAGCGACTGTAGCTGAGCCATTCTTTTGTCCGCAAGCAGATAGCATCAATATACTTATTAGTGCAGTAATAATGAAAATATGTTTCCCTCTCATGCCAACACCTCATCCGAATATGTTATCGCTATTGTAGAATATAGAAGTGAACATGAAGTGAATTTTTAATGTTTTTTCCTTTAAAATGTAAAAAAGTACATCAACATAATTGTTGATGTACGATGGAATCAAAGGTGATCGGTCTTTTTAGAGTATGCACGTTTACCTTGCTGAATATTTTTTTGCTCTTGCTCATTTTTTTGTGTGCGTTTTGCGTTATTATCGCGTGCTTTTTTGTCGTTATCACTCGTATGTGGCATATGTATCAACTCCATTTCTAAACGTTGTACGTTTATCATTTCCTTTTTCGTAAAGACTATGTATAGCGGTGCATTTATGAAGGGTAAAGGTGGATTCGAAATGGATTTGAAGTTGAATTATACTGAACTTATAAAGAAGTTAATCGTTGTAATCATCGCAGGTTTATTAAACGCGATTGGGATGAATTTATTTTTAACGCCAGCAAAAGTGTATGCGAGCGGCTTTGCTGGATTGTCTCAATTATTATCACAAATATTAGGTGATTTTTTATCGATTCACATATCTACGGGAGTATTGTTTAGCTTATTTAATATTCCTGTCGTTATTTTAGCGTGGAAAAAGGTTGGGAAGGCCTTCACCTTTTTTAGTTTTCTTTGTGTTATATTTATGACTCTGTTTTTAGAAATCATCCCTGTTAGAGCGGTTTCGAATGATATCATATTAAATGCGATTTTTGGCGGGATTATTTCGGCAATTGGAGTAGGGATTGCTTTAAAGTGGGGTGCTTCTACAGGTGGATTAGATATTATCGCCATGATTTTATCAAAAATAAAAGATAAGCCTGTCGGTACATACTTTTTCTTTTTTAATGCAATTATCATTATCGCTGCTGGCTATGTATATGGATGGGAAAAAGCGTTGTATACGCTAGTGACTTTATATGTATCAACGAGAATTATTGATGCAATTCATACTCGCCATGTAAAGATTACAGCATTAATTGTTACGAAGAATGGGGCAGACGTAAGAAAGGCGATTCACTCGCGATTAGTAAGAGGGATTACAACGATACCGGCAACAGGTGCTTATACAAATGAAAATAAAGAAATGTTAATGATGGTTATTACCCGTTATGAGTTATACGAATTAGAGAGGATTATTAAACAAGTGGACCCAGGTGCATTTACAAATATACTGCAAACAGTTGGGGTATTCGGATTGTTTCGGAAAGATTAAAGAGGACCAAAGTTGGTCCTCTTTTTTAATGTAAATTCGTAATGTTTTGCAATTGCTCTTGCATTTCACGGAGCTGAACTTTTTCAGCAGTTGAAGAGTTTGCGTAAGCGGATTGCAAAGCATTTTTTGCTCTATACACGAGATCTTGTTGCTCAGTACCGCTTGAACAAGATACGGCATTTTCAACAGCATCTCTAGCTTGTTGGAATAGTAAGTTCCCCATTTAAACCCCTCCAAAAGAAGAGTTACTTCTTGCTTTTTCTGCCTCAGCTAATGTACCTCTGTACGGGAATCTTGCATCATGCTTCATAACAGCATCGGCTCCTTGTTGGATAAAACGTTTTGATTTGTTCTTTTTACCCATTCGAAAAACCCCCTTTATTTAGCTGAAAACAATCGACGCGATGTCTCATGCGTCTACTTATAGTATGGACATTTGGCAGGAAACTATAAGTAGGGAATTTTTAGATTACAACCCAAGAACCTCTTCTAAATATAAAGCAATACCATCTTCTTCGTTCGTTAACGTCGTATGGTTTGCGAGTGATTTTAATTCAGGGATGGCATTTCCCATTGCGATGCCGTGACCAGCAAATTCAATCATTTCAAAATCATTATCTTCATCACCGAAAGCGATAATGCGCTCTTGTGGAATGTTGTAATGACTAGAAATTTTTTGTAATCCAACTGCTTTATTTAATCCGCTTTTCACAATTTCAATAATCGGCCAAGGTGCGCCCCATTTTCTATGGTCGATTACTTCCGCATGCATATCGGTTAAATGTTGACGAATTGCAGTAGAATGCTCGTCATGTGCGTCAATTAATAAGCAAGTTGGATGATCGTTTAAAATATTTAATAAGTCTCCCGTAAAAATCTTAGGAGAGCCGAATTCGAAAATATGTTTTTTATCTTCATCAATTTCACGAACATACACATCGTCCATTACTTCCGCGTATATATTTTTTACGCCAAAATCAAAGCAAGCTCGGACAATTTCTTGCGCTGTTGCTAGCTCAAGAGGAGAGTGATGTGTTCCCCAGTTTGAATCAAGAGGATGATGTACGTAAGCGCCGTTAAAGTTTACGATAGGTGTGTTAAGATCAAGTTCTTTATAGTAATCATAACTAGCACGGAATGGACGTCCTGTTGAAATAACAACAATATGTCCCTGTTCCTTTGCTTTTGCAATTGTATGTTTCGTTCGAGTGGAAATTATTTTGTTGTCTGTTAATAAAGTGCCGTCTAAGTCTAATGCGATTAAATGTTGTTTGTTCATAATTTCACCTCTTATAATAATTTTTTTGTATCTATCTGTATTTCCGTTTTTAATATGCAGAAATAAGAGGTTAGGCTCGGTGAAATCACCATAGATGGAAATTTCACTATATATCCATCTTACGTCTCAAAGTGCTGTGGTGTCTACTATTTATCGTTGGAAATTAAGAAAAGTCAACATCTTTTTAGAAAGTTCAAACAATGTTTCTTTCGTTATGTACAAATTGTGAAAAGGATTACATTGCTCGTGTGATGAGGCATATAATGAACATGTAATCTTCTCGTATATGTTTGACTCTCCTTTGAAACTAGCCTAGAGTAGGTTGGTTTCTTTTTTTTTCTACAAGTAGGAAAGAAATCCCTGCTTACGCTTGTGTCATTCATATATATGTACAAGAATGAGATGTAGTACTGTTTCCTAAACATGACAGAAAAGCTTTCTTTTAAAATGGATATACTAATGAGGCAAGACGTCATGGAAGGAGAATGAAGATGGGACAAAATCGCAGGTTTCGTTCTGGACAAAAAGCGCCGAATGATGGCATTTACGTAGAAATTGGTGAAACGGGAAGTATGGTGAAAGATCCGCAAATGGTGAAATTAACTGCCGGTGAAAAGTTTCCGGATAACACGAATCATAACCGCCAGTGGACATATAAAAGAAAACCGTAACAGAAGCCGCAATCATTATTGCGGCTTTTTTGTCGTTACACATTGTAATTTCATTTACCGTATTTTTTAGCAGTATAATGAATGCTCTCTTTTTCTTTTTCAAATAATAAGTTTGAAAATACATAGGCAAAATTATTGTATAAAAAAGTCAGTTGGCGTATAATCAAATCAAAGGTCAAAGAAAGTCAAACTTTTGGAGGGCTGTAAAGATGGACTTAAATCAAATGACAACAAAAACACAAGAGGCGATTATGAGTGCCCAATCTTTAGCGGTATCTCATCATCACCAAGAGGTGGATACTGTTCATCTATTACTTGCATTATTAGAAGAGCAAGATGGATTAGCAGTACGTATATTTCAAAAAATGAATGTTGATATAGAAGCATTAAAGCAAGGTGCTGAAAGTTTAATTAAAAAGAAACCTTCTGTAACAGGGAGCGGTGCAGAAGTTGGAAAATTGTATGTAACGAGCGCTCTGCAACAACTTCTTGTAAGAGCAGGGAAAGAAGCAGAAAAACTGCAGGATGATTACATTTCAGTAGAACATGTATTGCTTGCTTTTTCTGAAGAAAAAGGCGATATAAATCAATTATTTACAAGATTGCATATTACGAAAGATAACTTATTACAGTCTTTAATGACAGTTCGGGGGAATCAAAGAGTGACGAGTCAAAATCCAGAAGCAACTTATGAAGCGTTAGAAAAATATGGCCGTGATTTAGTGGCGGAAGTGAGAGCAGGGAAAATCGATCCTGTAATCGGCCGTGATAGTGAAATACGACGTGTGATTCGTATTCTTTCACGTAAAACGAAAAACAATCCTGTTTTAATTGGGGAGCCAGGTGTTGGTAAAACAGCAATCGTTGAAGGGCTAGCACAGCGTATCGTGAAAAAGGATGTACCTGAAGGATTGAAAGATAGAACGATTTTTGCGTTAGATATGAGTGCGCTCGTAGCAGGTGCGAAATTCCGTGGTGAGTTCGAAGAGCGTCTGCAAGCTGTATTAAATGAAATTAAAAAGAGTGAAGGACGCATTTTATTATTCATTGATGAACTTCATACAATAGTTGGAGCTGGTAAAACAGAGGGAGCCATGGATGCAGGAAATATGTTAAAACCGATGCTTGCGCGCGGTGAACTGCATTGTATCGGGGCGACGACGCTCGATGAATATCGCAAATATATTGAGAAAGATCCAGCGCTAGAAAGACGTTTCCAACAAGTATTAGCAGAAGAACCAACTGTTGAAGATACAATTTCAATTTTACGTGGATTAAAAGAACGCTTTGAAATTTATCACGGTGTAAATATTCATGACCGTGCGATTGTAGCAGCGTCAGTTTTATCAGATCGATATATTTCAGATCGCTTCTTACCTGATAAAGCAATTGACCTTGTTGATGAAGCGTGTGCAACAATTCGTACAGAAATTGATTCTATGCCAACAGAATTAGATGAAGTAACGCGCCGCATTATGCAGCTGGAAATTGAAGAAGCGGCTCTTGGGAAAGAAACGGATCGTGGTAGCCAAGAGCGTCTAAAAACATTGCAACGTGAATTATCGGATTTAAAAGAAGTTGCAAGTGGCATGAGAGCGAAATGGGAGAAAGAAAAAGAAGACATTCACAAAGTTCGTGACTTACGTGAACATTTAGAACGTTTGCGTCGTGAATTAGAAGAAGCAGAAGGCAATTACGATTTAAATAAAGCAGCCGAACTTCGTCACGGGAAAATTCCAGCAATTGAAAAAGAGTTAAAAGAAGCGGAAGAAATGGGCGCGCATAATAAACAAGAAAATCGTTTATTACGTGAGGAAGTAAGTGAAGAAGAAATTGCAGATATTGTTTCACGCTGGACTGGTATTCCTGTTGCGAAACTCGTGGAAGGTGAACGCGAGAAATTATTACGCTTAGAGCAAATCTTATCAGAGCGTGTCATCGGACAAGAGGAAGCAGTAAGCTTAGTGTCAGACGCAGTTCTTCGTGCTCGCGCTGGTATTAAAGATCCGAACCGCCCGATTGGTTCTTTCATCTTCTTAGGACCAACAGGTGTTGGTAAAACAGAACTTGCAAAAACGTTAGCCCAGTCTTTATTCGATAGTGAAGAGCAAATGATTCGCATTGACATGTCTGAGTATATGGAAAAACACGCCGTGTCTCGCTTAATTGGTGCACCTCCTGGATATGTAGGATATGAAGAAGGCGGTCAATTAACAGAAGCGGTAAGACGTAAACCATATTCCGTTGTTTTATTAGATGAAATTGAAAAAGCACATCCAGAAGTATTCAACATTTTATTACAAATGTTAGATGATGGACGCATTACAGATTCGCAAGGTCGTACAGTGGACTTTAAAAATACAGTTATTATTATGACTTCAAATATTGGATCTGCTCATTTACTAGATGGATTAGAAGAAGATGGTTCCATTAAAGAGGAATCAAGAGACCTTGTAATGGGGCAATTAAGAGGACATTTCCGCCCTGAATTTTTAAACCGTGTGGATGAAATTATTTTATTCAAACCTCTTACAACGAATGAAATTAAAGGCATTGTTGATAAAATTGTAAAAGAACTACAAGGTCGTCTAGCTGACCGTCACATTACAGTAGAATTAACAGATGCAGCAAAAGAATTTGTTGTGGAAGCCGGTTTCGACCCAATGTACGGAGCTCGTCCATTAAAACGATACGTACAGCGTCAAGTGGAAACGAAATTAGCACGAGAATTAATTGCAGGAACAATTACTGATAATAGTCACGTAGTTGTTGATGTAGAAAATAACGAATTAGTCGTTCATGTGAAATAAAAATAAAAAAGAGTTCGGATAAAATCCGGACTCTTTTTTTAGTGTTGTTCTACTGGCTCGTTTGGAATTGCAGCTGAAATTGCTAGTACTAACACAGCAAGAACAACTGAGAAAATAGACGCTTGGTTAAAGTCGTATGTACCGCCAGTCATAGAGCCGATTACATAGCTCATCATATGTACAAGTAAGAACGACCAAATTAATGCCCAAATGAAACGCATATTTTACACCTCTATTCGTTCAATCTGTCCTTATTGTAACACAATTGAAAAAAGAATATAGAAAAATATTTGTAGATTTTTCAACGCAAATTTGCATTCCGTTCATACATTATAAAAGAGTGGTTTTATATGTTTAGAAAATAAGGCGGGGGAAAAATGAGTATTACGGAACGTTTTTTTTACTTAGAAAAAGAACCATGTGTCATTTATTTACCGGAGAAGCCAAATGGATTTTCTGTTATGCTCCTCGGTGATTATAACTACTTTATTGAGAATGGTACAAGTTTATGGACACAGCATGCGGTTAGATCTTATTTTTTACATGGCCTTATTGAGCAAGGCTACACAGTCTTTTCTTCTAATTTATACGGAAGACATTGGGGAAACGACCAATCTGTTCGTCTAGCGAAACGTTTATATGACGTTGTGTTGAGAAAAGAGACATTGAATGCGAAAATGCACATTATGGCAGATGGTATGGGAGCACTTGTAGCACTCGAAATGATGAACAAATACCCTGAGTGTATACGCTCTGTCATTATGTTAAATCCGTGTTTAGATTTACCAGAATATGTGGAGTTTGAGAAAGAGCATAAGTTTTTTTACAAGAGACTCGTGAAGGAATTAAGTTTGGCGTATGATGCCAAAGAAGAAGAATTAGAATCAAAAATAAATAAGAAATCATTTACGCTTCTTCCATCTTGTGTACCTGTTAAAATTTTCGTATCAACACAAGAAAAAAGAGGAAGAAAACAGCAGTTGCGTAGATATGAGAAAATGAGGCAACTAAATCAATGTGATACTTCTGTCTTGTTCCATCTGCAAGATGTGAAATATAAAATGGTTAGGCAAACGACCGATTTCTTTAAAAAATATGAAGAAGAATTATGAAGCTCCCATATACATAAATGAGGAGCTATTTGTTTCAGAGGGAAAGGGTTGGTGGTATGGAACGCGTGCTAATTGTAGGTGCACTTACGTTTGTAGGTTATCACCTTGTAAATAAAATGATTGCAGAAGAAGTGGAAGTATATGGTCTTGATTTTGATGAATTCGATAGTATGACGAAAATTAATGAAGAGAAGTTATTATTAATTGGGCGAAATGCATTATTTACGTATTATTCGATAAGAGATGAAGATGGATGGAGATCGGTTGAGGAAGAGAGATTCGATACTGTTTACTTTTGCTTATATGAGCCAAATCAGCAAAGTGGATTTCGGAATGAAAGAGTCATATTACAATATTTAAAGCGAATTATAAGAATGTGTGAAGAACAAAAAGTGAAGTTAAATTTAATTTCTTCTATTGAAGTAGGCAGTACAGATGAATCCGAAAATAAGCGACTATTTTTGAAAGTAGAAGAAGGATTGAAAAAAGGGAATTTACAATATAGTGTATTTCGAGTTCCAACATTATATGGACCGTGGCAACCGTCCTTTATGATGTTTCATCAGCTTATTTTATCAGAATTAGGTGAAAAAGAGTGCCGTTGTACGATTGAGGAAAAGGGGAATGATTTACTTTACGTTGAAGATGTATGTGAATACTTATGGGAAAATGGAACGAACGGGGCGCATCTTGGTATATACAATTTACTTAGTGGTAAACAGTCATTATGGGAAAAAGGTATGAATCTTTTACGCGCGGATGATAAAGTAAATAAAAATAATAACGAAGTAAGAGATGAGGCTATCGAGGTAATTTCAATAAAAAGAAATACTCCGTTAGAATACGGTTTAAATAAGCAACTGGCACACATGAAAAAATATAAAGAGTTATACGAAGGGTAGTACGCGTGTTACACTATTGTATGTGAAAGTTTTAATGGAGAGGAAGAGCATAATATGAACGAAAAAAGCATGCAGTTTTTACAAATCGCAATGAAGCATTTACCGGAAGCAAAGGCAATTTTAGATGATAATGGAATTGCACTTGATATGGAGAAGGCACAGCCGGTGTTAGAGTTGTTAATGAAAGTTATGAACGAGGCCTATGAGCTCGGGAAAGCAGATAAAGAATAAAAAGAATAAAAAGCACCTTTTTAAGATGGAAGAGAGGCCCGAACCGTGGATAGAAGCGGTCAGGGCCTTTTTTATTCTCGCCTGGTGGGAAACCAGAGATATGAAGAGGATAAAGGAAAAGTAGTGAGGAGAACTCTCTAGTTTAGAAGGAAAGCAGATAAAGAATAAAAAGCATCTTTTTAAGATGGAAGAGAGGCCCGAACCGTGGATAGAAGCGGTCAGGGCCTTTTTTATTCTTGCCTGGGGGAAAACCAGAGATATGAAGAGGATAAAGGAAAAGTAGTGAGGAGAACTCTCTAGTTTAGAAGGAAAGCAGATAAAGAATAAAAAAGCATCTTTTTAGATGAAAGAGAGGATCGAACCGTAAATAGAAGTGGTTTGAGTCTTTTTATATTTGAGAGGTATGTTTCTGTTTCTTTTAATGAAAAATAACGTGAATAATGCTTAGCTTTCTGTTTTATGCGAAATATATTCTAGACAAAAATACATTTATGTTTTAAAATTAGTACCAAGTCATAATAATTGATATAAAACGGAGGGCTGCGATGTGAACGTGGGCATTTTAGGGATCGGAAGATATGTGCCAGAAAAAGTAGTCACAAATCACGATTTAGAGAAAATAATGGAAACATCCGATGAATGGATTCGTACGAGAACGGGAATTGCAGAAAGACGCATTGCCGATGATACAATAGATACTTCATATATGGCCGTAGAGGCTTCTAAAAAAGCACTTGAAGATGCAGGAATTAGCGGAGAGGATATCGATCTTATTTTAGTAGCAACAGTAACACCAGATCGTGCTTTTCCAGCAGTTGCTTGTGTAATTCAAGAAGCAATAGGAGCGAAACATGCAGCTGCAATGGATTTAAGTGCAGCATGTGCTGGTTTTATGTACGGAATGATTACAGCACAGCAATTTATTCAAACAGGAACGTATAAAAATGTATTAGTAGTTGGTAGTGATAAACTATCTAAAATTGTAGACTGGAACGATCGAAATACAGCAGTACTATTTGGAGACGGAGCCGGTGCTGTCGTAATGGGAGCTGTTTCAGAAGGTAAAGGCGTTCTATCTTTTGAATTAGGAGCAGACGGAAGTGGTGGCAAGCACCTTTATCAAGACGAGTATGTTATGATGAATGGCAGAGAAGTGTTTAAATTTGCCGTTCGTCAACTTGGTGATTCTTGTCTTCGCGTTTTAGATAAAGCTGGTCTTACGAAAGAAGATGTGGATTTCTTAGTACCGCATCAAGCAAACATTCGTATTATGGAATCTGCAAGAGAGAGGTTAAATTTACCACAAGAAAAAATGAGTATGACGATTGAGAAGTTCGGTAATACATCAGCTTCTTCAATTCCGATTGCAATGGTAGAGGAATTGCAAAACGGACGTATTCAAGACGGTGATTTAATTATACTTGTTGGTTTTGGCGGCGGATTAACATGGGGAGCAGTCGCTCTTCGTTGGGGTAAATAAGGACTGAGAGAAAAAAAGGAGTGTATTTTGTATGGAAAAAAAGAGGGTCGTAATTACAGGACTAGGAGCTGTTACACCGGTCGGAACAGATGTTGAAACAGCGTGGGAAAACATTAAAAAGGGTGTATCTGGAATCGGGCGACTTACAAGAATTGATCCAGAACTATTTCCAGCAAAAGTAGCAGCGGAAATTAACGACTTTGAAGTCGAGAAATATATTGATAAAAAAGAAGCGCGCCGTATGGATCGCTTTACACAATATGCAGTAGCAGCAGCGAAAATGGCAGTTGCAGATGCAAAGCTTGAAATTACAGAAGAAAACGGACCTCGAATTGGTGTATGGATTGGATCTGGTATTGGCGGTATGGAAACATACGAAGAACAATTTAAGATTTTTACTGAGAAAGGCCCACGCCGCGTGAGCCCATTCTTCGTGCCGATGATGATTCCAGATATGGCAGCAGGTCAAGTATCAATCGCAACAGGAGCAAAAGGAATTAACACTTGTTCTGTAACGGCTTGTGCATCTGGTGCAAACTCAATTGGTGATGCATTTAAAGCAATTCAGCGTGGTGATGCTGATGCAATGATTACAGGCGGAGCAGAAGCACCGCTAACAAGTATGGCATTCGCAGGATTTAGCTCAGCGAAAGCATTAACATTTAATGAAGACCCAGCAACGGCTTGCCGTCCATTTGATAAAAACCGTAGCGGTTTCGTAATGGGTGAAGGTTCAGGTATTCTAATTCTTGAAGAATTAGAGCACGCATTAGCACGCGGTGCTCACATTTACGCGGAAATTGCTGGTTATGGTGCAACTGGAGATGCGTTCCATATTACAATGCCTGCTCCTGGTGGGGAAGGCGGAGTGCGTGCAATGCGTCAAGCTTTAGCTGATGCAGGCCTACAGCCAGAAGATATTGATTACATTAATGCGCACGGTACAAGTACTGATGCGAATGAAAAATATGAAACGATGGCAATTAAAGAAACTTTCGGCGAGCACGCGTATAAAGTAGCGATTAGCTCAACGAAATCAATGACAGGTCACTTATTAGGAGCAGCTGGTGCTGTTGAAGCGATTTTCTCTATTAAATCAATTACAGACGGAGTAATTCCTCCAACAATTAACTATGAGACACCAGATCCAGAATGTGACTTAGATTACGTACCAAATCAAGCGAGACACCAAGAAGTAAATGCAGTATTAAGTAACTCATTAGGATTCGGTGGTCATAACGCAGTGTTAGTATTTAAATCGTATAAATAATCGATGAAATAAGGAGTTTTTTCGCAATAGATTGCGAAAAAACTCCTTATTTATTTTTACGCCTTTTTCTCCTGTAGCATATACATAAGAAAAAGGAGGGATAAAGATGGGGATTGTTGAAACAGCTGAATGGCTACATTTATATTATGGACGGCCAGAAAAACTTTGTGAGAAATTTACGAAGTATATTCCGTTGCCAAAAGAAAGGTTGTATCGCTTTTTAATTTCAAAAGGGATGTATCGCCCGATCATGCGCGGAGAAAAGGAAATTAAAGAATTAGAGGAAAAGGAAATTTGGAAAGAATTGAGCCTGGAGTATGATAAACTAAAAAATTGGTTAAAAGGTCCAGATGTCCCTGTCTTTATTTTATTATCAGATTCCTATAATCGAACTGTACAAGAAGAGTATAACGGTAGGGCTGGATTATCTATGCGTCATGTTATTTTCTTATTCGTATGTGGGCGGAATTCGGTAGAAGAATTAAAAGTGTTATTGGCGCATGAATATCATCACATATGCAGGTTACATCAAATTGAGACGAAAGAAACAGAATATACATTACTTGATACGATGATTATGGAAGGGCTAGCGGAACAAGCAGTAACAGAAAGGTATACAGAAAAAAACAATGCACCGTGGACGGCGTATCTTTCAAAAGAAGAGGCTGTTTATTATTGGAAAAATGTTGTACATGAAAGAATAAGTATAAAACGAGGAACAAGGGAACATGACATCTTATTAAATGGCTTTCACTCTTATCCGAAGATGCTTGGCTATGCGCTTGGATTTCATATTGTCAAAGATTGTGTAACTTTGGAAGGAGAAGATACACTTTCTTTATTATCTATAGATGCAAAAGAAATATTGAATAAAGCAAATACATTTCATATATAAAAAAACAGGAATTCTATTTCCTGTTTTTTTAGTATTAATAGAAGAAAAAATAATAATTAGAATATATTTCCTCAAGTGGAATAAAGTTAAGCAAAAATGAACATAATGATTGGTACAAACAGTAGTGAAGTGAGGGGTAGTGAATGTTATATCTACATGATGTATGGGTAAATTGGTTTGAAGGTGAAGAAAATGGGTATAACGTTTGTCATTTTTACGAATGGCGGAAAGATGATACGATTGAGCTATTAGATCAAGTGCCATTATTAAAAGTAGATGCCACATTATATCATTACATCGAGAACGAATTGTTAGAGCTTCCGCAAAAAATGCTGGAAGACGTACATCATAAGGCTTATATTCGTAAAAATCATGAACGTTTGCAGCAAGAGTATTGCTTTGTTGTTACAGATGGGAAAGGTATTATTGCCATTGACACAATTGGTTACAATGTACCAATTCGCAAAAGTAGACTTATACCACGCCAAGAGCAGATGGTATATGAGATGGTAGAGAACGTACAAGCAGAAAAGTATGAGTTCCAAGTAGAAGAAACAGAAAAAGAACATCATATTTTATCACCATCGCCTTTCATTATGAATGGCTTGACTCGTAAAGAAAGACAGCTAAAACAATTATTATTTATGGCGTTAGATCAATTACATACAACGAAAAACACAGCAGAAATTCGCTATTGGTTCACAGAGTGGGATCCATCAGCATATGGAATGGTTCAACATATGGAATTTGAAGATATTTGGGCTAAGCTGTATGATGAAGCGAAAACAGGCTGGTCTGATAAGCACGAACAATTATGCGAGCGTCTCGTAAAAGGACAGCCATTTTTTGAAAAGTTATGGGAAATGGAAAATGAGCAAAAGGTAAATTAAAAAACCGCCAATTGGCGGTTTTTTAATTTTGTAGTAATCTAGTTCCAGCGGCAAGAATGTTCGGTGGCTTCGCGCCTTCCTGCGAGGCAAAAAGCGTCTCTACGTCAGGAGCTCCATCCCCCTCACATTCTAAACGAGCCGCCTCCGCTTTTTGTAGAAATCCAGCTCCGGCAGCGAGCTCTTCGTGTCTAAGAACCTTCCGCATAAGAAGACAAAAAGCGTCTTCTATGCGAAAGAACCTTATCCAGTCAGAGCTGAACGAGCTGCCTCCGCTTTATATGTTACCTACGTTTTCTGCTTAGTCCCATTGCGTTTTCTACTTTGCGTAGTTGTTTGAATGCGACGCGGTTTGCTTTTTCTGCACCTTTGTCTAGGATTTCGTCTAGTTCTGGTGAGTTGATTAGTTCGTTATATTTGTCTTGGATTGGACGAATAGCTTCTACGACTACTTGCGCTAGGTCGCCTTTGAAGTCGCCGTATCCTTTTCCTTCGTACATTGCTTCGATTTCTTCAACTGTTTTTCCAGAGAATGAAGAGTAGATTGTTAATAAATTAGAGATACCAGGTTTGTTTTCCTTATCAAATTTCACAATACCTTCAGAGTCAGTTACAGCACTCTTAATTTTCTTTTCAATTGTTTTTGGCTCATCAAGCATACTAATCATTGATTTTGGATTCGGATCAGATTTACTCATTTTTTTCGTAGGCTCTGTTAATGACATAACGCGAGCTCCTACTTTTGGAATGCGAATTTCAGGCATTGTGAAGATTTCGCGGTAACGTTTGTTGAAACGCTCTGCTAAGTCACGTGTTAATTCGATATGTTGCTTTTGGTCATCACCAACCGGCACGATTTCAGTGTTGTAAAGTAAAATATCAGCAGCCATTAATGGTGGATACGTAAGTAATCCAGCTGGAACTGAATCTCTACCAGAAGCTTTATCTTTATATTGCGTCATACGTTCTAATTCTCCAACGTAAGCAACAGATTGCATGATCCATCCTAGTTGAGCGTGTGCTGGTACTTCTGATTGTACAAATAAAGTAGCTTTTTCAGGATCGATGCCGCATGCTACATAAAGTGCAGCAAGACTGCGGATGTTTTTACGAAGCCCGACGGGATCTTGAGGTACTGTAATCGCATGTTGGTTTACAATACAGAAATAACAGTCGTGTTCATTTTGAAGCTCTGTAAACTGCTTCATTGCTCCTAAATAGTTTCCAAGTGTAATCGTTCCACTTGGTTGAATACCAGAAAAGATAACTGACATAAGTAATTCCTCCTAAAATAGAATGCGTGATGTGGGGAAGAGAAGGCAAACAAAAAAGCCCATTCATCCCAAAAACTATAGGGACGAATGGACCGTGGTACCACCCTAATTATTTCACTACTGTGAAATCTCTCTAATCCATAATAACGTTTGGATATAACGCCAAAGCCTACTACTTTCGGTTCGGTTTGGTGCTCAAAAGCCCATTCCATACTGTACAATTACTTGTTCACACCAACCACAAGCTCTCTGAAATTGCCTCAATATGTACTCTTCTTTATCATCGCATACATATAAATTTATTTATTGTTACTTGAGCTCTTTTAATATGAAAGAACTAAAGTTTTATAACAAAATGTTTTGCTGATTATTATATCATATGGGATAGTGTTTGCAAACTACATCAAAATAGTAAAGCTAATGAGGGTCGAGAACAACCCAAGGAAGATACCTGTAATACAAATTGGATATGTCCATTTGAATGAATATGTTTTATAAATACGTTCTTTCTTATCTGTAGGTTCCTCGACTTCTTCAATTAAAGAGTCAATCTTTTTGTTCGTACCAAATACTCTTTGGAATGCGTAAATGGTTACATTGAAAAAACCATTTTGAAATATGTATAAAAAACCGCCGATAAGAATAAAAAACAGTGCAATATAAAACAAAATGTTGACAAAGTTCAACAAAAATTGAGATGAAATGAGGAATGCACCAATACTAGAAGCAATCATCGCTATAAAAATTAGTATACAAGTATGAAAAAAAACTTTATTCAAAATATTCCCCTCCGTCAAAATATTACTAGAATTATTATACTATAAAAGCTATAATAAGTACTAGGATTAATTTTTTGAAAATTATACGCAATTAAAGGTCTGATTTTAAGATGATGGTAGCAATGTTAATGTATCCCTTTACGAAAAATTAAAAATATAAATATTTTATTAAAAATTTTAACAAAAAAACAAAAAACTATATTCACAATTGTTATATTATATGTATAATGAAAATTGTAGAAACTTGGAGATTATTCTTTCAATTCTACTTTTTAACAAGTGAGGGTACAGGAAGTGCAATTAGGGGAGGCAACACAACATGAAGAAAAAGATACCGTTATTACTTGCATCAACTTTAACTGCAAGTATGTTGCTTAGCGCGTGTAGCTACCAAAAAGATGACGCAAAAGCAAAAGGGAAAGAGAACGCTACGAGTAGTAGTAACGGAAAACAGATTCTTAATTTAACAGAGTTATCTGAAATTCCGTCAATGGATGCATCATTGGCATCTGATTCTTCATCTTCTACAGCATTAAATAATACGATGGAAGGTTTATATCGTATTGGCAAAGATCAAAAGAGAATGCCTGGAGTTGCAGAAGATGTCGAAAAGCTAGATGATGGGAAGAAATACATATTTAAATTAAGAAAAGATGCGAAATGGTCGAATGGGGAACCTGTAACAGCTAAAGATTTTGTGTATTCATGGAAAAGAGCAGTAAATCCAGATACAAAAGCAACGTATTCGTACATTATGTTCGATATTAAAAATGCAGAGAAAATTCATAAAAAAGAATTACCTGCTGACCAATTAGGTGTAAAAGCGATTGATGATTATACATTAGAAGTAGAATTAGACAATCCCGTTCCTTACTTTATCGATTTAACAGTTTATCCAGTATTTTACCCACTAAATGAAAACTTTGTAAAAGCACAAGGGGATAAATTTGGTTTAGAGGCAAATACAACATTATATAACGGTCCATTCGTTATGAGTGATTGGAAACATGAACAAAGTTTCCAATTCAAGAAGAATCCTTCATATTGGGATAATAAAACGGTTAAAATCGAAGAAATCAACTTTAATATTGTAAAAAATACAGCAACTGATGTAAATTTATATGAGACAAACGCGATTGATCGAGCGGCTTTAACGTCTGAATTTGTTGATAAGTTTAGAAAAAGCCCAGAGTTCCAAACAAGAAAAGAAGCAGGGGTTGCTTACTTAAGATTTAATCAAAGTAATCAGTACTTAAGTAATAAAAACTTAAGAAAAGCAATTTCAATGTCCTTTGACCGTGATAACATTGCAAAAGTTATTTTAAATAACGGTGCAATTGGAGCTTACGGATTTGTTGGAAAAGATTTCGCTGAAGGTCCGAATAAAAAAGATTTCCGAGCTGAAAATGGAAAGCTAGTTGAAACAAATCCAAAAGAAGCGAAAAAGCTTTGGGAAACAGCGAAGAAAGAGCTTGGAACTGATAAAATCGAACTAGAATTCTTAAACTTTGATAATGAAGATGCTAAAAAAGTTGGGGAATTCTTAAAAGGTGAGATGGAAAAGAACTTACCAGGTTTATCAATTAAAATTAAACAGCAACCATTCGCACAAAAAAATAAATTAGAAGATTCTCAGCAATATGATATTGCGTTTGGTATTTGGGGACCAGATTTCCCAGATCCAATCTCATATTTAGATATGTTTGTTACGAATGGTTCTCAAAATAAAACAGGGTATTCTAATCAGAAATATGATGAGTTAATCCTAAAAGCTAAAACAGATACAAAAGATTTACAAGCGCGCTGGGACAACCTTCTAGAAGTAGAGAAGATGTTAATTAAAGAGGATGCAGTTATCACTCCAATCTTCCAAAAAGGTTCAGCGTATGTAGTAAAAGGTGCCGTAAAAGATATTATCCCAATTAACTATGGTGGTAAATTAACTTACAAATGGGCATCTGTTGAACAAAAATAATCTTTTTTTCCATCGTTTACAAGGGTATATGCCTATGATGGGCATATGCTCTTATTTTAAAAAAATAAAAGTAAGAATATTTTAAACTATCTTATTGCTTTTGAGAAAAACGGGGAGGTGCTTGATATGGGACGTTATGTATTAAAACGTTTCGTGTACATGGCTTTGACATTATTTTTAATTACTACACTGACTTTCTTTTTGATGAAATTACTTCCGGGTTCTCCGCTTAAAAACCAGGAGAAGCTATCACCGGCACAAAAAGAAATCATTCTTGAAAAATACGGATTGAATGATCCGGTACCAGTTCAATACGCACGTTACTTAGGTAACCTAGCAAAAGGTGATTTAGGGGTATCATTCCAATATGATAACCGCCCAGTAACAGACATGATTGTGGATCGTATTGGACCATCAGCCCAATTAGGTTTACAAGCGATTATATTAGGAACATTTATCGGTTTAATTTTAGGTATTGTTGCCGCACTTCGTAATAATACGTGGGTAGATTATAGTGCAACAGTTATTTCGGTACTCGGAATGTCGGTACCATCATTCGTATTCGCCGCATTACTGCAATATTTCGTAGGGGTAAAACTTGGCTGGTTCCCAGTAGCATTCTGGAAAGGACCAGAGTTTACTGTAATGCCTACAATTGCATTATCGATGGGAGTTATCGCAACAATCGCACGTTTCTCTCGTGCAGAATTAATTGAAGTTATGCAAGCCGATTACATTTTAACAGCGAAAGCGAAAGGAATTAGCCAAGGCGTTATTATTGTCAAACATGCACTTCGTAATGCGTTAATTCCAGTTGTAACAATTTTAGGACCAATGGTTGCGGCATTAATTACAGGAACACTTGTTATCGAGCAAATTTATGCTGTACCAGGACTTGGGGAACAATTCGTTAAATCGATTACTTTAAATGACTATACAGTTATTATGGGAACTACGATTTTCTATAGTGCAATCTTCATTTTAGTTATTTTCATTGTCGATATTTTATACGGAATTATTGATCCTCGTATTCGTTTAGCGGGAGGGAAAAAATGATGAAAGATGTACAAAAATTATCTCCAGATTTATTTCAACAAGCCAATCAAAATAATGTTGATAATGAAGTCATTGCCCGTCCAAGCCTAACGTTTTGGCAAGATGTAAGAAGACGTTTATTCCAACATAAAGGTGCGATGCTTGGCCTTGTATTATTAGTTATCATTGCACTATTAGCGATTTTTGGACCGATGGTAAGTAAACACTCGTATAAAGAGCAAGATTTAGGTCGAGCGAAATTACCACCAAAAATTCCAGTTATTGAAAATGTTCATTGGTTACCATTTGACGGTACAGATCAATATGGTGTTGACCAATATGAAAAACGTGATATTAAAGAGTACTTCTGGTTTGGTACAGATGATCTTGGCCGTGACTTATGGACAAGAACATGGGAAGGTACACGCGTATCATTATATATCGCTCTTTTAGCAGCAGCAATTGACTTAGTAATTGGGGTTGCATACGGAGGTATTTCAGCATTCTACGGCGGTAGAGTAGATAACATTATGCAACGTATTATGGAGATTATTAACGGTATTCCATACTTAATCATCGTTATTTTAATGGTAATCATTATGGGATCTGGTATTTGGTCAATTACACTCGCGATGGCGATTACAGGTTGGATAGGGATGTCGCGTATTGTTCGTGGACAAATCTTAAAGTTAAAAAACCAAGAATATGTATTAGCATCTCGTACATTAGGTGCAACAAATACACAATTAATTGTGAAACATTTAATTCCAAACGTAATGGGACCTATTATCGTAATGACAATGTTTACAATTCCATCAGCGGTGTTTGGTGAAGCGTTCTTAAGTTTCATCGGTTTAGGAATTCAGCCGCCATTTGCGTCACTAGGTTCTCTTGTAAATGATGGTTATAAATCTATTCAAACGTATCCGCATATGATGTTCATTCCTGCGGTTGTCATCAGTATATTAATTTTAGCGTTTAACTTAATGGCAGACGGATTACGCGACGCGTTAGATCCAAAAATGCGTAAGTAAAAGAGGGGAGAGGCAAAGATGAAAACATTGTTAGAGGTAAAAGATTTACAAGTCTCCTTTGATACACATGCAGGTGAAGTACAAGCTGTACGCGGCGTTACTTTTGATTTGAAAAAAGGAGAAACATTGGCGATTGTAGGAGAATCTGGTTCAGGGAAATCAGTTACTTCTAAAGCGTTAATGGGATTAATTCCGAATCCTCCTGGACGCATTAAAAATGGTGAAATCGTATTTGAAGGTCGTGACTTAACGAAATTAACAGAAAAAGAAATGCAGCAAGTACGCGGTAAAGATATCGCGATGATTTTCCAAGATCCAATGACATCATTAAACCCAACGATGACAATTGGAAATCAAATTATGGAAGGTCTAATTAAACACCAAGGGATGAGTAAAGCAGATGCACGTAAAGTTGCTTTAGAATTAATTGACCTTGTAGGTATTCCAAATCCAGAAGCTCGTTTAAAACAATATCCTCACCAATTCTCAGGTGGTATGAGACAGCGTGTAGTTATTGCGATGGCGTTAGCTTGTAACCCGAAATTATTAATTGCCGATGAGCCGACAACAGCGCTAGACGTTACGATTCAGGCGCAAATTTTAGAACTTATGAAAGACATTCAGCAAAAAACAGAAGCAGCAATCATTTTCATTACGCATGACTTAGGTGTAGTAGCAAACGTTGCGGACCGAGTGGCAGTTATGTACGCTGGTAAAGTTGTTGAAATTGGAACTGTAGATGAAATTTTCTACAATCCGAAACATCCATATACTTGGGGTTTAATCGCATCTATGCCAAGTTTAGATGGTTCAGAAGAAGAGTTATATGCAATCCCTGGAACGCCTCCAGATTTATTGAAGCCGCCAAAGGGAGATGCTTTTGCACCACGTAACCCACAGGCACTGAAAATTGATTTTGAAATGGACCCACCTTTATTTAAAGTAAGTGATACGCACTATGCGGCAACTTGGTTACTTCACGAGCAAGCTCCAGAAGTAAAACCGCCAGCAGTCGTTGAAAAACGCATTCTTCAAATGAAAGCAGGTGAACAACATGACTAAACAACGTGAGAAATTAATTGAAGTAAAAAATGTAAAGCAGCACTTCGACGTGAGTGGTGGTGTTGTCAAAGCGGTTAATGATATTTCATTTGATATTTACCGCGGAGAAACATTTGGTCTTGTAGGAGAATCAGGTTGTGGTAAATCGACAACTGGAAGAACGATTATTCGTTTATATGATGCAACTGCTGGTGAAGTATTGTTCGATGGTGAAAACGTACATGGTAAGAAATCACGCGCAGAACTGAAGAAATTCAACCGTAAAATGCAAATGATTTTCCAAGATCCATACGCATCATTAAATCCTCGTATGACAGTAGGGGATATTATCGCAGAAGGTATTGATATTCACGGATTAGCGAAAAGTAAAAAAGAGCGCATGGACCGTGTTCATGAACTATTAAACACAGTTGGTTTAAATAAAGAGCACGCAAACCGTTTCCCACACGAATTCTCAGGTGGACAACGTCAGCGTATCGGTATCGCTCGAGCGCTTGCTGTAGACCCAGAATTTATCATTGCCGATGAGCCGATCTCAGCACTTGACGTATCGATTCAGGCGCAAGTTGTAAACTTACTGAAAAAGTTACAAAAAGAAAAAGGTTTAACATACTTATTCATCGCCCATGATTTATCAATGGTAAAATACATTAGTGATCGTATTGGTGTAATGTACCGTGGCCAAATCGTTGAGTTAACAACAAGTGATGAATTATATGCGAATCCAATTCATCCATATACGAAATCACTATTATCAGCGATTCCACTTCCAGATCCAGATTATGAGCGCAATCGTAAACGTATCGTATATGATCCATCACAGCATAATTATGGTAGTGAAGCACCAACAATGCGTGAAATTCGCCCGGGACATTTCGTACTATGTTCGGAAGCGGAGTACAAGAAATATAAAGAGATTTATCAATAAGAAAAAGAGCCATTCTTCTGTTATGGAAGGATGGCTCTTTTTCTACTATATAAAAGAATTGTATACATTTGTCGGTCAGTCGATATATTTAAAGAATCGCCGATATAAATCTCATGTATCATTAGTGATATCCATATGCAAAATTACTGAACTTGAACAGAAACATTCTCCTCTTGTTCTTCAGGTTTAACAAGTGCATAACGCTCCCACGCTCTACTTTTCCAGCGGAAGAACATAATAATGGCACGTGTCCATTCGTCGATGGCGATTGCTAGCCAAATACCAACGAGCCCCATATCTAAATGAAAGGCGAAAAAGTAACCTAGTGGTAAACTCATTAACACCATAGAGAATGCACCGATTAAAACAGGATATTTTGCATCACCAGCTGCACGAAGCGAATTAATGATGACGATATTCATCGTACGTCCCGTTTCAAGTAGTACACTTAGTAAAAGAACACTTGCGCCTAACCCGATAATGTACGGATTATCTGTAAACAGTCCCATTAATTGTGTACGGAATGTAATAACGAGAGCGACCATACATAAAGTTACACCAATCGCCCATTTTACACTTTTCCACAAGCGTTCGTATGCTTCATCTTTTTCGCCACCACCAACGAGGCGGCCAATAATAATGGCTGTTCCCATACCAATTGCAATAGCGAATAAATAAGTGAACATAGAAATGTTCGTAGCGTATTGTCTAGCCGCTAACGATTCCGTTCCTAAATATGTTGCATAGTATAAGAAGACAATTTGACAAGCTTGATACATAACTTGCTCAAAAGCAGATGGAATCCCGATTTTTAAAATTTTCCCGATATATTCTTTTGATAAGGTGAAATAATATTGTAATTTTACACGATATTCCATAACGCGGTATAGTAACCAGAAGAAAACAATAAGCGCTATAAGTCGGCTGACAGCAGAAGAAATGGCAGCCCCTTGTACACCGAGCTCAGGGAAACCAAATTTCCCGAAAATGAGTACATAGTTTCCAGCGATATGAATCATATTCATTCCGAGTGAAATAAACATCGCTTGCTTTGTGAAACCGTGTACACGGATAATTGCGGCTAATGAGTTAATAATAGCTTGTAGGAAGATGGCTCCTCCGACGATAGATAAGTAGTTTTGCGCATACGTTAGTACATCGCCTTGTAAGTTCATTGCGAGCATCATATGTTTCGAAAATAAAAGAAAACCAGCGCTTATAACGAGCCCAACTATTAAATTTAATGTGACGGCTAATGCTGATATTTTAGATGCTTCCATAAAGCGTTTGGAACCGAGGTATTGAGATACGACGATAGCTGCGCCGTTCCCGATGACTTCTAGTACCAAAATAGCGATATGGAGGTATTGATTCGCTGCACCAACCCCAGATACAGCATCGTCTGATAATGCACTTAACATGAAAGTATCAGCGATCCCCATTAACATAAAAAGAAAAACTTCTAGAAAAATAGGCCATGTTAATAAGAATAAACTTAATTTCTCAGTAGGCCCGTTTTTTGCCTGAATTGCTGCCATGTCCGTCCCCTCTTTACCGATATCTATTTTTAGCAAAATGTATCGTAACATACTTTCTTAACCTTTGCACTCATTTTAGCCTACATATTTTTATTATGAAGAGAGTGCTATTTTATGATAAAAACAAAAGGATAATTATACATAAAGTATTATGAGATATAAAATTCATTTTTCTCTGATAATTTAGAAAAGTATAAAAAATATTGTTTTTAACACTTTAGTAAGAATAATCAGCAATATGAAACGTTTACAAAGATTTATTTTTTAACAGGAAATTTTAATGAAATAGAAATATAAATATACAAAAAATATATTTGTGTGTATAATATGAATTATTAGAACATATATATATTTCTTTCTGTTTGAAAATGAAAGGGCTAACATTTTTATGGAGGGTGGAAGTATGAAAAAAAAGATTCCAGTTTTTGTAGTATCAACAGTAGCAATGAGCATGATGTTAGGGGCATGTAGCTACCAAAAAGATGAACCGCAAGCGAACGCAAAAGGGGATAGCGGGAAAAGCGGTGCGAAGCAAGTTATTAACTTAATTGAAACGCAAGAAATTCCAACGATGGATCCAGCGTTATCAGCTGATGCAGTTTCTTCAAGAGTAATGGGTAATACGATGGAAGGCTTATACAGTTTAGGAAAAGATGATAAGCTAGTTCCTGGTGTAGCGAAGGAATTCCAAAAATCAGAAGATGGTAAAAAATACACATTTAAATTACGTGAAGACGCAAAATGGTCAAATGGTGATCCTGTGACGGCAAAAGATTTCGTATACGCATGGCAAAGAGCGATTAACCCAGATACAGCTGCGAAATCAGCGTACATTATGTATGATATAAAAAATGCAGAGAAAATTAATAAAAAAGAGATGAGTCCGGATCAATTAGGGGTAAAGGCGATTGATGATTATACATTAGAAGTGGAATTAGATAATTCAATTCCATACCTTGTAGATTTAATGGTATATCCAATCTTCTATCCTGTGAATGAAAAGTTTGTGAAAGAGCAAGGTACGAAGTTTGGTTTGGAAGCGAATACAACGCTTTATAACGGACCATTTACATTAAGTGATTGGCAACATGAACGTAGCTTTAAAATGACAAAGAGCGCGTCATATTGGGACAATAAAGAAGTGAAGATTGAAGAAGTAAACTTTAATATTGTAAAAGATACATCTACGCCAATTAACTTATATGAAACAAATGCAATTGATCGAGCGTCGTTATTAGCGGAGTTTATTGATAAATATAAAGGAAAACCAGATTTCCAAACAGTAGAAGATACATCTGTATTCTTCCTTCGTTTAAATCAAAAAGATCCAGCTTTAGCAAATAAAAATATTCGTAAAGCAATTTCACTTGCTTTTGACCGTAAGCCATTCGTGGATACATTATTAAATAACGGTTCTAAGCCAGCAACAGGATTAATTCCTGATAACTTCATTAAAGGACCAGATAAAAAAGATTTCCGTGCTGTAAACGGGGATATTGTAAAACCAAACGTGAAAGAAGCGAAGAAATATTGGGAAGCTGGTAAAAAAGAACTTGGTAAAAATGAAATCGAATTAGAATTATTAAATGAAGATGTAGAGTTATCAAAGAAAACTGGTGAATATTTAAAAGGTGAATTAGAAAAGAATTTACCAGGTTTAACAGTAAAAATTAAACAGCAACCATTCGCACAAAAACTAAAATTAGAAGATGCGGGCGATTATGTCATGTCATTCTCTGGATGGAGTGCGGACTTCCCAGATCCAATTACATATCTTGATATGTTTGTAACAGATGGGTCACAAAATAAGATGAAGTACTCTAATCCAAAATACGATGAAATCATTATGAAGGCGAAAAAAGATGGAAGCGATGTAAATGCTCGTTGGAAGAACTTATTAGAAGCAGAAAAAATGTTACTTGATGATGCTGCGATCGTTCCAGTATATCAACGTGGTAGAGCATATTTACAAAGAGATTCAATTAAAAATATGTATAACCATAAATATGGCGGCGATTTAAGCTTTAAATGGGCGTCAGTAGAGAAATAAGAAAAAAAGCAGGTGATCGCCTGCTTTTTTTTAATACGTTCGTTTCTTATAAATGCCTTTTCCGCCAACTTGGTTCCAGCCAGATTGTACATCCAAACTTTTGTTAACAAACTTCATTTTTTCTTTTCCACCAAAGAGCTTTTCGCCGATGCTATTTGTAATGACACCAATCAATGCTGTTATTCCGATGATGAGGGCAGCAACCGTAATAAAATCAATAAAAAAAGCAATCATTTGAAAACTCCCCCTTTGCCTGTCTGTATGTTTATTGTATGAGATAAAAAATGAAAAAGAAAGAAATGTCAGAAAAATATTTAATTTACTTTAGAAATCGTGTAGACAGGAGGGAGGATATTTGTTAAAATGAGAACAAACGTTCCTTTTTATTCTCATTTGTATAGTCTTACATTTCTTAATTAATTTATCAAGAAAAAGTAAGAAAACGTTCTCTTTTTCATAGGGAAGATTATAGATAAATAACTATATATTATATGAAAAATCTATGAGAAGTGAGTAGTAAAAGGATTGAAAGTTATTGTTAAAGTACAGCTGAAGTGAGCGTAATCATGTTACATAGCAGTGAAATGCACGGAAGAGTTTTCTCAACTAGCAGGAAATTTACTGTATATTTCTTGCAAAATCTATTGTATAATGATTATAGAAGTTACTTATTAAAAGTAATTGTTGTTTATTATAAGTTGTTGCTTACATGAAATGCGATTTTTGTACTTTTCAATAAGACAAGTTATCGCGAAAAATTGCTGAAGTTAGAAATTAAAACTGTATTTAGTACAGAATTTGTACTCTTTAAGGAGAGTGAGCTTTGTATGGTAACATTATATAGTTCTCCAAGCTGTACGTCTTGTAGAAAGGCGAAATTATGGCTAGAGGAAAATCATATTCCCTATACAGAACGTAATATTTTCTCAGATCCATTAACGATTGAGGAAATTAAAGAGATTTTACGTATGACAGAAAGCGGAACGGATGAGATTATTTCTACTCGTTCGAAAGTTTTCCAAGAATTGAATGTAAACTTAGAGTCTTTACCACTTCAAGATTTATATAAGATGATTCGTGACTATCCAGGGATTTTACGTCGTCCAATTATGATTGACGAGAAACGCCTTCAAGTTGGTTACAACGAAGACGAAATTCGTCGTTTCTTACCACGTACAGTAAGAACGTTCCAATTACGTGAAGCACAACGTCTTGTAAATTAATTATAATAATATGAAAACCTTCTACCTATTATATAGTAGAAGGTTTTTTTTAATGTTTCACATTGCGTAATCGAACTTGTTGTACGATAAAGCCGATGCATAAAATAGTGAAAATGAACAAATAAGGAATGCTTGTAGTGAAACTTGGATTGTTATGAAAAAAGGTTGCAAGTCTGTCTTCATGTGTAACCATTTTTCCTGCAGTATAGGCAAGAATCGCTGCACCGCAATAAATGAGGAATGGAAATCGTTCCATAAGTATTAAAATAAGTTTGCTGCCCCAAATAATAATCGGGATAGAAATGAGTAAGCCGATTATGACGAGTAAAAATCTCCCGTGAGCTGCACCTGCAATGGCAATAACATTATCAAACCCCATAACGAGATCCGCGAAAACAATTGTCCGCACAGCTTGAAATAAAGTTGTTTTTCCTTGAATAGAAGAAAGATCGTTGCTATTATCGGTTAATAAATTGACTGCAATTAATGTAAGTAAAACCCCGCCAATCAATTGTAGAAATGGAATGTCGAGTAAATAGACAGCTAGTATAGTAAGGATGATTCTTAGTACAATCGCTAAAAGAGTACCGATCAAAATAGCCTTATTTCGTTTCGATTCAGGTAAATTTCGGCTAGCTAGTGCGATGACGATTGCATTGTCACCACCTAATACAACATCGATACCGACAATCATTAGTACGGATGTTAAAAACTCTAAGTCCATTCGTCTGCCTCCATTTATGATGTTTTAATAAGCGAACTATATGTATGTGATGAAGAAAGTTGTTGTTAAATAATCTCTTCTAATAGAAGTTTCACTTTATTACAGTGTACGGGGGAATGTGGAAATGTATGTCCAAATTTTTTGTAAGTAAGAAATCGCTATAATAATATATTTATGTAGTTTATCGAGTAAAGATAGGCATATAACTATTTTTGTAAAATAAATCGATTTTATTTCCATTCTGGAGAATCTTATCATAAAATGAGAGTACAAGAATCTATTGATTTGTCATATGAGTGGGGAATCCCTTCATAACAATTCTAAGCAGGAAGGGAGAGTTGTATTTTGGATATTGAAAGAATTAATGATCATACGATGAAATTTTTTATTACGTACATTGATATAGAGGATAGAGGATTTAATCGTGAAGAAATTTGGTATGATCGCGAACGAAGTGAAGAGCTCTTTTGGGAGATGATGGACGAAGCTCGTGATCATGACGATTTCTTTATTGATGGACCGTTATGGATTCAAGTGCAAGCAGTCGATAAAGGGATTGAAGTACTTGTCACGAAAGCAGAGCTTTCAAAGGACGGACAAAAGCTGGAACTACCGATAGGGGTAGACAAAATTATAGATATTCCTCTAGATGAAGGCATCGAATCATTATTCCAACAAGAATTAGTCGAAGAGGTAGAAGAACAAACAGGAACAAACTTTAATGAAGATGGTACGTTTGGCTTTTTAATTAAATTTAATGATTTTGAAGATGTCATTTCATTAAGTCATCGTCTTATCTTTGAAGATATAAAAGATGAGCTGTATTCATTTGAGGACCGCTATTATGTATATGTGGAATTCGATGAAGTGCTACATGATGAAGAAGAAATCGATCGTATTTTAAGTATTATTTTAGAATATGGAGAAGAATCAACTTTAACAATTCATCGTGTAAGTGAGTATGGAAAACAAATTGTGAAAGAGCATGCGCTTGAAACGATTCGCAATAATTTTCCTGCTAAAACGTAGGCCGATTTCTGTAGTATGAAATCGGCTTTTTATATGAAGAATAGGAAAGCTTTCTTAGTTAGGAGGTAAGAGATGAAAAATACGTTAAAGCTGATTTTCTTTATACTGCTATTGTTCGCATTATTTGTTTCGTTACGTATGTTTATTGATGTAGCATTTTATTCAGATGTGATTGGGATAAAAGATGTTTCGATTTTAGGTATTATTAGTATTTTATTTACAGTATCTGCGTTTTTAATTGGTTGCGTTATTTTCTTAGAAAATCGACATCCATCTAAAACACTTACATGGTTAATTGTTTTAGGAATTTTTCCGGTATTTGGTTTCTTTGCTTATTTATTATTTGGACAAAATTTTCGAAGAAAAAGAATGTTCCAAAAGAAGGCGTTACTTGATGAACAGGCGTTTTTACAATATAAAGGGCATGAAGATTACGAAGAACGAATTTTACGCAATCATAAGCATCAAGAACTGTTATTTCGTTTAGCGGATCGATTAGGAGCTTTAAATATTTCATTTCAAACTGAAACGAGGACATTAACAAATGGAGATGAAACGTTTCGGGCTATTTTAAATGGGTTAAAACGAGCGAAACATCACATTCATATGGAATATTACATTGTGCGTGATGATAAATTAGGAACAGAAATTAAAGATATTTTAATACAAAAATCGAAAGAAGGCGTTGTTGTTCGCTTTTTATATGATGCGGTTGGAAGTTTTAAGTTATCGAAATCGTATATTGAAGAATTAAACGATGCAGGTGTAGAAATGATTCCATTCTTTCCTGTGCGCTTTCCGATTTTAAACGATAAGATTAATTATCGAAATCATAGGAAAATTGTTGTGATTGATGGGAACGAAGGGTTTGTAGGCGGATTAAATATCGGTGATGAGTATTTAGGGAAAAATAAATATTTTGGCTTTTGGCGAGATACGCATTTGTATTTACGTGGTGAAGCGGTTCAAAGTTTACAACTTATTTTCCTTCAAGACTGGTTTTATATGACTGGAGAGGCTGTGCTAGCCCCTGAATATTTACAAGCAAAAGCAGTTGAGGGTGATCATTGGGGAGGAGTGCAGCTAGTTGCAGGTGGCCCCGATAATAAGTGGGAAACGATTAAGCATTTATATTTCGCAATGATCGCTTCTGCTCGGAAATCTATTTGGATTGCAACGCCGTATTTTATTCCGGATGATGATATTTTATCCGCATTAAAGGTTGCTGCACTTGCTGGTATTGATGTTCGTTTATTAATGCCGAGTAAACCGGATAAGCGTACTGTCTTTTACGCATCGAGATCGTACTTCCCAGAGCTTTTAGATGCAGGAGTAAAGATATATGAATACGAAAAAGGTTTTCTTCATAGTAAAATTGTCATCGTTGATTCTGATTTAGCTTCAATTGGGACAGCTAATATGGATATGAGAAGTTTTCATTTGAATTTTGAAGTAAATGCCTTTTTATATGATACAGATAGCATTCGAAAACTTGTTCAAGACTTTAAAGATGATTTAGAAGAATCAAGTGAAATTCATGGTGATCATTTTCATAAAAGACGTCTTCATAGACGAATTGTTGAATCAACGTACCGATTATTATCACCTTTATTATAAAAAGAGATGTCCGAAATTAATCTGTACCCTTTGTAAAGGACATTTTAAAAAAAGTTAGGCGGCATCAAGAAGATGATTTCTGTATTCGACAGGAGTCATCTTCTTTAAATTCCACTGATATCTATGCT